>JAFXIZ010000016.1 GCA_017532725.1 Bacteroidaceae bacterium
GGTCTCTATCTGTTGTGGGCGTAGAAATTTGCGAGGCTCCGACACTAGTACGAGAGGACCGTGTTGGACCGACCGCTGGTTTACCAGTTGTATCGCCAGGTGCACTGCTGGGTAGCTAAGTCGGGATCGGATAAGTGCTGAAAGCATCTAAGCACGAAGCCGGCCTCAAGATAAGATTTCATAGGGCCGTCAAAGACGATGACGTAGATAGGTTACAGATGTAAAGTCAGTAATGGCAAAGTCGAGTAATACTAATCGCCCGAACACTTTCTTTGAAAGACAGTTGTCTGAATCGACAAAAAAGAGGGAAAGTCAAATGCGAGAAAAGAGAGAAAAAGATACATCATTCAAAGATCCACCATACTGAGACAACAGTAAACACATTAAGGTGGTTATAGCACCGGGGATCCACCTCTTCCCATCCCGAACAGAGAAGTTAAGCCCGGTCACGCCAATGGTACTGCGCAAGTGGGAGAGTAGGCAGCCGCCACTTAAGACAAGCCTCGACAACACAAGTTGTCGGGGCTTTGTTATTTTAGGAGAGTTGAGAGAGGAGAGAAGAGAGAGAAAATAGGAGTGATGAGATAGCAATAAGGCTACAACGCCTTAAAGGGCTTAAAGGGCTACAACGCTGAAAACGCCCCAAAAGGGCTAAAAGGGCTAAAAGGCCTAAAATGCCTAAAATGCCAACAAGGCAAAAAGTCCTAAAAGGCACTAAAGCACTACAAAGCATACTCCCCAATGTGCTGCAACATCGTTAATGCCCTAAGGTCATCAAAGTAATAAATGTCCTCAAGAAGCAGCAGGTATTGGTTTAGTGAGTGCTTTATTGTGATTGTGTTGGGTTAGAATTGTAAATATATAAATGGTACTACTTCGCCTGAACGTACTTGCATAACGACATAGATAAATAGTGCAAAGATGAATGCTTTTGCTACTAATGGCGTGTGTTCAAGTGTGTTTTGTAGTGAGGTTGCCATATTGTGGGGGGCGTAGTGCAACATATATCCTACAAATATGGCTAATGTTACAAATGGATAGCCGTTGACAAATTGCATAAATACCTCGGGGTGGAATTGCGTGAATATCTGTGTTGCCATTTCGCCTACGGTTGTGAGTGATTCGGCTCGAAAGAATACCCAGCCTATGGCTACGACGTGGAATGTCAGCAATACATTCCCGATGTGGAGTAATTGTGCTTTTAAACCACTGTGTTGCTGTGCAGGAACAAGTTTGCGATATGCTTTGTGCAGAACGAGCATTATGCCGTGCCAACTGCCCCAAAGTATAAACAGCCACGATGCACCGTGCCATAATCCTCCAATTACCATTGTGATGAACAGGTTGAAGTAGTTGCGCCAAATGGGAACTCGGTTTCCTCCTAATGATATGTATAAATAGTCGCGCAACCACGATGACAGGGTGATGTGCCAACGACGCCAAAATTCGGTGATAGAGCCTGATTGGTATGGTGAGTCGAAGTTGATAGGGAAACGATATCCCAATAGCAGTGCAATACCTATGGCCATATCGGAGTAGCCCGAGAAGTCGCAGTATATCTGTAGTGTGTATCCGTAGATGCCTAAAAGATTTTCCAAGCCGGTGTATAGTGCCGGAGCGTCAAAAATACGGTCAACAAAGTTGCTGCTGATGTAGTCGGATATAACAACCTTTTTGAACACGCCTGTCATTATGAGGAACAGTCCTTCGGCAAACATCTCGCGTGTTACAATGGGTCGATTGTGTATTTGGGGTAGTAATTGGGATGCCCTTACAACAGGGCCGGCTACCAATGGTGGGAAGAATGTGAGGAAAAATATGTAATTGAGGGGATTGCGCTCTGCCTCGATTTTTCCACGATATATGTCAACAATGTAACTGACCGAACGGAAGGTAAAGAATGAGATACCAATAGGTAAGGCTATATCCCACAACTCGATGGGTTGGTGTAAAAATTTGTTGATGGTATCCACCACGAAGGCTGTGTACTTGAAATAGCACAGCATTCCCATATTGATAAGTACGCTTGCCGTTACACATAGTTTGCGCCCTATGGTGTTGCGTGTCTTATTCAGTAGCAGTCCGATAGAGTAGTCGGACAATGCCACCAACAGCAGGCATAACACATATATACCACTCGACTTGTAGTAGAAGTAGAGCGAAAAGAGTATGACAAATATCATACGCGCGCGTGACATATTATATATGGCGCGATATATAATAAGGAAGCCGAGAAACAGAAACATAAATAATCCACTGTTGAACATCAGTGGGTGTCCCGGAGAGTATGTCAGCAGTTCGCCTATTTTAGATAGATTGATGTTGTCGAATATGTTGTTCATAAGCGTTGTATATACTTTCAAATAGTAGATTACCTTGTATGCTATATCCTGTTTGTGTGTAGTGTATGTGGTCTTTGGCCATTCCTTGTTCCTTTACCCAAGTATCGGAGGTGTTCTCACCACCACTTATGGTAAACCAATCCCAAACGGCAATATTATTCTCCTTGCCGTATTGTTTAATGGTTTCTACCACAGTTGTGATATGAGGATTGTGTGCATAATATACCACACGTTTCTTGTTGCGACGTTTGCGTTTGCGCAGTTTGTTGTCGGCGGGAGTTGTCAGTAGTATAAGTGTATTGGGGCTATCTTTTTTGATAGATGAGATTAGTTGGTCAATCTGATTATATAGATGCTCTGGTTTTATTGTCGATGAAACCGACTCGTTAGTACCCATCGAAATGATAACCAAGTGAGGCTGCAAGACGGCAAGTTTTGTGCCATATTGGTACACTTTGTTGTAACATTCGTATGTTGCGCTATTGTTACCGATGGAGTGTATAAGGACACCGTTTTTACCATTTTCCAGCAAGGCTCCGTATATGGCTGCATCGTGAGCCTCATAACTGTTTGCGCCCTGCAACTGTATGGTGTTTGTTGCTACCGAAGGCGACCATTGGTAGTGAGTTTCACCCTGTTTGTAGTCAACTTGCATACTATCCAAGTCGGGTGTAGGCAGTAGTTGTGGAAACTTGTCGCTCGTGCTGTGTAGCAGGCGCAAGGAGCAAAATCGCTCATCCTCACCATTGCAACTTGTTGTGCTGATGGTCAGGTCGATATATTTTGATATAGGCTGTATCGATATGCCTCCTACACCAACTTCGTGGCTGAATTGCTTACCCAAACAACGGTTGTGACTCCACTTGTCGGGCGAGGTGATGCTATAGTCCCTCGGCTCGTTGGTTTTGGTTAGTTTCAGTGGGGTTATAAGTCCACGACCTGCATTGCCCCATTTTTGTTGTGCCGGTACACGCAGTGCCTCTGTAAAGTGTCCGGCTTGTATATGTGAGTCGCCGAGATGCACTATCGAAACGACCTCTCTCTCTGTCGAAACGCTATCGCATAGCATCTGTAACCTGTCGAACAGTGGCGACCAATCGGCATCATTAAATATAATAGTATCGGCACTGACATTTATACACGATATAGTTGTTTGCTCCTCGGCATAGGCGCAGGTCGATGCGAGAGAGAGAATAATTATTGCGATATAGTGTATAAATCTATTCATACGAAGTCGTATCGGTAGGGTGCGACAAATGGTTGTTACGGTTATGCAGTGCGTAATTGAGTGCTTTTACAAACTCATCGGCAAGAGGGCGTCCTCCGGCGTGGTTGATGTGTGTATAGTCTTTGTTACCCCACTTGTTTTCAACAAAAGCCGGCATACCACCCAGCGATTTCATCGCCTCACAAGTATCCCAAAAGAGGCAACCGGTCTTTATGGCAGCATCGCGTTGAGCCTTGCGCATACCATATACAGCCGGCAACGTCTTCATTTCGCCGTTCTCGTTTTGGCATCGGTCGCCAATACCCATTATAAGAATAGGAGTATCGGGGAAGGCTTGCCTCAATTGATTTATGGCTGCGATGAGTTGTACTGTGTAAGCCTCATAGTTGGTAATGGTGGTAGTCATACGATTGAGCCCGTATTGTAACACAATCATATCGTGAGGTATCATATTGTTCAACTCGCGCATACGCTTGATAGGAATCTGTGTAAAGGTAGTTCCACTGTAACCACGCATCGAAATATTATCGATGGCAAAGCCTTGATGAGCGTCAAGCCAAGTACCCCAAATCGATAGTTGGTTGCTATTGCAACGCACCTCAAGTGACGATGTTACTTCGTTGAGAGTGATACATTGAGCCACATCCGAAGCCACAATGTCATAGGTGTGCAGGGTAGAGTCGGTCTTGAGCGTAAGAGTGGCAGTATCGCGCGCTATAAAAACAACCTTCGAAGTTTCCCAACGGTCGATGTGACGCAACTTGTTTACACCCTTATATCGGGTATTAGCCCCTTTGTCCGATGCAATAAATAACTGTAGGGGTAGCGAGGTATCGTCATATTGGCAATCTTTTATAACGTTGTGAGTAGTCCATCCCTTATCGCTTTGCGTGATAGAGCGACGAAATCCCGGGAAATCGCTGTGCATAGGCATATATCCCACACCACATCCCCCGTACATATCTTGTAGGGCTTGGCGTACATTCTGTGTGAAGATGTCGGCTTCGATAAACGAATCACCCAAGAAAGCCACTCGTACAGGGCGGCCAATGTTGTTGCGATTATCTATGGCATCAATAAGTTTGTCAATACCATTCTGCTCGGCCGAGTAGTCCTCTACGAGTGTTATATCGCCCTCTTTACGTCTTACTTGGGCTATCTGTTGTGCTGTCAGGAGATTATTCTCCAACAGAGTCGTATCGCTTATAAGGGTTGTGCTGTCGATGGCAGTGATTGTGATACTCGCCGTATCGGTCAATACATCGGTTGCTACTGATATCGAGTCGTCATATTGATCTGTATTGTGCGAGCGAAGGTCGCTCAATATATCTATTTGTTTGATGGTAAAATTTATGTTTATGGGTTGTATTGTTGACATAAACAATAATATACCGATGGTAAGTACCACGAGCCAAACGACTTGCGAAAGGTAATTCTTGTTCATCTTGTACCGATAGTCAATACTATATTTGTGATATTAAATGAGTGACAAAAGTAATAAAAATGAGTGAAAAAGAGAGATTTATTCCTACACTTTTACAAGCGTATCAAATTTATTTATAAATTAGCCCCCGATTATTATAATTAACTCAACAACAGATGTTTTTGCAGATACAAATATCGGCTTGGCTACTTAGCACATTATATGTTATATATGTGCTTCTTGTTGTGAGTAGTATTTTCGTTGTAGTGTCGGAAAATCGCAATGCTGCCAAGAGTAATGCGTGGATAATGGCTCTTATATTCCTTCCTGTATTGGGTCTTATTCTATACCTGTTGTTTGGGCAGAGTCTGCGCGATGAGCGTATGTTGTCGCAAGGCAATCGTAAGAAATTGCTGACACACGCCAATGATGAACCTGTCGAACTCGATATGGAGTCGTTGAGCGAAAACAACCGTCAACTGATAAATTTGTGTAATAAACTTCATACAGCGCACTTCTATCCCGGCAATGAGGTGAAGATGTACACCAAAGGTCGAGAAAAGTTTGATGACCTTATAGCCGATTTGCGTCGGGCAAGTAAGTTCATTCACATACAGTACTTTATCTTCCTTGATGATACATTGGGGCGACAAATACGCGATGAACTCGTAGCCGCAGTAGAACGAGGCGTTGCCGTACGATTGCTATATGACGATATGGGGTGTTTCACTGTCAATCGCCGTTTCTTCAAAGATATGCAACAACGAGGCATAGAGGTAAGCAAGTTTATGCCCATCTTCAAGTTCCGACCCTCTTGGCGACTCAACTATCGCAACCACCGTAAGATAGTAGTTATCGATGGCAATGTGGGATATATAGGAGGAATGAACATAGCCAATCGTTATGTCGATGGCGATAAAGACTTAAGTTGGCGCGACACCCATATACGCCTTGAAGGGCCTGCAGTGCGAGGGTTGCAAACATCCTTTGCCATAGATTGGAGTTACGAAGGTAATGAATTGCTGTCGGATAAAATCTATTATCCCGAAATGCGTCCTGTAGGCGATAAAGGTGTACAAATTGTACTGTCAGGGCCTATGGGCGAGTGGGATAGTGTGGCAATGATGTGCGAGAAAGTAGTATCTATGGCCAATGACTATGTATATATACAGACACCTTATTTTCTTCCCACCGATTCATTGTTGCGAGCATTGCAAGTGGCATCCTTGTCGGGTGTTGATGTGCGCGTAATGATACCCAACCACACCGATTGGGTGGTTATGCGTTGGGGGTCGTTCTCTTATATCTCGCAGATGTTGAGTGCCGGCGTGAAGATATACCTTTATCAGCCCGGTATGTTACACGCCAAGACCATCGTTGCCGATGATGAAATGATATCGGTAGGCTCGGCCAATTTCGATTTCCGCAGTTTTGAACATAATTTCGAAACCAATGCTATAATCTATGGAGCCGATATGGCGTTGAGAGTGAAAGAAGACTTCTTCAATGATGCACAACATTGCACATTGATAGACAATATCGACGAGTGGCGACGTCGCCCCTTCTTGCAGAAGGTGTGCGAGTCGGTAGTGCGCCTTGTCAGTCCTGTTTTATAACTCTCTCTATCGCAACTTCAGTACCATACCCGGCTTGACGTCGGCTGTAAATTTCATCTTGTTGCGTCGTGCAAGGCGACGGTATTCTATACCATATTTTTGCGAAATAGAGTAGATTGTTTCGCCTATGGTAACGGTATGCTCATCGCAACCCTCAACAGCCTTGCGACGTTTCTTTTCGAGATACACAATCTCTCCGGCCTGTAGCGTGGCGTTCAACTTGTTCTCGTTATATTTGGCCAAGTTCTTGGCATTAAATCCCATATCGTTGGCAATAGATTGGTAAGTATCGCCTTGTCGAGCCTCGGTGTAGAGCATATCCCACGCGCGATATACCGGTCGGCCGGCCGTATAGGAAACAGTGGTGCGTGCTTCGGCCGAGGTATTTATCGTACTGTCGGCGAGTGCGCTTGTTGTACTATCGGTTACAGCCACAGCAGCCGTAGTAGGGGCTATACAGGCATACTTATCGAGTTTATATCGTTCAATCAGCGATATCAATTTATGAGCATATTGAGGATCTTCGGCATACCCCAATCGCTTGAGCCCTTCGGCCCATCCTTTGTAATCGGTGATGTCGAGGGCATACAACTCCTTATATCGTGGTCGCAACAGAAACATCGAGTGGTCGTGATACGATTGGGCAACATCGTTATACTTGCGATAACAATCGCCCTTATATTGTGTACCCTCGCCACCCCAATCGTGGCACTTAATGCCGAAGTGGTTGTTGGCATCTACTGCGAGTTGACTATCGCCTGCCGCCGATTCCAACAAGCCCTGCGCCAACGTAATGCTGGCAGGTATGTTGTGAAGTTGTTGTTGCTCTTGAGCCATAGTGTGATACTGCTCGATGTAGTTGAGATAGCGACTATCGGTATCGTCGGCAAGGGTTGAAGTGGCATTGCACAATGCCAAAAAAGTTGAAAGGATATATACAACCAAGTGTTTCATTCTAAAAAATATTTATTCGACACAAAAAATCATATCAGTACGCTGTGTTTCATCAAAAAATACCTACATTTGTACAAATGGAGTAATAAAGACCGTATGAAAAATATAGATATCGTTGCAAATATACTCGTTTGTGATTATAATGAGTTGACCGAAACGCAAAAAAAATTGGTTGATTGCGCCAAAGATGCTTGTAAGCGTGCTTATGCGCCTTACTCGCAGTTCAATGTCGGAGCAGCAGCCCTGCTCGACAATGGCGAAGTGGTGAGTGGTAGCAACCAAGAGAATGCAGCCTACCCATCGGGTACTTGTGCCGAGCGTACCACACTGTTCTATGCCGGAGCCAAATATCCCGATAACGCAGTGACCAAATTGGCCATTGCCGCCTATAAAGGTGGCGAATATACCACAGCACCCACAGCCCCTTGTGGAGCGTGTCGCCAAGTAATTCTCGAAACCGAACATCGATATAATACCCCTATAGAGATATTGCTCTATGGAAAGGATAAAATTTATATCATCAATTCTATCGAGTCGTTGCTACCCCTATGCTTTGGCAAGACCGACCTTGAATAAACAATTGACAGCACACACAGATGGAAAATTATATAGTATCAGCACGCAAATATCGCCCATCGACATTCCAATCGGTGGTAGGACAAAAGGCATTGACACAAACGCTGAAAAATGCCATTGATGCCGGTAAGTTGGCTCACGCCTACCTGTTCTGTGGACCTCGTGGTGTGGGTAAGACCTCGTGTGCCCGTATCTTTGCCAAGACTATCAACTGCCTGCATCCTACCGAAGCAGGCGAGGCGTGTAATGAGTGTGAGTCGTGCCGAGCATTCAACGAGCAACGCTCATACAACATATCGGAACTTGACGCAGCATCGAACAATAGCGTAGATGACATTCGCCAACTTGTCGATCAAGTACGCATCCCTCCCCAGATAGGAAAGTATAAGGTATATATTGTCGATGAGGTGCATATGCTATCGACTGCTGCATTCAACGCCTTCTTGAAGACCCTTGAAGAGCCGCCTCATCACGCCATATTTATATTGGCAACAACCGAGAAGCATAAGATATTACCTACCATTTTGTCGCGTTGTCAGGTATATGATTTCCAACGTATTACTATAGCCGACATTGCCGAGCATCTGCAATATGTTGCTGCACAAGAGGGAATAGTGGCCGAGGCCGAAGCCCTTGGTGTAATAGCGCAAAAGGCCGATGGTGGTATGCGTGATGCGTTGTCGATATTCGACCAAATAGCAAGTTTTACGGCCGGCAATATTACCTATAATGCCGTAATCGAGAATTTGAATGTTCTCGACTACGAATATTACTTCCGTCTTACCGATGCATTCTTAAGTGCCAATGTACCTGCTACATTGTTGCTTTACAAGGAGATATGCGATAAGGGCTTTGAGTCGCAACATTTTGTGAGTGGTTTGAGCAACCACTTCCGTAACTTGCTCGTAAGCAAGGATGCTGCCACACTGTCGCTACTCGAAATGGGTGAGGCAACAGCCAAGCGATATGGCGAGCAAGCCACCAAGTGCGATACCCGATTGCTTTATAAGGCAATGGACTTGAGCAATAAATGCGATCTCGATTATCGTGTGAGCAACAACAAACGTTTCCTTGTGGAACTGATGCTCATACAGATATGTCAACTCTCGATGCCGGCCGAGCCGGTGCAAACTGTGCAGCCTGCATTGCAATCGGTGCGTACCACTGCGGCACAGCCACAACCACAACCTGCGCCACAAGCAGCCCCTAAACCGGCGCCGGCGCAACCGGCAACGCCTCCCAAGCCGGCCCCATCGGCACAAGCATATACACCACGTCCTGCTACGCCCCGTCCTACAGCGACACCCCGAGCCGGTATGCCCGTTCCCTCAATACGCATCAATGCGCAGAAAACCGAAACTACTGATGTGAGCGAGAAACGTCGCAATCCGTTCAATCAAGATGCCCTTGTGGCAGCGTGGCTCAAGTATGCCGAGACCATACCCGATGAGGTAGCCTTGTATAACACTATGTTGACTCATAAGCCTACACTCAAGGGCGAGATAATGTGTCACGTCGAGATAGAGAGTACCATACAGCAATCGCTCATTACGCTTACCAAAGATGCCTTGTTGGCATTTATTCACAACGAGTTGCAAAACGATTATATCGACTTGGAAACAGAGATAAAAGTTTCGAATGAGCGTCGAGTATCGTACAATACAGGCGATATCCTGATAGCAATGAAAGAGGATAACCCTAATTTAGAGAAAGCCGTAGAAATGCTAAATCTTGAAATAGATTAAATCTGTTTTGAGACGACAAGGGCTTGAAATACGGCTGAATCGTAGCAATTTGCTACAAAGCCCCATTCTTGCTGCTGAAAATTTTAGCAAAATATTGACAAAAAGCGTTGTTTCCTAACAATGCTTTTTGTACTTTTGCCCTATCAACGAATCAAAAGCAGCACTATGACAACACCTACTACATCTGTTCTGATTATCTACACCGGTGGTACAATCGGTATGACACAAAATCCCGAAACCGGTGCGTTGGAGCCTTTTGACTTCAGTCATCTTCTCGATAACGTGCCTGAATTGCGTCGTTTGGGATTCTCAATATCGACTATCCAATTCGACCCCATTATCGATTCATCGGAAACAGAGCCTACACAATGGGCCAAGTTGGTAAGAATGATAGCCGACAATTATGATAAATATGACGGCTTTGTAGTATTGCACGGAACAGACACGATGGCCTACACAGCATCGGCTGTGAGTTTTATGCTCGAAAACTTGGGCAAACCGGTTATCTTCACCGGCTCGCAATTGCCTATAGGTATGTTGCGCACTGACGGTAAGGAAAACCTTATTACTGCCATTGAGATTGCTGCTGACAAGGATGAGAACGGTCATCCTCGCGTACCCGAAGTATGTATATGCTTTGAAAACGCCCTTATGCGAGGCAATCGCACCAGCAAGGTCAGTTCGCAATTCTTCAATGCCTTTGTTTCGCCCAACTATCCCCTGCTTGCTCACGTTGGTATCAACATTAACTATGATGATGTAGAGATACACTACCCCAATGATAACAAGCCTTTGAAGCCTCACTTCAATATGGATAACAATGTAGTGGTGCTTAAGTTGTTCCCCGGTATCAGCCGTCAGGCCGTACATCAAGCACTCAACATACCGGGCCTTAAAGGAGTTGTACTCGAAACATTCGGCTCGGGTAATGCGCCCAAGTACGATTGGTTCCTCGCCGAACTTCGCGATGCCGTAAATCGTGGCATTGTAATTGTAAACGTTACCCAATGTAGCAGTGGTAGCGTACAAATGGGACTCTATAGTACAGGAAATACCCTACAAGGAATAGGTGTGATAAGTGGTTATGACAGCACTACCGAAGCAGCCCTTGCCAAGTTGATGTTCTTGTTCGGTCACAACAAGTCGTACAGCGAGGTGGTAGAGGCAATGAGCCAGTCGTTTGTTGGTGAAGTATCCATCAAGAAATAATTTAATCGCAATCATATAAAAACACAAGATGCTGACCGAGTGGGTCAGCATCTTGTGTTTTATATAGAACGTTATCAGTCTATTATGTCGAAGCCTGTGTAGGGAACGAGCGCCTTGGGGATGCGTATGCCTTCGGGAGTTTGGTTATTCTCGAGCAAGGCTGCCATAATGCGAGGCAATGCCAATGCACTACCGTTGAGGGTGTGGCAAAGGTGTGTTTTCTTGTCGGCACCACGGTAGCGACATTTGAGGCGATTGGCTTGGTAACTTTCGAAGTTCGATACCGAACTTACTTCCAACCAGCGTTTTTGTGCTGCCGAATATACCTCAAAGTCGAAAGTTATAGCCGATGTGAAACTCATATCGCCACCACACAATCGCAAGATGTGCCAAGGCAATTCGAGAGCCTCAACAAGACCTTGAACGTGGTCTTTCATCTCCTCAAGTGCTGCGTATGAATGATCGGGGTGTTGTATTTGTACAATCTCCACTTTGTCAAATTGGTGCAGGCGATTCAATCCACGCACGTCCTTGCCATACGAGCCGGCTTCGCGACGGAAGCAAGCCGAGTAGGCTGTGTTCTTAACGGGTAGTTCGTTCTCGTTGAAGATGACATCGCGATAAAGGTTGGTAACAGGTACCTCGGCAGTAGGAATCAAGTATAGATTGTCGGCTGTGCAGCAGTACATTTGTCCCTCTTTGTCGGGCAATTGTCCTGTACCGTAACCCGAGGCCTCATTAACAACGTAGGGAGGTTGAATCTCAAGATAACCTGCCTCGCGAGCCTTGTCGAGGAAGAACGAGATAAGCGCACGTTGCAGACGCGCTCCCTTGCCTTTATATACGGGGAAGCCGGCACCTGTTATCTTTACGCCCAACTCAAAGTCTATCAAGTCATATTTCTTTGCCAACTCCCAGTGAGGCAATGCGTTCTCGCCCAACTCGGGGATAACGCCACCCTCTTTCTCTACGATGTTATCTTCGGCACTTTTGCCGGCGGGAACAGCATCGCAGGGAAGGTTGGGGATAGTGAGCAGTATGTCGATAATCTCTTTTTCGGCATTTACCATAGCCTCTTCGATAGCCACATTACCGGCTTTCATCTCGGCTACACGGGCCTTGGTAGCCTCTGCCTCATCTTTCTTACCCTCTTTCATCAGTTTGCCAATCTCGGCAGCCAACTTCTTAAGTTCGGCCAAGCGAGCATCGAGTTCGTTTTGCGATGCACGACGAGTCTTGTCAACCTCAAGGATACGTTCTATTTTCTCACGACCATCGAAGTTTTTCACAGCCAAACGAGCAATAACCTCCTCGGTTTGGTTTTTGATAATATCTAATGTAAGCATTTTACTTTGTTTTTATGTGTTATGGCTTTTGAGTCACTAATTTATTTAGACAATAACTCTTTAACTTTTGTCGAAATGGCACGACCGTCGGCACGACCGGCAAGGCGTTTCGATGCTACGCCCATTACTTTGCCCATATCTTGAGGGCCTGTAGCACCTACCTCGGCAATAATCGCTTGCAACTCGGTTGTAAGTTCCTCTTCCGATAGTTGTTGAGGCATATAAGCCTCTATCACGGCAGCCTCGGCAAGTTCGCTTTCGGCGAGTTCGGGGCGATTTTGCTCTTGATATATGGCGGCACTTTCACGACGTTGCTTCACCATCTTGGCAAGAATCTTCAAAGCCACGTCATCCGACAACTCTCCATTGCCACCCTTGGCAGTCTTGGCTTCGATAAACTCTTTCTTTACGCCACGAAGAGCCTCCAATTTTACTCTATCTTTTGCCAGCATTGCATTCTTAATGTCGTTGCTGATGGTATCAAAAAGACTCATATTATATATTTTTTAATCACCAAAATTTATTGTTTTCGCATTGTTCTCTACGGTAGTTGTGGTTTCGGTGTTGCGCACTGTGCCGGCTACCGAGAGGCGTTGTTTGAAGTCGCTGCTTCTATTATAAGTAGGCTCGCTGTCGAAAAGTTCGAGCAGGGCATCATTATCCATTTGCTCACGAGTGAGGATGGCTATTTGCAGACGCTTGCGCTCCATATCACGCACGGCATCAGGGCCATATATCTGTTCAACAGCCGAACTGTCTATTTCGGCAGGCTTTATTGGCTCATTCTTGTTGCTCGACTTGGTTGTGTTGGGCGCAGGGATAGTGATGGTATCGGTGGCCTCAAAGCCCGAGGCAAGAATGGTAATCTTCATCTTATCGCCTATCTCATCGTCGAAGTAGATACCTGTGATAACGTCGGGAGCGTTGACAAACTTTGACGTAAAGGCTGTGAGTTCATCACTCTCGGCAAGAGTCATCTGTTTCTCCTCATCGGGCGAAAGATAAACAACAATCAGCAGGTTTTTCGATGTATATATATCGGCATTCTTCAACAGCGGTGAGCGTATGGCATCCTCAATGGCCGATGTTACACGATTCTCACCCTCGCCATATCCTGTACTGATAATGGCTGTACCACCATCGAGCAGTGTGGTGCGCACATCACGGAAGTCGCAATTGACATATCCGTCACGAATGATAATCTCAATAATACTGCCGGCAGCAGTAGCAAGTATGTCATCGGCTTTTGAGAAGGCATTCATAAATGTGAGGTTGGGATATATCTCGCGCAGACGCTCGTTGTTGATAACCAACAGGGCATCGACGTGGGTACGCATCTCCTCGATGTACGACAAGGCTTTCTTAATCTTGGGCAGACCCTCAAAGAGGAACGGTAGTGTAACAATACCGATGGTGAGTATGCCCAATTCCTTGGCAATGCGTGCCACTACCGGAGCAGCACCTGTACCTGTACCACCACCCATACCGGCTGTGATAAACACCATATTGGGCTTGGGGTCGGTTGTGAGCAATGCTTCGATATCTTCGGCACTCTCCTCGGCTGCCGAGCGTGCTACATCGGGTTTGTTACCGGCTCCACCACCTTTGGTTACTGTGGGGCCCAAGAGTAATCGGGTAGGGATGCCCGACTTTTCAAGTGCTTGCGAATCGGTGTTGCACACAACATAACGAATACTATCGATATTGCGCTTGTTGTACATATATTTAACAGCATTACCACCACCACCACCGACACCGATAATCATCATTTCGGTCGATGTTGTATCCTCGATATGGGCATCATCCATATCAGTAAAGGGAGTCAGGTCTTTTATATCTTCTGCCATAACTATATCGTGTTAATCATTTTTATTCGTAATTATTCATCATTCTCACCCTCTTCGATGATGCGACCAAACTTGTCGAACCAATTTGTGAAGATATTGCCCTTCTTGGGCTTGCTCTCTTGCTTCTCTTTCTCGACGGTGATTACAATCTCTTCTTCTTCCTCCTCTTCTATTACAACGGGTTTCTCCGGCTCAACGGGTTTCTCTTGTAAGGGAGTCTTGGTGCAATCTTCTTTTGCTGCGTATAGCAAACCTACGGCCTGCATATAGTCGTTGATTTGCGAACGTTCTTTCTCGACGGCCTGAATATCCTTGCGCAATGCACCTACGCGCACCTTCAAGCCTACCAAGCGTTCTTCGAGCAGGTCGATCCAGCCGCTCAACTTGGCAGCACCACCTACCACCACAACACCGGCAGTGAGGTCTTTACTCTCAAGTCCCGAACGTTTAATTTGCTCCTCGACATTGGCTATAATCTCTTCCGAGCGAGCCTCTACGACCGAAGTGAGTTTGGCGAGGTCTATCTCTACCATATTATCGCCTTCAAATTTCAGGCGTACGTTGTTTTCGCTCTTAAATCCTTTGGCTTTGCCCGATGCAATTTTCAAATGCTCGGCTTCGCTGCTTACAAGGTTCAGGCTCATAATATCGCGAGTAATGTTGCGACCACCCATAGGCAGGGTTTCGAGCAACACGAGAGCATCGTTCTTGTATATCGATACGGTTGTTGTTTCGGCACCAAAGTCCACCAACATACAACCCAGCATACGTTCATCCTTCGACAATACCACATCGGCAGTTGCCAAGGCACTTGTTATGTAGCCGGCAATGGGTAGTTTCAAGCGTTCAATGATACAACGGTCAATATTACGTTTCAACACCGGCTTGGCTGTGATGGCTTTATAGTGAGCCTCTATAGTTGTTCCTGTTACGCCGGTGGCTATGCGCTCGGCGCGACCATCGATGATGTAGCCTGTCGATACGATATCCAGCGTATCGATTGTTGTGGGCAGCATTGCACGACATTCATCTTTCAACTTCTGAACGTGGGCTTGTTTGATGATGCTGTCTTCGTGGAATGATCGGTTTGTAACCTTCTCTTCGGCCGATACCGATACACCACCCACACCTACATAAGTCTTTACAATCTTGGCAGGGGCCAATCGGTTTTCGAGTTTCATTTTTATTCTCTTGATGCAAGAGAATACCTCATCGACATTCTGAACACAGCCACGCTTGATAATGTTGGTGGCATTTTCATTCTCAATGGCCGAAACGACAAGCATTCCGTTCTCATCTCGGTAACCGGCAATACCAACAATCTTGGAACTGCCTAATTCTATAGCTACAATATACTCACTCATATGATGATAATTTTTTCTTTGTCCATATCTTATGTCTGTATTTCTTATCTTGGCGCGAGCAAACTATCTGGTCTTTGTACTTGACCGATATAGTGTCGTAAACATTCCAGCCCACTTGGGGTATTATCTGTTCGTAGATAGCAAGTAGGGCGCGCATCTTATTTTCGTAATTATCCAAACTGCCCAAGGCCAACACTTGGTCGCCCACGCGAGGATGCAACAGTACCTCGTGTTGAGGCGTAATGGCTATTTGTGTTACTTGCGCACGCCAAAAGTCGTGTCCTGTAATGTACTCGATAAGGGGTATAAGCATCTGTGCCGATAGTGTGTCATCTACATAACCTGTTACCAACGGTACATAATCGACATACATTGTGTCAACGGCAAGTTCCTTGCCATTGTCGTCGATATAGTATGTTTTACCTTCATCGGTATATACTCGCATAATAGGGTTGCGTTGCGAAACCTTGAGATATACATCTCCGTTATCCTCTTGGTAACATTCTACCTCCTTGAGTAGGTCGATTTCTCTTACGCATCGTTCTATTGCGGCTGTGTTGATGTCGCGCTTGGGTTTGCCTTGTGGCGATAGATGAGCCTTGCCTATATATGCATATAGGTCATCGGCCGAAATCAAATCGCTCTTGGCACTATCTGTAACCGATATATAAAAATGTTGACATACGATGTCGCTATCTTTGTTTCCCCACAAGATAAAGGAGGTAACAAGATATGCCAAAAGCACAATCAATGCCAATATTTTCAATATCCGTTTCATTATTGTTGCACTATCTCACATATTTGAGGTAAGAGTCTGTCGATGTCGCCGGCTCCTAATGTCAATAAGACTTCAAAGTTATACTCTTTTATCCGTTCTACCAACAAATCACGCCTACAAAGTTCCTTTTGAGGTGATAAAATTTTATCGAAGATGATTTGTGAAGTAACACCTTCAATGGGTTCTTCGCGAGCAGGATAGATGTCGAGCAGTATTACCTCATCGGCAAGTGAGAGGGCTTCGGCAAATTGGGGCGCAAAATCGCGGGTGCGGGTATAGAGGTGTGGCTGGAATATAACACTCAACTTACGGTGTGGATAGAGTGCCTTTACCGAGCGTATGCTTGCGCGTAACTCATCGGGGTGGTGGGCATAATCATCTATCATTACTCGCTCGGGAGTGCGTAACCAGAATTCAAAACGGCGTTTGGCTCCCTGAAAAGTGGCTATACCTTGACGCATTGCATCGGCCTCTACGCCACACAACCACGCCACAGCCATCGATGCTATGGCATTTTCGATATTAATCTCTACGGGTACACCGAGTTCTATGTCGTTGATGCGCCCCTCGGGGGTTACAAAGTCAAAGGTTATGCAACCATCGCCGATGTGTATATTCTCGGCGTGGAAGTCGCCCTCATCCTTCGAGTAACTGTATAGGCGCACACCTTCTTGCAGGCGTGGTTGCATCTTGATGCCTTTCTTCATCACCAATGCGCCACCGGGCTGAATCAATGAGGTAAAGTGTGCAAAACTCTCAAGGTATGCCTCCTCGGTACCATAAATATCCAAGTGGTCGGCATCGGTCGATGTTACAACGGCTATGTAAGGCAGCAGGTGGTGAAACGAACGGTCGAACTCATCGGCCTCAATAACAGCATATTCACTATCTTGCGATAGAATGAGGTTGCTATCGTAATTGCGCAGGATTCCACCTAAAAAGGCATTGGCTCCTACACTCGACAGGTTGAATATATGTGCTGCCATACTCGAAGTGGTGGTCTTGCCGTGTGTGCCGGCAAAACAAAGTCCCTTGAGCGAGCGTGTAATCAGTCCTAACAGATGCGCTCGCTTTATTACATCGAATTGGTTGTTCATAAAATAGCACAACCCACTATGGTCGGCAGGAATAGCCGGTGTGTAAACAACCAATGTGTCGTTGGCGCAACGGCAATATGAGGGAATGAGCGAGGCATCTTCATCGAAGAATAACTCGGCACCCTCTTGTTGTAACTGCTCGGTAAGGTGTGTAGGAGTGCGGTCGTAACCGGCAACGCGCAAGCCTCGCGACAGGCAGTAGCGTACCAATGCGCTCATACCAATGCCTCCGGCTCCTACAAAATATACTGACTTATATGCTTCTAAATTTTTCATTGTTTGTTTTCTTCAACAATACGACACACAATTTCCACAATGCGAGCAGCCGAGTTGCGTTGAGCCATCGCGGCTATCGATTGTGACATAGTAGTTAAGCGTTCTTTATCGCTTACAAGATTAACGGCAGTCGATACCAATTGTTGTTGGGCATCGGCATCCTTGATAAGGATTGCTGCGCCACGAGTCGAAAGGGCTTCGGCGTTCTTGGTTTGGTGGTCTTCAGCAACATTGGGCGAAGGTACCAAAATAACCGGCTTCTCCAGCAGGCACAACTCTGAAATAGAACTTGCTCCGGCTCGCGATATTACAAGGTCGGCAGCCTTATACGCCATATCCATACGCGATATGAAGGGCATCTGTTTGATGTTGTCGCAGGGCTTGTTGGCAAGTAACTCCTTGGCTGTAGGGTCATACGGCTTGCCGGTTTGCCATATCAACTGTACATCTTTGTCGTTAAATAATTCTATCGCATCGGCTATGGCGCGATTGATGGTGCGCGCCCCCAAACTGCCACCGACTACAAGAATAACTCTCTTGTCGGGGTTTAATTCAAAGAATTTGACGGCCTCCTCGCGGCTTATGGTGTCGTTGAAGAGGTCTTGACGCACGGGGTTGCCTGTCATTACAATCTTATCGGCTGGGAAGAAACGTTCCATACCCTCGTAAGCCACACATATAGCATTGGCTCGCGATGCCAGCAACTTGTTGGTTACTCCGGCAAAACCATTCTGCTCTTGCAGCAAGGTAGGGACACCCATACGCGATGCAGCCCACAGGGTAGGGCCACTTGCATAGCCTCCCACACCTACGGCTATATCGGGCTTGAACTCTTTTACAATCTTACGAGCCATCCCTATGCTCTTGCACAAGTTCCACAGTACCTTGAAGTTGCGCAGTAGGTTCTTACGGTCGAAACCGTAAACGGGCAGTCCTATTATCTTATATCCTGCGGCCGGTACTTTCTCCATCTCCATACGGCTTTCGGCTCCGACAAAGAGGATTTCGGCATCGGGAAAACGTAATTTTATCTCATTGGCTATCGATACAGCGGGGAATATATGCCCACCTGTACCTCCACCACTTATCAATACTCTCATATTTCGTTTTTCTTTCATTGCACTATATTTTTAGAATCCTGCGGCCGGATTTACGGCTTTCAAGTCATCGGGCAACTCATCATCGTCGTCGATTGGCTTTATTTCCGAGTCGGTACGTTCTACGGCATATCGGCTCACACTCAGCATTATACCCATTGCTATACTCATAATGGCAATAGACGTACCACCCTTACTGATGAAGGGCAACGGTTGTCCCGATACGGGTAATACACCTACCGATATGCACATATGGTAGAATGCCTGATAGGATATTACCAACGCCATACCCATTATGAGCAGTGAGGCATAAGCACTCTTACACTTCTTGCTTATCATACAGGCTCGTATGATGATGCCTAAATAACATAGCAAAACTATTGTTCCACCAAACAGCCCCATCTCCTCAAGGATAATGGCATATATATAATCGGAGAATGCCAATTGCAAGCGCGAACATTCGCGACTGTTGCCGGGAATAACGCCTATGCCCCTGCCGTTGGCTATTGCCATATAGGCGTGGTGTTTCTGCGAGTTGTTGTTTAAGCCATAAGTTGTAGGCTTTTCGTACTCGGGGACAGAGCCGGGCAACCAATCTTTTATACGATTTTTCCACGTGCTGAAACGTGATAGATATTTCGATGTCCGTTTATTAGTTTTCACAACTTCGGTTGTTGTGGTGGTAGAAGCAGTTTCCTTCTCCGACGGAACGTACGAAAATACGGCAACGGCAATACCTATCACGGCTACCAACGTTATCAATCCACCAATTATCAGTTTGCGAGGCAGTACCGAAAGAATCATCATTGTACCACCTACCAGCAACACAAGCAGGGCATTGGAGCCTCCTTGCGTAATGAGTAGTCCCACAAATAATACGATGATACCCAAGCCTATCCATACTCCCTTGGATGACAAACCCGAGCCGTCGGGATTTTGGAATCTCGATAGGAAATAGGCCAATGCCATTGCATTACCCAACTTGCAAGGCTCGGCAGCCTGTACCGATACGCCCATTATATCGATACTGCGAATGGCTCCGTTGACCGATGTGCCGATGAAGGGTGTAAGTGCGGCCAATACTATCGCTCCTAATGCTACAAAAGGCATCATTACCTTTGTCCATTTATAGTGTAGATGTTCCAAGCCGAACATAAAGACAAAACCTATAACCAACCATTGGACGTGCGAGGTGATAGGCAGATATACGCTTCCGTTCTTCAACTCGAGGCTGCTTGCACTGAATACTTCTATTATCGATACGGTGCATAGTACGATGTAGCAAGCCCACAGTGTCCAATCGGAAGTATATTTAATCTTCTTTTTAGGAACTTTCGATGTTATAATATGTTCCATACTCTTTGGTATTATAGTTGACGTACGCAGGTTTTAAATTGCTTGCCACGATCCTCGTAACTGGTAAAGAGGTCGAAACTTGCACAGCAGGGTGATAGCAATACGGTATCTCCGGCTTGCGCGGCATTGTATGCCAATGTTACAGCCTCCTGCATCGAGCCGGCATCGGCTATATAAGGCACTTTGCCGTCGAAGAAGGCGTGCAACTTGCTGTTATCTATACCCATACAGATGATGGCCTTCACCTTGTCGAGTACCAATTGCTCTATCTCGCTGTAGTCGTTACCCTTGTCTTTGCCTCCCAATATAAGCACTACGGGTGTATCCATACTCTCAAGTGCGTACCAACAAGAGTTGACGTTAGTGGCTTTGGAGTCGTTGATGAATCGTACCCCTCGCACCGTGGCAACCGGCTCAAGTCGATGCTCTACGGCTTGGAAGTCGCTCAATGCTCGGCGAATATCTTCCTTCTCGATGTGTAACAGGTTGGCCGAGATACCTGCTGCCAATGAGTTGTACAGATTGTGGCGACCGGGTAGTGCCAAGTCGCTCTCGCTCATTGTGAAGGTCTCTTCGTCGGTGTTTATAACGAGTTGATTATCCTTGGTGTAGGCTCTTGAATCGGCCTCGGGTGTTTCGCTGAAGGGGAATACTCGCGATTGCAGTTGCAATGTGCGCAACTTTTCGTTGATAATGGGGTCATCGTTCCAATATACAAAGGCATCGTCGTTGGTTTGGTTGCGTGTAATACGGAACTTGGCGTCGATATAGTTCTCCATCTTGTGGTCGTAGCGATCGAGGTGGTCGGGAGTGATGTTCAGCAGGACAGCGATATCGGCTTTGAAGTCGTACATATTATCGAGTTGGAAACTGCTCAATTCCACTACATAATATTCGTAGTCGCAGGTGGCTACCTGCAGGGCAAGGCTTTGCCCTACATTTCCTGCCAAGCCTACCTTCAGTCCGGCACTCTTAAGAATGTGGTATGTAAGCAGGGTTGTGGTGGTTTTGCCGTTACTACCTGTAATACATATCATACGGGCATCGGTGTAACGACCGGCAAACTCTATTTCCGAAATTATGGGCGTACCCTTCTCGGTAAGTGCTACAATAAGGGGGGCTGTATCGGGGATGCCGGGGCTTTTTATAACCTCATCGGCATCGATGATACGGTCGTATGTATGTTGCTTCTCTTCCCACGCTATGTCATACTTGTTGAGCAAGTCTTTGTATTTGTCTTTGATTACCGACATATCCGATACAAATACATCGAAACCTTTGACTTTAGCCAAAACAGCAGCGCCGGCTCCACTCTCGCCGGCTCCTAATACTACGATTTTTTTCTTATCCATAATTCCCTCTCTTAACGAATCTTGAGTGTTACCAATGTTATAACTGCCAATATGATACCCACTATCCAGAAACGAGTTACAAGTTTGGTTTCGGGTATGATACTCAGTGGCTTTTGTATTAATGCATCGATTCCGGCATTACCGGGTTTCTGGAAATGGTGATGCAACGGCGACATCTTAAAAACGCGTTTGCCTACACCGGTGCGACGTTTGGTGATTTTAAAGTATGTCGTTTGTATGATTACCGATAATGCTTCTACAAAGAATACGCCACACAAAATGGGAATGAGCAACTCTTTGTGAATAAGAATGGCAAATACTGCAATAATACCACCCAAAGTGAGGCTGCCGGTGTCGCCCATAAATACCTGTGCCGGTGCCGAGTTGTACCATAAAAATCCGATAGTGGCACCAATGAAGGCTGCCATAAATACCACTAACTCGCCACTGCCGGGGATGTACATAATGTTAAAGTATGAGGCATACTCGATGTGTCCCGAGAAGTATGCCAATATACCCAATGCCACACCTATTATGGCCGATGTGCCGGTGGCGAGGCCATCCAACCCATCGGTGAGGTTAGCACTGTTTGATACGGCTGTTACAACAAGAATAATAACCAAGATAAATATTATCCATCCGGCAGTCTCTTGGTGCTCACCCATAAAGGGTACAAGGTCGGCATAATCGAAGTTGTGGTTCTTGACAAACGGAATTGTTGTTTGAGTCGATTTGACATTCTCTTGGCGATACTCTATTTCGGTGCCACTTGTGCCGGGGACTTCTACATTTTCGCGTATGACAAAATCGGGGCTGCAATAGAGTGTGATGCCTACTATCAGACCCAAGCCTACTTGGCCTATTATCTTGAATTTGCCGTGCATACCCTCTTTGTCTTTCTTGATTACTTTGATATAATCATCGGCAAATCCCAAAAAGCCCAACCACACTGTAGTAACAAGCATCAGTACCATATAGAGGCTGTTGAGTTTACCTACCAATAGGCAGGGTACGAGTATCGATATGATGATGATGATACCACCCATTGTGGGTGTGCCTTTCTTTGAATTTTCGCCTTCCAAGCCCAAGTTGCGCACCAACTCGCCCATTTGGTTTATCTTGAGTCGTTCTATGATGCGCTTGCCTATTATCGTTGCGATAAAGAGTGAGAGTATGAGGGCCATACCGGCTCGGAACGAGATGTAACTCCACAAACCCACACCGGGCATTTGTATGTTTAAATCGGTAAAAAAGTGATATAGCATAATTTAGTCTTTTTTCTTCGGGGGGTTATTCGGCAAAAATTTTCTTTACTTCTTCGCAATCATCGAAGTGATGCTTTACTCCTTGTATCTCTTGATAATCTTCGTGACCCTTACCGGCTATGAGTATAACATCGCCCTTCTGTGCTAATCGAACGGCTGTTCGGATGGCTTGGCGACGGTCGGTTATCGAGAGTGTATGTTTCATTGCTTCGCTGTCGAGTCCTGCTTGCATATCGGCAAGTATATCATCGGGATTCTCAAAACGTGGATTGTCGGATGTGAGTACCAACTCATCGCTCAGGCGTGCTGCTTCGCGTGCCATAATAGGACGCTTGCCCTTGTCACGATTGCCTCCTGCTCCTACTACTGTAATGATGCGACCATTGGGGGTAACATCGCGAAGGGTAGAGAGTACGTTTACCAATGCGTCGGGAGTATGTGCGTAATCGACTACAGCAACATAGCCTTGAGGCGAATATATCGTTTGGAAGCGACCTGCCACCGGCACAAGCATACTCATATTGACAAGCACATCTTCCTTGTCGCGTCCCAGCAGACAGGTTGCTGCATATACTGCCAGCAGGTTATATACATTGAAACGACCCACAAAGTGTGTTTCAACCTCGCGTCCGTCAAAGGCTATCGATGTGCCGTCAAGACGGCTCTCGACGATGCGCGCCTTAAAGTTGGCCATAGCGCGCAAAGAGTAGGTATATTTCTTGGCGCGAGTATTTTGCAACATCACTTCGCCTACCTTGTCGTCAACGTTTGTAAGGGCAAAGGCGTCGGCCGGCAGTGCATCGAAAAACATCTTCTTGGCATTAAGATAGGCATCGACGGTCTTGTGGTAGTCGAGGTGGTCGCGTGTAAGATTGCTGAATATACCTCCGGCAAATTTCAATCCGGCTATGCGATGCTGATGTGCCGAGTGTGAACTTACCTCCATAAAGGCATATTTGCAGCCGGCATCGACCATCCTGCGCAACAAGGCATTGAGCGAAATGGGGTCGGGGGTGGTGTGTGTAGCCGGTACAACTTCTTGGTCGATGTAGTTGCACACGGTCGATAGGAGTCCTACCTTTTCGCCGAAAAGACGGAACATTTCATACAACAGCGTGGCTGTGGTTGTCTTTCCGTTTGTTCCGGTAACACCTACGAGAGTAAGTTCTTGCGAGGGGTCGTCGTACCAGCGCGATGCCAATCGGCCAAGTGCTTCGGCACTGTTTTTTACCTGTACAAAAAAGATATTTTGTGGTGCATCGGTCGGAATATCCTCGCATATCACAACTGTAGCACCTTGCTCTATGGCCTTGGGTATGTATTGGTGACCATCGGTTTGCGAGCCTCTTACAGCCACAAACGCATAATCGGCCTTTATGTTGCGCGAGTCGGCATCTATTCCGTTTATCGCAGTAGGTTTATTACCTTGCGATTGGATGATTGTTATAGCCGACAGTAGTTTGTTAATATCCATAATCTATATTTTTATTTCAATATCAATTTTATTTTCATACCCTTCTGCAAGGGGAGCCCCGGTTGCAACGATTGTCGCTCGACTCGCCCCATACCTTGCAACTCTACGATTAGTCCCAATCGCTCCAATTCGTAGATAGCCTCTTGTGCAGTCCAACCTATAACCGACGGTACTTCACATTGTACCGGCTCATTGGTTGTTTCGGTATCTATGACTACTCTCTCGGTGAAAGAGGTGTCGGGCAACGGGTGTTGGTCGAGATAGTTGTAAATGTGCTTGTCGTAGTCGTGCGCTGCATCGTTGCGAGGAGGGGTAGGCATAGAGTCGGATGAGGCATAATTAACACTGCATTCCAACAAATTTCTATTGTACATCTCCTCGACAATGGCTCGGAATACGCCTCCCGGTACACCACCTGCCCAAGCCGTATTGACTCGGGGCTTGTCAACAACTACGATGCAAGAGTATTGAGGATTTTCGTATGGGAAGAATCCTGCAAAAGCGAGTCGCCACACACCATCGATATAATCTTCGCTGTAGCGTTTCACACCATTGGCGTCGTAAGTGAACGACTCGACAGTCGCTTTTGCCGTACCTGTCTTTCCTGCTATCACTACACGACCCTCTTTTATGCCTCGGGCAGTACCTATGGGGCTGTTTACAACACCATATAGCATTTCGCGCAATTGTTGGGCGTGTTCGGGGGTGCAGAAGTGTTCGTTCAGACACACCGGCTCGAATATGGTGTCAACCTGCCCATCTCGTATCAGCGATTTCAATAACTTGGGTTGCATAAGGCGTCCGTTATTGGCTATGGCGTTATATACCGACAAGGTTGTGACGGGTGAGAATCGGTTGTGGTAACCGAATATCATCTGCGCATAGGAGTAGTATTGCCACTGTTTTTCAAATTGCATAGGCACGACGTGAGGCGATTGGGCGTCGGGCAGTGGCAGCAAATCCATTGTCTGCATAATTCCCGAGTTGCGAATGTCGTGAACAAAGTCGTTGTAACGGCCTCGATATACGTCGCCTACAATCTTGCATATACCTCGGTTGTCCGAGCGAATGATAACCTCTTCGACGGTCAACGGGTTTTTATAGTAACTTATCTTTTTATAACCACCTATTTCGGGTATTGCACCTTCCGAGTGAAACTCGCGTTTGGGGTTGATATTGCCGTTTTCCATCGCCATAAGCATCGATAGCGTTTTTACTACCGAGCCGGGCTCTATGGCCGTAATGGCGTAGTTGCGTCGCGTCTTGAAGGTGTATTTGCCATTCTTGTTTCTCTCAACATTGGCTATGGCGCGTATTTCGCCGGTAGCCACTTCCATAATGACTGCCGTGCCATACTCGGCGCGTTGCGATTTCATCATATGCATCAGGTTGCGCTCGGCAATCTCTTGCACTGTCATATCGAGGGTGGTTACCACATCGTATCCTGCTACGGGTGGCTCTATCACGCGCATACCGAAACCCCAGTGTTCTTGTTGCTTCTGTGCCGTACCGTAACTGCCAAACAGCAAGGTATCAAGGCCTCGTTCCAAGCCCGATGTTCCGTGCCACTCATCTCGTTTGTAATTCTTGTTGTGTTCCAACATCTCGGCTGTGGCTTGTGTGGCCCTGCCCAGAACTACCGATGTCAATGAGTCGTAGGGGTAGTAGCGTTTGTAGGTTCTTATGCGAGTGAGTCCTGTGCGTTTGCCCTTGCGCTTGTTCTGGAATGTGGCTATCTCCTTCAGTTCATTAAATTGCAAGTCGGTAATGTCCTCAACTAAGACACAACTATTCGACGCTTGTTTGCGTTTCTTGGTTATATATTGCGCATACTCCTCTTGTGTCTTTACAGGATACTTCTGTGCCAAGTAACTGCACAGCATATCAAGGTTGAGCGTGTCGGGGATGCCACTGCCTTGTGGATGCTTTATGTTGATATAGAGGGTGGTATCTATTCCCGGGTCTTTAAAATCGACAAACGCGGTGTAAAGGGCTACCGTTTGAGCCAATGGTGTCCCGTTGCAAGCAAGTATGTTGCCACGTTGAGGTGTAGCCAAGCGTATCGAGTCGAGTTTCAACATCGTTTCGGCTTTCTTGTTCCAATGTGGAGCATCTATAATACTTGTTTTGACTGCCGCATATAATATGGCGATGGCAAAGATGACTGCCACCATCTCGACAAACCAATACGGGCTTTTGTTTTTTCTCTTTTCCTGTTTCTTACTTTTCATTCTTTACAGGGGCATTTATTGGTTCAACAACAATCTCTTTCTTTGGCTCGGGCGAACTGATGAGTGGTAACTTGTGGCGTTCTACTGCTTCCGAAATTTCGTGCAAGCGCAAGTTCTCATCACGTTTGTATTCCAATAGAATGCGATCGGTGGTGCGATCTATCAGTTGTGTCTCCAATTTCTTTATTTTGTTGAGTTGCACCATATACATATTGCGGTGTGCAATGGAGGCCAACAAGAGTGCTACAACGGTGAGCAGAATACCCCAATAGTTGGCAAATACCTCGCGAGGAAAGAATTTGCCGTTGAGGATGCGACCGAGTGTCTTTCGGAATCCGTCACCCTTTTTCGGTGTCTTATCTGTTGTCTCTTCCTTTTTCATTCCATTGTTCCTTTCTCGGCAATGCGCAACTTGGCACTGCGCGCTCGTGGATTGCGCTCAACTTCCTCTTCGGTAGGCACGATAACCTTGTTGTTTACTGCCCGTAGTGGTGTCTGTACTCGACCGAAAAAGTCTTTCTCAACAGTACCCTCTACATTGCCGGTTTTGATAAAGTTCTTTACTATGCGATCTTCAAGCGAATGGTAGGTTATAACGACCAATCGACCTCCGGGTTTAAGCAACTCTACGGCTTGGCGCAACATAGCACGCAGGCTATCCATTTCGTTGTTTACCTCGATGCGCAAGGCTTGGAATAGTTGTGCCAACTCTTTTTTCTCTTGCTTGCGATTGATAAAGGGTGATACCAACTCCAACAACTCTCCTGTTGTGCGAATTGTACCTTTTGAGCGTGCCGATACAATGGCTGCTGCAATGCGACGGGCGTTGCGCAACTCGCCATACAACGAGAATAGTTGTGCCAACCTCTCCTCGCTGTAGCCGGCCAATATCTCGGCTGCAGTGAGGCTTGCCTGCTTGTTCATTCGCATATCGAGTGGGGCATCGAAACGAAACGAAAAGCCACGTTCTTCATCATCGAAGTGATGAAACGATACGCCCAAGTCGGCCAAGATGCCATCTACGGCTTCAACACCGTGGTAATGCATAAAATTCTTCAAATATTTGAAGTTGCTGTACACAAACGTGAATCGTTCATCTTCGATAATGTTGCGTTGCGCATCCTCGTCTTGATCAAACGAATATAGGTGTCCGGTTTCTCCCAAGTGTTGCAGTATTCCTCGCGAGTGTCCACCTCCACCAAAGGTCACGTCGATGTACTTGCCGTCGGGCTTTATTTCAAGCCCCGACATACACTCTTCAAATAGTGCAGGTATATGATATACAGGTGTTTGCATAGAAGTTTGTCTTGATGTGCCTATAATTCGCTATTTTCGCGTAAAGTTAGCAAAAAACATTCTATCGCTGTCTATGTAAAACTACTTTTTTTCGCCCTAAATCACATTTTTTATACGATAATTATTAACTTTGTGCAATAAGCAATCAAACATTATGAACAGCCGATTTTATCCCTTCATTTTGGGCATCTTTATTGCGCTTTTATGCGCCTGTGGAAATAATGAAAGTGCCTACCAACCCCAGACGGGTTATCTCTTGGTTTTTGCCGATGATAGTTGCCATTGCATTACCTATGGCGATGAGCCTGTTTTTTCGCAACAGTTTACCAATATATCGTTATATTACAGCGACTTGGCTGCTGCTCAAACCCCTGAGGGTTTGTGGGGCTTTGTCAATCGTAAGGGTGAGGTGTGTCTGCCTGCCGTTTACGATAAAACCACTGTATTCAGCGAGGGGTTGGCGTGGGTGATGAAGCGTGGCAATATGCCGAGTGCTATTAATGATAGGGGTGATGTAAAGATTTCATTGCGAGATATTTGCAATGTTCGTGTGTATCACGAAGGACACGCTGCTTATTGTATGACGAAAAAGGGTGTGCATTTGTGGGGATTCCTTGATAAAAACGGAAATGAAAAGATAAAAGCACAGTATCGTGATGTAAGGGATTTCAGGCTGGGCTTATCGGCTGTACAAGATAACGCGACAGGTTTATGGGGGTATATCAATTTGAAAGGTGAGGTGGTAATTCCTTATCGATATCAAGAGGCGTATCCCTTCCACGATAACGGTATGGCTCTTGTCAAAGATGAAAAACAATATCGGCTTATAAATCGTAAGGGCGATGAGATGCAGCAACTTGCTTTCGACAAGGCTATGCCCGATAATGAGTGGATAATGGTACGCTCCGAGCAGGGTTGGGGTTGGTGCAATGAAAAAGGAACTATAGCCATAGCAACACAGTTTGAGGAGGTGCGTCCCTTTGGTAATGCCGACCTTGCGCCTGTCAAGATAAGAGGAAAATGGGGGTATGTCAATCGCAGTGGCAAGGTTGTGATAAAGCGACAATTTACCGAGGCGTACCCTTTTGTAGATGGTTGTGCAGCCGTTAAGACGGGTACTGTATGGGGCTTTATCAACGATAAGGGTACGTTTGTTGTCAATCCTCAATATGAGTTTATGTCCCAAGATTATTTATACCAATCATTGGGTTACGGCAGTTCGTTCTCGACCCTGCAAATAGAGTAGTTAAGCAGCGATTTTATTATTGCAATTCACTCAATATCTCGGTTTCAACACGATGCAGTATTGCGAGCAACTCGGGCATTGTAGATGCCTGTAGCATTGCTATGCGCGTGTCACGAAAGTTGGGTATCCCCTTGAACAGTGGTGTTGCGGCAAGGTGGCGACGTATGTGGGTGATGCCACGACGCTCGTCGAGGCGTGCCACGCTCTCTTGTAGTTGGCGACGTATAACAGCCATTCGCTCGGCAACGGTCATTGTGGGCAGTTCCTCGCCGGTGTGCAGGTAGTGTTTTATCTCCTTGAATATCCAAGGCGCACCTATCGAGCCACGTCCTACCATAATGGCATCTACGCCGTAACGGTCGAAGCACTCCTTGGCGCGTTGTGGTGTAGTGATGTCGCCGTTACCTATTATAGGAATGTGCATTCGGGGGTTGTTCTTTACCTCGCCTATCAAGGTCCAATCGGCCTCGCCGGTGTACATCTGACTGCGTGTGCGGCCGTGTATGGCAAGAGCGGCGATGCCACAATCTTGCAGTTGCTCGGCAAGTCCTACGATTATCTTTGATTCGCAATCCCAGCCCAGTCGGGTCTTTACCGTTACGGGTGTCTTTACGGCATTGACGACGGCGCGTGTTATCTCGAGCATCTTGGGTACATCGCGCAACATACCGGCTCCGGCTCCTTTGCCGGCAACTTTCTTAACCGGACAGCCAAAGTTTATATCTATTATATCGGGGCGAGCCTCCTCGCATAGTCGGGCTGCTTCTACCATCGACTCTATGTAGCGACCGTATATTTGTATCACAACGGGGCGTTCCTCATCGCAGATGTGCAACTTGCGTCGGGTGGCTTCTATGCTGCGTACCAAGGCATCGGCGCTGACAAACTCGGTATATACCATATCGGCGCCAAACTCCTTACATAGCAGGCGAAATGATGTGTCGGTGACATCTTCCATTGGTGCCAATAGCACCGGTTGTAATCCCAAATCTACGTTTCCTATCTTCATATTACGATTTGTTTTCAAGGTTGGAATACCAATAACGACCAATTATCGGCATCGAGCATCTCTTCGGCTACTTGTTGCATCATATCGACCGAAATGGCTTCTATGCGACGGGTTTGTTCTTCGGCCGATAGTATCGAGCCGTGGCGCAGATATGCCTTGCCTAATGCAAGAGACAAGCCTTCGTTGTTGTCCTCGGCCACCATAAGTTGACCTAAATATTGCTTTTGGGCAGCGGCTAATCGCGACGGTGTGAAGTAGTCCTTACGCAAGGTGTCGAATACACTGCGAATGCGTTGCAAGCACTTATCGACATAGCGTACATCGGTGCCAAAGTAGAGCGAGAAGACGCCCGTATCGGTATAGTTGGTAATCGACGACTCTACTGTATATACATAACCTCGCTGTTCGCGCAGAGCCACGTTGAGCAGACTGTTAAGGCCGGGGCCTCCCAATATGTTGTTCATCAGCAGCATAGGAAGCCGGCGTTTGTCATAGAGGTCGTAAGTGCGCCGTCCCCACACAACGTGTGCTTGGTGAGTGTCGCACGATATGCGCTCGGCAAATCGGGGCTGGGTTGTGGGGGCTTCGCGTTGTTGAATGTTTTCGCTATCGACAAGTGCCGAGAAGTAACGTTCGGCAAGTTTCATTACGCGCTCCGAGGGCATATTGCTCAACGAGAAGAATACCATTTGTCGGGTGGTGTAGTGTCGCGATACAAATTTGCGAGCCTTCTCGGGTGTTATGGCGGCAAGATCGGCCGGTGTGCCCAATATGTTGTGACCTAAAGCGTGATTGGCAAAGAGTCTGTTTTCAAACTCATCGTATATCAGTTCCGAGGGAGTGTCGCGATACATCTCTATCTCTTCGATAACCACTTCGCGCTCCTTGTCAAATTCATTCTCGGGGAATGATGCATTGGCTACCAAGTCGCCCAATAGTTCCATTGCTCGTGCTTGGTAGGCCGATGGAAAGATGCTGTAAATTACCGTTTCCTCTTTCGATGTATAGGCATTCAATTCGCCTCCGACCACCTCCATTCGATTGCGTATGTGGTAGGCCTTGCGATGTGATGTGCCTTTGAAAATGGTGTGTTCTACCAAGTGTGCCAAGCCGTACTCATCGGCACGCTCGTCGCGTGTGCCGGCATTGACTATAAAGCCACAATACGACACATTGCCTGTGTGGGGGATGTGTATTATGCGCAGGCCGTTGGGTAATGTATGTACTTGATAAGTATTCATTCTCTTGCAATAAAGGCGTGCAAAATTACAAAATATTGCAAGACGTTCCAATAACCCCAATGATATATTTAAGATGTATTATAATGTGCTTGTGCTGTGGCTGCTGTAGTGCTTGGGTTGTAGGTATAATACGACAAGAGGCTGTGTCGTTTCTGACACAGCCCCTTGAGGTAGTATTAAATAAGATTTATCTCTTATTGAGTGATTCTTTCGAGCCACTTGAGCATACCCAACATTACAGCCATCGAGATGAGGCAGAAGCCGGCAAATACAGCCCAGCACATCCATTGTTGGGGGAATGTATTGAGCATTGTAACACCAAGGGCGATGAAGAGGTTACCGATAGCGGTAGCCGACAACCACAAACCTTGGCATATACCTTGCAAGTGCTTGGGAGCAATCTTCGACACGAACGACAAACCGAGGGGTGAAATGAACAACTCGGCTACGGTGAGGAAGAAGTAAGTGAGAATGAGCACTGCAGGGCTCGATTTCATTGCAATCTTGGCAGCATCGGTCAGGCTCTTGAACTCTTCGCCCGAGGGATAACCTTGTACCATAGCAACGATGGTGAGGAAGATGTAAGCGCAAGCAGCGATGAACATACCGATAGCAATCTTACGAGGAGTAGAAATCTCTTTGTTCTTCTTGGCAAGACTACCAAATATCCACATAATAATGGGTGTCAACACGATTACAAAGAAGGGGTTGATACATTGCCAAATCTCGGGTGCGATAGAGTCGGTAGCAACGAAGTCGCGAGCGAATACCGAGAGTGATTGACCATTTTGGTGGAATGAGAACCAGAAGAATACGGCAACACCAAGTACGGCATAGAGAGCCATAAGACGTTGTTTAACCTCTTTAGCGTCGGCTGCTTTCTCTTCGGCCGATACTTCAACGGCTTTTTTCTCTTTCTTAACGGGTGTGGGCAATGATTTCATCACAAGCATAAAGATTGTGAGAGAGATAAGCATTGCTGCTACCGATGCGATGAATGAGAGGTGTACACCTGTGTTGAATGTTTCGAGGTAGTTGGCGCAGAATGTAGCATCTACGGCACCTGTGTGACCAACGTTAGCGGCAAGTGTGTTGAGGTTTTCCATATCGGTAGCCGACATATTGCCTGCATTGTCGTTGTACATATGGCACAAACGAGGTAGGTCGGAGTTGTAGAGCAAACCCTTGGTCTTCAACCAGAACTCTCTCAACAAAGGAGCAACGAAGGGCGCGATAACACCACCGATGTTGATGAATACGTAGAAGATTTGGAAACCACTGTCGCGTTTCGATTTAGCCAAAGCCAATGCTTCGGGGCCTTTCTTGGCTGCTTCAGCCTCGAAGTTGTCGTACATTTGACCTACGATGGCTTGCAAGTTACCTTTGAAAAGACCGTTACCAAATGCTATGATGAGCAGGGCTACACAAGTAAATACGAGTACCCAAGATACACCACCTGTATTCTCGGCGAATACGGGGATAGACAAGAGTATGTAACCGATGGCCATACATAACAAACCTGAAATGATAGTGCCTTTGTATTTTTGAGTCTTATCGGCAATCATACCACCGGGGAGGCTCAATACATAAATCAAGAAATAGAATACTGCGTAAATCCAGCCGGCTGCGTCGTCGCTGATACCGAATTTAGAACAGAGGAAGAGTAGCAACACAGCGTTCATAATGTAGTATCCGAAACGCTCGCCCATATTGGCAAGTGCTGCCGAAATAAGGCCTTTGGGGTGTTCCTTGCGTGCTTTGATGACATAGAATACCAAGAAAGGTATTACCACTACCAACACGGCAAACAAAATTAAAGATTGTGACATAAGTGTTTTTTTTAGATTAAGTAAATATTTGATTTAGTTTGTATTTCTATCGGGCGCAAAGATATAGGCTTTATGTGGTTTTTCCTATTTTTTGCGCTTATTTCTCTCTCATAAAAATGTTAATAGGTGTTCCTGTGTAGCACCAATTTTCGCGTATCTTGTTTTCAAGATAGCGTTTGTATGGCTCTTTAACCCATTGTGGCAGGTTGCAGAAGAATATAAACGAGGGTATTTGTGCCTCCTTGAGCATTGTGATGTATTTTATCTTTACATACTTGCCCTTTGTTGCTGGGGGTGGATATGCCTCGATTGCAGCCAGCATAACCTCGTTGAGTTTCGATGTGGGAACTAAACGTTTGCGATTCTTATACACCTCGGCGGCTGTTTCCAACACCTTGAAGATGCGTTGCTTGGTGAGTGCCGATGTGTAGATGATGGGGAAGTCGGTAAAGGGCGCCAAACGCTCGCGTATGGCGTTTTCGAATGTCTTGATGGCGGCATTTGACTTGTCTTCCACAAGGTCCCATTTGTTGACGCACACGACGATACCCTTACGGTTCTTCTGTATGAGCGAGAAGATGTTGAGGTCTTGACCTTCGATACCTCTTGTGGCATCAATCATCAATATACACACGTCGGAGTTTTCGATGGCGCGTATCGAGCGTATTACCGAGTAGTATTCGAGGTCTTCGGTTACTTTGCCTTTCTTGCGAATACCGGCTGTATCGACCAAGTAGAAGTCGAAACCAAACTTATTGTATCGTGTGTATATCGAGTCGCGTGTTGTGCCGGCTATGTTGGTAACGATGTTGCGTTCCTCGCCGATAAAGGCATTGATGATAGATGATTTTCCGGCATTGGGGCGACCTACGACGGCAAATCGGGGTATCTCTACCTCTATCTCTTCTTCGTACTCTTTTGAGAACTTGCTTACAATCTCGTCGAGCAACTCGCCTGTGCCACTGCCACTGATGGCCGAAACGCAGTAGGGGTCGCCCAAACCAAAGGCGTAAAACTCTGCCGAGTTGTATATCCACTGATTGGAGTCGGCCTTGTTGGCAACGAGTATAATGGGCTTCTTGGCGCGTCGCAGGATGGATGCAACGTGGTCGTCGAGGTCGGTTGCACCGTTGATGGCATCTACTACGAATAATATGACGTCGGCCTCATCGATGGCGATAGATACTTGTTTGTTTATTTCCTCTTCAAAAATATCTTCCGAGTTGACTACCCAACCTCCGGTGTCGATTATTGAAAATTCGCGACCTCCCCATTCTACCTTGCCGTATTGACGGTCGCGAGTAGTGCCTGCCGTTTCGTTGACAATGGCTTGGCGCGACTGTGTGAGTCGATTGAAGAGTGTCGATTTACCCACATTGGGGCGTCCTACGATGGCTACTATGTTTCCCATATTTTGATATTATTTGGGTTGTTTATTTAATCGTTTACATATCCAAAACTGCGCAATTTGTTCTCTCTGTTGCGCCAGTCTTTTTCTACCTTGACATATAGTTGCAGATATACCTGCTTGTCGAAAAACGCCTCAATATCCTTGCGTGCCAATGTGCCTACGCGCTTGAGGGCTGCACCTCCCTTGCCTATGATGATACCCTTCTGCGAGTCGCGCTCGACATATATTACTGCCGATATCTCAATGCGCTTGTCGCTCTCCTTGAATAACTCTACGGCTACTTCGCAGGCGTAAGGTATCTCCTTGTCGTAGGTGAGTAGTATCTTTTCGCGTATTATCTCGTTGACAAAGAAACGTGCCGGCTTGTCGGTGAGGGCGTCTTTGTCGAAGAAGGGGGGCGAAGGGGGTAGTAATTCCTGTATGCGCTTGAGTAGGTTGTCGATGTTGAAACGCAACATTGCCGAGATGGGTATAATCTCGGCCTTGGGCAGCAGTTCGTGCCATTTATCGACCAAGGTCTCCAAGTCGGCTTGTCCCTTGAGCAGGTCTATCTTATTGATTATGACAATAACAGGGGTGTTACCTTGTGCTACTCGATTGAGGAACTCGGCATTCTTGTCGGGTGTTTCTACCGTATCGGTAACGTATAGCAGTATGTCGGCATCGATAAGTGCCGATTGTGAAAAACCGAGCATCGACTCTTGCAACTTGTAGTTGGGCTTGAGTACACCGGGGGTGTCGGAATATACAATCTGCATATCATCGGTGTTGACAATGCCCATAATACGGTGGCGTGTAGTCTGCGCCTTGGATGTGATGATTGAGATGCGCTCGCCTACCAACGAGTTCATCAGTGTCGATTTGCCCACATTGGGGTTTCCTACGATATTTACAAATCCCGATTTGTGCATATTATTCTATTTGGTTACAAATATAGTAAAAAGTGCGAATAATGACAATTTTAAGTGATATAAAACAGCACAAAAGCGCACTTCACTTGTGTGAGTGCGCTTTTGTGCTATGTGTAGTTGTTATTTTGCGTCGTAAGCCCAAGTGAGGTACACTGCTCCCCAAGTGAAGCCGGCACCGAAGGCGGTAAGGATAAATTTATCGCCTTTCTTAAACTTGCTTTCAAACTCGGCAAGGCACAAGGGTATTGATGCGGCACTTGTATTGCCGTAGTGACCGATGTTTATCAGCAACTTCTCCTCGGGAATATTGAAACGCTCGGCTATGGCCTCGATGATGCGAAGGTTGGCCTGATGAGGTATGACATAGTCGATGTCGTCGATAGTGAGGTTGTTGCGATGCATTACGGCATCCGATGACGAAATCATATCGGCTACAGCGTGCTTGAATACGAAACGTCCGTCTTGATATACATAGTGCTCGCCCTTGTCGATGGTTGCGTGTGATGCAGGGCGTACCGAGCCGCCACCGGTCATAACGAGGTGGGGCAGGCCTATACCGTCGGTGTGGAATACCGAGTCGATAACGCCTATTTGCTCATCGGTGGGTTCAAGCAATACGCAGGCTGCTGCGTCGCCAAAGAGAGGGCAAGTGTTGCGATCTTTGTAATTGATCATCGACGACATCTTCTCGGCGGCAACTACAACAACTTTCTTGTATAAGCCGGCTTGTATGTATGCTGCACCGGCTTGCAATGCTACCAAGAAGCCGGCACAAGCGGCCTGAATATCGTAGCCGTAAGTGGTCTTGATGCCTACTTTCTCGGCAATAATCGAGGCTGTCGAGGGGAAACGATAGTCGGGATTGGAGGTTGCGCAGATGATGACTTCTATATCTTCGGGTTTTACACCGGTCTTTTCGATAAGTGCTTTTACAGCGCGAGCGCCCAAATCTGATGATCCTGTACCTACTTCTCGAAGTATTCTTCTTTCCTTAATACCTACTCGGGTGGTAATCCATTCATCGCTTGTGTCCACCATCTGTGCCAACTCTTCGTTGGTAAGGATGTCATCGGGAACGTACGATGCGATACCTGTAATTTTTGCTCTAAGCATAGTTGTATGTTGTTAGTTGAAACAAAATTAATTGCGTTTTTCAACTATTAGTATTAATAAGAAAAATGCCCTAAAAATTTTTAGGGCATTAGCCTTTGGCTGAGTCTGTTAATTAAACAGCAGCCTCTTTTTCGATAGCCAACTTACCACGATAGTAGCCGCATTCGCCGCATACAGTGTGGTAAACGTGCCAAGCGCCGCAGTTAGGGCAAATGGCCAATGTGGGGGCTACAGCCTTGTCGTGAGTTCTTCTCTTGGCTGTTCTTGTCTTTGACTGTTTTCTTTTAGGATGTGCCATTTTACTATATATTTAATTATTATCTTTTCAGTTTTTTGAGTGCATCCCAGCGAGGGTCGGTGGGTTGTTCCTCCTCTTGCGTGGTGGCATCATCGATAAAGTCGGGCATATCTTCTTCTATGTCGTCATCATCATCGATGCGCTTGGCACTCATTTTTTGCAACCTCTCGCTCATCTCTTTGTTGCACTTTCCGTAGGGGTGAACGTGCTTGATAGGGATGGTAAGCGCGATAAATTCATAGAGAAACCAAGCCACATTCAGTTCGCCATCATTCTCGGGGATGGTGAGCATATTGTCGCTTTCCTCTATGTATTCGTGTCCCAACTTGATGAATAACTCTTCATCGGTGTCGATGAAATGCTCCATATCGTCGAGGCAACGGTCGCAGGGGATGTATATAACGCCCGAAAGATGAAATTTCAACTCAAATACGGTGGCTGTTCGCTTCACGTCGAGTGTTACATCTACCTTTCCGCGTTGTACTTCGGGTCCATCTATGTTTGCAAAGAACTCGTTGTCGAGCCTGTACTCAAATGCCTCGGAGTGACCTATAGGCATTGTTTTGAGCGATAGTTTATATTCTGTAAACTTTCCCAAGGCTGATACATCTTTAAAAAACTGCGCAAAGGTAAGAAAAATAATCGGTATTTGTCAACTCTTTGTACAGATATTTATTAGTAATTCTGAAAATTAAACTTTATTCAAGGTGTTAACTCGTTGTGTATGTGTGTTTGTGTATTGTGCAACATTTTTTTCTGCTGCTATGATTTTTTATTGTATGAATTTCATTACCAATTTTTTAATAGATTGAGGCGCATCTTTTATTTTGTCTTCTTTTTTATTTGTATTATATTTGTAGTTGTCATACCAACAAATGGTGTGACGAAATGTTTGCTCGATTACATAAATCTTTTTGCTATGCGTGTAATTTCAATTTTAATCATCTCTATTTTGGGTTCTTGCCTCTCCTTGTATGCGCAAGATGCAAACTATGATTTGCAAGAGCCTGTTATCTTCTATGGTGTAGATTTCTCGGTTGTCAAGGTGCTGTTTGATGACCACGATGTTGAGGAGTTTTGCGAGGCGTTTCAGCGCATCAACTTGTTGTTTGTCAATGAGGCTGATAAATATTCATCGATAATATGGTGTACCTGCCTATGTATATCAAGGTATCGGATATGTTGAGGCATAACTCGCAATTCGACTATTACGACATACATACTTATGATCGTGAGTTGTTACCTCTTGATATCGATGCATTGGTTGCGTCTTATTCGTTGAGCGATACACAGGGTACGGGTATTGTTATTGTGGCGCGACTGTTGGATAAGCCTATGGCCGAGGGTTATTACGATGTAGTGATGTTTGATATTGCATCGCGTACGATATTGGGAGTGGAGAATGTTATAGGTAAGGCCGGAGGTTTCGGGTTGCGCAATTATTGGGCAAGGTCGATAAGAGAGGCCGGGCAGATGGTGCGTTTCCGTTAATAGTATTACACATATATAAATAGAGAGGCAACTCCTTGTGGGGTTGCCTCTCGTTTATGGTATGATTCTGTTTTTTTAGAATGCTTTACCTGCGCTACCAAGAACGTTAACAAGTTTGTGCTTGTAGAGTTCTTTGAGTGAATCGCGAGCAGGACCGAGGTATTTGCGGGGGTCGAACTCGGCGGGTTTGGTAGCGAATACCTCGCGAACAGCAGCAGTCATAGCCAAGCGACCGTCAGAGTCGATGTTGATTTTACATACCGATGATGTTGCTGCGCGACGGAGTTGCTCCTCGGGAATACCGATGGCATCTTTCAATGCGCCACCGTATTGGTTGATGATAGCAACCTTGTCTTGGGGAACGCTTGAAGAACCGTGCAATACGATGGGGAAGCCGGGGATGCGTTTCTCGATTTCTTCGAGGATGTCGAAGCGTAGGGGAGGAGGAACGAGGATGCCTTCTTCGTTGCGAGTGCATTGCTCGGGACGGAATTTGTTAGCACCGTGTGAAGTACCTATTGAGATAGCGAGTGAGTCAACACCTGTCTTGGCGAGGAAGTCTTCAACCTCTTCGGGACGAGTGTATGTGTGGTGCTCGGCGCAAACGTCATCTTCAACACCTGCCAATACGCCCAACTCACCTTCTACTGTTACATCGTACTTGTGTGCATATTCTACTACACGACGAGTAAGTTCTACGTTTTCGTCGTATGAGTGGTGTGAGCCGTCAATCATTACCGACGAGAAGCCCATATCAACACAAGACTTGCAGAGTTCGAATGTATCACCGTGGTCGAGGTGCAATGCGATGGGTACTGCGCAACCGAGTTCTTTGGCATACTCTACGGCTCCTTGAGCCATATAGCGAAGGAGTGTTTGGTTGGCATACTTGCGCGCACCACTCGATACTTGGAGTATTACGGGTGATTGGCACTCTACTGCAGCTTGGATGATGGCTTGCATTTGCTCCATATTGTTGAAGTTGAATGCAGCGATAGCATACTTACCATCCATTGCTTTACGGAACATCTCGCGGGTGTTCACTAAACCTAAATCTTTGTAACTTACCATTTTTATATAAATTAGTTGAAAATGTTCGATGTGCAAAGGTACTAAAAAAACTGATGTGGCGATGCTTTTATGGTAAAGTTTTGTGTAGTTGTAGGGTATATCCTATTATTTACTTCCATTTCTTGCCGTTCCACTGCAGTTTTATGGAGGATTGTATGTGTGGCATTATGCGCTCGCGACTCTCCTTGTCGAGTGTTTGCATAAACGAGGGTAGGGCTGTTATGTCGTTGGTGCTGTCGTTCATCGTATATTGTATGGTGGGTATAACGATGCTCTTGCCTATCTCTTGTCTGATATTGGCCGATGGGTTGTCAACGGATATAAAGTCATTGACTGTGGGGAGTTTGATGTATTTTTTAAGTGGTATTGTTTCCCACTCCTCGTTGTATAGGTCGATGTGGCTGTTTGGGGCAGGGCCTTCCACGGTAGTGATGATGGCGTAGATGGTTTTCTTCTTGAGTTTTATGAGTTTTATCTGCATCGTGCTTGCTTTTGATGTGCGCAACAGCAAGTAGTTGTCGCTCAAGGTTGTGAGTTGCGCTGTGTCGCCCATAAGGGTGGGGGCTGTGGCAGTCATACCGGCTCGATATAGGTCTATCATATCAAGTCGTGCCACACTATCGATGGTGGTGTGTAGGTTGCGTGGGAGTTTCTGCCATACGTCGGCTACGCTCTGCGCCGATACGTTGGCCATACCAAGCAGGATAACTCCCACAATATATATTATATGCTTCATATAGTAGTTCGATATTTTTCGTAACAAAAGTAATGATTATAATGCTTATGTGCAACGATGTTTTCCTAAACAATTATTTTTTTATGAGGCTAAAAAATCCATTTTACTTATTTTGTAGAAACAACCTTGAGAAATAATAGATATAGACTAATACGGTCAGTCTATTTGCAAAATTTCTAAAGGGATATTGGTCAATTTTGATGCTATGATGGGGTATGTGCTGTAGAAACAGCCATATATTTTTGTTGTGCGTGAGAGTATCCACATCTCCTTTACGGCCTCTTTCATTCCGTTAAGACTGTTTCTGTTGCAATCGGTATGGATGGTTAATATCCTATTGCCGAAGATTTGTTTGAGTTCTTCTTTGGTCTTTTCATCGTCCGATGCGATGTAGAACTTGGTATCGGCACATTTCTCAATCTCTTTATGCATTGCATCTATAAAGAGTGGTAGTGGCGACTTCTTGATAGACATAATATTGTCGGTGCGGCGAATGTGTATGCCAATGGTAGTTGATGAGAAATTTTTTGCTACAAAATTATCTACAGCAGTGAGAATGTCGGGTTGAGGAATGAAATTTTTTGATAGAGAGGAGTAGTAATCTCCAAATTCGTAGCAACTCTCTATAAATACGCGCTTGCTGTTTCTGATGCAATCTTTCAGGGTGTCATTACTGCGCAGTTCGATAAACCTCGAAGGATAAATGTATGTGTCGAATTTGAGGTGTCTTGTGATACCGGGCAGCCATAGATTGTGCTTGCGTGGCGATTGGTATATAAATCGGTCTGCAAAGTTACCTGTTTTGATTGTAATGTTTTGGAAATCAACTAATTGGGGGGGGTAAATAGGTCGTCGTAGGCTGCGTTGAGTTCGGGGTTTTTGAACCATATAACAACGAGTGGACGATTGATGGTTTGGGCAAATTCGATAGCGGCATTCAAGGCTCTCATTCTGTTTGCCAATCCTCCATAAGGTGTTAAGTGTATCATATTATAAAATTTTGGTATTGCAAATATACAACAAAATTGCCATACCTCACATTCTATTTGTTTATTATCGTGTTCCCAAGTATAGGAACAACATACCCAGCATTACCAGCAATAGGTCGATGGCTTTACTGCGAATATTTTTCTCTTTGAAAAGAATGGCTCCGGCAGTGAAACTGACAACAACACTGCTGCGACGTACCATCGATACTATCGAAATCATAGAGTCGGGGTAACTCAAGGCGTAGAAATAGACAAAATCGGCGCATACAAGAAACAGTGAAATGAAGAAGATACTCTTGCGCCATACGAAGGGTGTCGTTTGTCGGCGTTTGGGATACCATAGCAGCAATGCTATGATAAGCATCAGTGCCAATTGATAATATGAGTACCATACCAATACCGTCATACGATGAAAGCCGTGCGACATCAGGTATTTGTCGTAAAGTCCACTCATAGCACCCGTAATGGTGGCAAGCACTATGAAAACTATCCATATATTATGCCCGAAGTTGATGCCCTCTTTCTTGCCCGATATCGACAGCAGTATGAAGGCTATAATGGCTATGCACACACCTATCCATTGGTACACGTTGAGTACCTCGCCAAAGAATAGCATTGCGCCTACAAGTGTGAGTATGGGTTGTGATGCCTTGATGGGGGCTGCTATCGTGATGGGCAGATGCTTGGTGGCAAAGTAGGCAAACAACCACGATGATAGTACGATGCACGACTTGAGGAAGATGTACAAGTGTGTGCGCAGGTCGGCAGGTGGTACATAAAATATGGTGTCGCGTATTGCGTCGGGTGCTGCTGCCGATAGGATGATAAGTGGCGAAAAGAGTAGTGAGCAGAAGAGCGTGTTGAGCAGCAACACGGGAATAACGGCATTGTTTGACAAGGCCGACTTCTTACAAGTGTCGTATGCTCCTAATAACAACGCCGACAGGAATGCGAGTGACAGCCACATACTACAGGGTGTTTACGATAAAAGTAGATTCGGGGTATGTTACATCGTGCAAGAACAGAGCCTTGCCCGGCATAGATGTTCCTGCAAGTCCACGATTTTTCCCTTCAATAATTGCACAAAACTCCTCGATGGTGATTTTGTGTCGTCCCACTTCTACGAGAGTACCCACAATGGCACGCACCATATTGCGTAGGAAACGGTCGGCTGTGATGGTAAACGTATATCCTTCGCCCTCTTTCTCCCACCGGGCGTGGGTAACGCGGCAGTTGTTGGTCTTGACATCGGTGTGCAACTTGCTGAACGATGTAAAGTCGGTATAGTCGTACAGTTTCTCGGCAGCCTTGTTCATTGCCTCGTAATCGAGTGTGCCACGGTAACGCCAAGCATATCGTTCGGCAAAGGGCGACTTGTGGTCGATGGCATAATACTTGTAAGTGCGCGATGTAGCATCGAAACGTGCGTGCGCCTCGCTGTTGACGGGTACGCATCGATATACGGCTATGTCGGTAGGCAGTAGGCGATTGAGGCGATCGGCAAAAGCGTCGGGGTCGGGCAGTGCTGTGGGGGTGTCGAAGTGTGCCACCATCAGTCGGGCGTTGACTCCGGCATCGGTGCGCCCTGCACCTGTTACGGGTGTAGGTTGTCGCAGAAGAGTTTGCATAGCCTCTTCAAGTCGCAATTGTACGGTGATGGCATTGGGTTGTACCTGCCAGCCGTGGTAGTTTGTGCCGTCGTATGCAAAGTATAAGAAGTAGCGCACAGTCGATGTAGTTATAGGGTGATTATATATAAAAGAAGTTAGTCCTACGGTCACTTATCGACAGAGGGACTAACTTGCTATGCTGTGGTTGATTAATCACGCTCGAGGTAGGTGTATCCGTACAATCCCGAACGATAGTTTGAGAGGAATTCGCGACCCTCCTCGGGTGTAATGATACCGGCCTTCATTGATGCTGTAGCCCAAGTTTCGACACTGCGTACAAGTTTCTTGGGTGAGAATTGTACATAGTCGAGTACCTCGGCAACCGTTTCGCCATCGATGATTTGGTCTATCTCATAACGGTCTTTGTAAACGCTGATGTGTACGGCATTGGTGTCGCCAAAGAGGTTGTGCATATCGCCCAATATCTCTTGGTAAGCACCTACAAGGAATACACCTATATAATAAGGCTCTTTGCCTACGCTGTGTACAGGGAGTGATGTCGATGCTCCGTTGCTCGATATGAAGTTGGCTATCTTACCGTCCGAGTCGCAAGTAATGTCTTGCAACGTAGCCGTACGGTCGGGGCGTTCATCGAGGCGGCCTATAGGCATAATGGGGAACACTTGGTCGATAGCCCACGAGTCGGGCAACGATTGGAAGAGTGAGAAGTTACAGAAGTACTTATCGGGCAACATACGTTGTATCTTGCGCAACTCTTCGGGTGCGTGTTTCATATCCATTGCCATCTGGTTTACCTCGCGTGCAATAGACCAGAACAACTTTTCGATAATGGCGCGTGTGTTGAGGTCGAGCAGTCCGAGGCTGAAAAGGTCGAGTGCCTCTTCGCGTATCTGTAGTGCGTCGTGCCAACTTTCGAGCAGGCGAGGCGTGTTCATATTGTCCCATATATCGTAAAGTTCGCGAGCCAATTCGTGTGCATCCTCGGCAAGTTTCTCTTTGTCATCCCAAATAGGGAGCGATGTCGTTTCGAGTGCTTCGAATATGAGTACCGAGTGATGAGCCGTAAGTGATCGACCACTCTCGGTTATGATATTGGGCTGGGGTAGATTGTTCTTAGTACAAACATCGACCAATGTCGATACCGAGTCGTTGACATACTCTTGTATTGAGTAATTCATACTGCTCTCGCTCGACGATGAACGTGTGCCGTCGTAGTCCACACCGAGTCCACCACCTATATCAACAAACTCGATGTTGAAGCCCATCTGTTGCAACTGTACATAGAATTGTGATGCCTCGCGCAAGGCGTTTTTGATGCGGCGTATCTTGGTGATTTGGCTACCGATGTGGAAATGAATAAAGCGCAAGCAGTCGGTCATCTTGCGTGAACGCAAGAAGTCGAGTGCCTCAAGCAACTCGCTTGAGTTAAGACCGAATTTACTACCGTCGCCACCCGATTCTTCCCACTTACCACTGCCGGCACTTGCAAGTTTGATGCGAATACCTATATTGGGTTGTACTTTAAATCGTTTGGCTATTTCGGCAATGTTTTTCAACTCATTGAGTTTCTCAACAACGAGGAATATGCGACGACCCATCTTTTGAGCCAATAATGCCAATTCGATATAGGCTTCGTCTTTATAGCCGTTGCAGATGATGAGTGAGTTCTTGTCGGTGTTGATGGCCAATACAGCGTGCAACTCGGGCTTAGAGCCGGCTTCAAGACCTATGTTAAACTTTTTACCGTGACTTACTATCTCCTCAACAACGGGTCGCATCTGATTGACCTTGATGGGGTAGATAATAAAGTTTTGAGCATTGTAACCATACTCTTCGGCTGCTTGTCTGAAGCAGTTTGAAATCTTCTCGATACGATTGTCGAGAATATCAGGGAAGCGAACAAGTACAGGTGCTGTCACATCGCGTAACTGCAACTCGTCCATCAATTCGCGTAGGTCAACCGAGGCGTAACCTTCGCGAGGCGTAACTTGGGCGTGACCTTTTTCATTAATCGAAAAATACTTCAAGCCCCAACCGTTAATGTTGTAAAGTTCGGCAGAGTCATCTATGCGCCATCTTCTCATTTCGTTATAATGCCTATTTATGGTTAGTAAATATATATTTATACATAAATCGTGCAAAAATACGCAATAAAAATTAAAAACAAGGCGATATGTCGCAGAAAGTTGCAATTGCCTCGCAGATATCCCCGTATATATCTCGGAATATCCTTATTGTCCCTTTATAACGATGCGTGAAACGGATGTTCCCGGCTCGCTAACAATTTTTACGAAGTATGTGTTTGATGATTATGACGTACGATTGGTGTTATGCAAAGAACAGATGCTCTATACATATCTTCAATCCGATGAGAATGAGTATGATACCTCCTAATATGCCGGCGCCTTTTTTCATATAAGTGCCTACTTTCTTGCCTATGTATATGCCGGCTATTGAGAATACAAACGTTGTGATGCCTATCACCAAGGCCGATTGCAACATATCGACATTGAGAAACGATAGCGATATACCCACGGACATTGCATCGATGCTGGTGGCAAGTCCCATACTCATTGCTGTGCGTGTGCAGCAGGGGTCGAAGCACGCTTGCTCCTCGTTTTGCAGTGCCTCGTATATCATCCGGCCTCCCAGATAGGTAAGCAAGGCAAGTGCTATCCAATGGTCGATAGAGGTGATATAGTTGCGAAATCCTACACCCAACAGCCAACCGATGACAGGCATAAGGCCTTGAAATGCTGCCATAATGAAGGCAAATTTGCAGGCTCGCTTGGCGTTAAATGGTTTCATCAGTACGCCACTTGTCAGCGATACGGCGAAACTATCCATACTCAACCCGATAGCGAGAACAATGAGTGAGAAGAGTGTCATAGTGCTATTTGCTATAGTTCGATTTTCAAATAAAAAACGGGAGAACTCGGCTCTTGGAGCCTTGTCTCCCGTCATCACACACACATAACACACATACTTATAACCATTGAGGTGTTATAAAGTTCATCGGTGTGCCACATTTTTTTATTGTGGGTGTGATGAAGGGTGTTTCCTTAAAACTTCTGCATATCGACAAGGTGCTTGTAATAGCCGTTCATTGCTATCAACTCGTCGTGCTTGCCTCGTTCCACAATCTCGCCGTCGCGCATCACGCAGATGAGGTCGGCATCCTTGATGGTCGATAAACGGTGAGCCACCACCAGCGTCGTACGGTTTTGCATAAGATTTTCGAGAGCCTCTTGTACAAGACGTTCCGACTCGGTGTCGAGTGCCGATGTTGCTTCGTCGAGGATAAGAATCGGTGGATTTTTCAATATGGCGCGTGCTATACTGATGCGTTGCCTTTGACCTCCCGACAAGCGACAGCCTCGGTCGCCTATATTGGTGTCGTAGCCATTCTCGGTTTCCATTATGAAATCGTGGGCGTTGGCTATGCGTGCTGCCTCTATCACTTGTTCGGGGGTGGCATCGCTCACACCGAATGTTATGTTGTTGTAGAATGAGTCGTTAAATAGTATGGCCTCTTGGTTTACGTTACCCATCAACTCGCGCAGGTCGTGTACCTTGATGTCTTTGATGTTTACGCCGTCAATGTATATACCACCCTCGTTTACATCGTAGAAGCGTGGCAACAAGTCGGCCATAGTGGTTTTGCCCGAGCCCGATTGTCCTACAAGTGCCACTGTTTCGCCTCGCTTGATGTTGAGAGTTACATTCTTTATCACATAATCGTTTTTATACTTGAATGAAACATTGCGATACTCGATGCCTTGTTTCATATCGGGCATCTCAACAGGATTTTGAGGGTCTTGTATGGGGTTGGGGGTAGAGAGTAGTTTATCGACACGCTCCATAGCAGCCAATCCTTGTTGTATCGAGTACATACCCTTTGACAAGTCTTTGGCAGGGTTGATGATACTGTAAAAGACAACGAGGAAGTAGATAAATTGAGCGGCATCGATGTGGCTGTTGCCCGACAAAATGAGGCTGCCACCAAACCACAATACAATGGCTATGGCTGTCGTTCCTAAAAACTCGCTCATAGGGTGTGCCAACGATTGACGACGCGATAGGCGAGTGGAAAATTTGTATAGTTTGTTATTGAGTGCCATAAAGCGAGCCGAAGATTTTTTCTCGGCATTGAACGCCTTGATGATGCGCATACCACCCAATGTCTCTTCAAGGGTTGATGTCATCATACCCGAGCATTGTTGCAACTCGCGTGAGTTTTGCTTGAGTTTGCGACCTACAACGCCCATCAAAGCGCCGGTGAGAGGGAGCAAGATGAGTACGAAGATGGTGAGTTGCCAACTGATGGCAAACATCATTGCCAAGCATACCAATATCATAATGGGATTCTTGAACAGCATCTCAAGCGAGGTCATAATTGAGTTCTCGACAACGATTGTATCGCCGGTCATACGAGCCATAATATCGCCCTTTCGCTCCGACGAGAAGAAGCCCATAGGCAGTGTTATCACCTTGTCGTAAACAAAGTTACGAATATCGCGCACCACACCGGCTCGCAAGGGTATGAGGAAGAACGAACTGAAGTATGCACTGCCGGTTTTCAGTCCTGTTGCAACAGCAAGGAAAATACCCAACACCAGCAGCGATACGGAGGGGCCGTGCTGCTCTATCAGGGTGGACATAAAGTAGTAAAAGTTGTTGATGACAACATCCTTAAAGTCGCCCGAGCCCCATTCCATAAAGGTATATGTCTTGGCTTCGCTTATCTTGAATAGCATTTCAAGAATGGGTATTATCAAGGCAAACGAGAATAGTGTGAGTGCCGATGATAATATGTTGAAGAATATGTTGAGGAATAGGTAATGCTTGTAGGGAGGTACAAAGCGACGTATTAAAATAAATATATCTTTCATATTGTCTGTTATTTCAGACTGCAAAGATAGTATATTTATACTATAACTATAGTTAAATTATGAAAAGATATAGGATGCAAAAAGAGTATCACTTACGGCCGTAGCAGCAAGTGATACTCTCTTGTTGTTGTGGATGATAATCAATCTACGATAAAGGCTTGCGATGTGCCATTTATCTCATAGTAGTAGATACCCTTGGGATAATTCGATATGTTGAGTTGTATCTGATTACTCTCGGCGGGAGTGCTGAGTTGCTCCATCAATGAGCCTTGCGAGTTGTAGATGTGTATTGTTTTGCCTCTGTATTCGCTGCTGTAAGGCAGGTTTATAACAGTGTGAGAGGGATTGGGGTAGGGTGTGAATTGCTTGGTGTCTTTTCGGGGCGCATTGGTGCTATCTACGCCGTCGATGAGATATACATCTGTTGTGTATGTATAATCATCGGAACTACTATTCCGCGATAATCTTTTTACCACAAAATAACATTTGTTGTCTATTTGGCAACTATAGAAACCCGTATATGAGCCATTATGGTCGGTTCCATAACCCATGTATCCAAAGTCATAGATGAGTTTATCGGATTCGTTAAAAAGGCAAAGTCTCATCATATCATTCTCTCCATACCCTATAACCAAATATTCGGAATTATCATCATTGTTGAAGAGTTTTTTAGTATTGTAAACCAAACCCGGATAAAATTCACCGGAGGGTGTGAATACGTGTGTGTTTGTCGATTTTAAAGTAAAGTCGTTGTTGTAAATAGTCTCAGTGTAGGTATGGCCGCTACCCCACTTACCCATATAGAAAAGACCTTCCGGTAAGTCTGAGAATCTAAAGTAACTGCCACCATTAGCTGCATCAAGTACATAAGCAGTTTTCGCACTGAAGTTTACGTGACCATCAAATGTGTGTACCAATTTAATTTGAGCATTTGCACATAGAGTGGCTGATAGCATAGCAATGATTATTGCCAAGGTGAATAGTGTTTTTTTCATATTGTTTGAGTTTTAGGATTATGTTGCAAATATAGTAAAGACATCCTCTATTTACCCCCCAATTGTTAAATAAATATAAATCTACTCTGACGCGTTAATTTTCTTAGTGAGAATTGAATGTAATACATCCATTGCCGAAGGATGGGATTTTTTTAAGGCTCATTTTATAAAGTGAAAAAAATTTTTTAATCGCGATTAAACTTTTTCGTTTTGTTATAGTCATAGTGAAGATTTAAACCTATGTAGGTAACAAAACCGTATGAAAAATAGATTCTATATATTACTCCTGCTCGTAGGAGTGCTGATTCCGTTTGTGTCGCAGGCACAGCGAGTTACGATACGAGGCGTGGTGCGCGATGCTATAGACCGTGAGGCTTTGCCTCGCGTGAGTGTGCGACTGCTCACTGCCAAGGATAGTACTTATGTAACCGGTACAACCGGCGATAATAATGGTAATTTCACGTTGCAACCGGTGGCGCAAGGTAGGTACATTGCGCAATTCTCTTTCTTGGGATATCAAACCCAATGTGTCAATGTTACACCCGAGAAGGGACGTACTCGCTACGATATGGGCGAGATACTGTTGAGTACGGGCGATATACTCTTGGCAGAGGCTACTGTTGTGGGCAAAGCCCCCGAGGTGGTGGTGAAAGAGGATACTGTGGAGTTCAATGCCGATTCGTACAAGACGCAGCCGAGTGCAGTGGTAGAAGATTTGCTCAAGCGACTGCCCGGTGTTGAGGTTGACGAGACGGGTAAGATTACTGCCAATGGCAAAGAGGTGACAAAAATCTTGTTGGATGGTAAGGAATTCTTCTCGGACGATCCCAAGGTGGCATCGAAAAACATTCCTGTCGAAATGGTGCAAAAGTTGCAGGTCGTTGACCGCAAGAGCGACTTGGCGCGTATTACCGGCGTGGATGATGGTGAGGAGGAGACTGTGATAAACCTCACAATCAAGCCGGGTATGAATCAGGGCTGGTTTGGCGAGATACAAGGTGGATATGGTTATCGACTGCTCAATAACCCCGACGGTGCAAGTCCTCATCGTTATCAAGGTGGTGCTATGGTCAACTATATTAAGGATGATGACCAATTTACGCTTATTGCCAACTCGAACAACGTAAACAGTATGGGCTTTACCGACCAAGGTCAAGGTCGTTTCCGTCGTTGGGGTGGTAATAACGGTATCGCAACATCGCACAGTTTGGGTGTAAACTTTAATGTGGGAAATAAAGAGATATTTCGCGTAGGTGGTGATGTAATGTATTCGTACAACGATCGCGATACGCGCAAGCGTAGTGACCGTCAAGACTTCTTCAGCGATAGTACGGCCTACAGTGACAACAAGTCCGATTCGCGCGACATCGGTCAGCAGATTAATGCTCGTTTCCGCATACAGTGGAATCCCGATTCGCTCAATACCTTTGAGTTCCGTCCTCGCTTATCGCTCAATATCAACGATTCGCGTAGGAGTGAGTGGTCAAATGCCTTTGCCGGCGATGCCAACCGTACAGCCGTCAATAGCAGTTTTAACTCCAATGATAGTCACGGCGTAAGTGTCGATGCCTCGGGTGAGTTGATATACAACCGTCAGTTGACCTCCAAACCCGGTCGTTCTATCAGTGTTCACGCGCGATACAACTTCAGCAATACACGCGAAACTGAACAAGCCTCGATAGAACAATGTATTACTTGTTGCGCGATACCAGCGAGTTGGCGCAGGAGAGCGATGACCATTCGTGGAGCAATGGCTATTCGGCACGACTTACCTATACCGAGCCTATAGGCAAGCCCGAGAAGGGTATGTTCCTGACATTTGCTTTGCGCAGTCAAGGTAACTTCCGCGATGCCGATAAATATACCTATACGGCCGATGAAGAGGGCATATATCCCACAACCCCCGATACGGCCTATAGTAATGTGTTCCGAAATGTGAATATCACCAATAGCGCACAAATAGGTTTCCGTCACGTTACGCGTAGCCTTAACTATAATGTGGGACTGTCGTTTGAGCCTACTACAACATCGTCGCAAGACTTGCTTAAGCCCCAAAACAACATTCCCACCTATACCGTATATAATTGGGCACCGTTCTTGTGGTTGACTTATAAGGTTGACAAGCAAACCTCTTTGCGTGTATTCTACAACGGACGCACCGAGCAGCCTACCATTGCACAGATGCAACCTGTACCCGATATATCCAACCCCTTGAATATCGTAGTGGGTAACCCCGACTTGGATCCTTCGTTTACACACCGTCTGCGTGTGCGTTTCAGCGATTATGACACCAATACGCAACGTTCTATAATGGCTCACTTGCGTGCCAACTATACGATGAACAGTATTATATCGGCAACAGAATTTGATAATCAGACCGGTGGTCGTGTCACTACATACGAGAATGTCGATGGCGTGTGGAATGTGAATGGTATGTTTATGATTACCTTGCCCTTCCGCGACAAGCGTTGGCAGTTCAATAACTTTACCCGTCTGGGCGTGAGCAGCAGCGTGGGTAAGAACAATGGCGAGTTGAACCGAGCCAACCAATTCACTGCCGGCGAGAGCCTTTCGTTGGCGTTCCGCAGTACCTATTTCGATACCGAATTGCGTGGAAGATACAATCTTCAATATCTTACCAATACCGTACAGACCGGCAATAACCGTACCATTCACAGTTATGGTGGAACATATAGTTTTACGGTCAATCTGCCCTTTGGCTTGTCGTTGGGTAGTGACATAAGTTATACCGGCAATCAAGGTTACTCCGACGGCTATAATGAGGAGGTGTGGATGTGGAATGCGCAAATATCATACTCGTTCCTCAAAGGCAAGAATGCAACAATAATACTTAAGGGAGTTGACTTACTCGATATGTCGAGCAACATACAACGTACCGTTACCGGTAACTATATGGAGGATGTCGATTATAACACCTTGGGTCGTTACTGTATGTTATCGTTCAGTTACCGATTCAATACCTTCGGCAAGGATCGCCCCCAAATGCGTAACCAATACGGCCCCGGATTTGGCCCTCCTCCCGGACGTTGATGATAAAAAAGTTGTAATAGATGATAGAACAAGTGGAAGTACTCTTATTGTAAAGGTAACTTCCACTTTTTTATTTATTGTTTCGCAAAAAACGAGGTGTAATGTTTTGCTATTTGTAAAGTTTATGTACCTTTGCAGTCGCTAATCGCACTCGGGGTGTAGCACAGTTGGTTAGCGCGCCACGTTCGGGACGTGGAGGTCGGAAGTTCGAGTCTTCTCACCCCGACAGCAACCGTTTTTAAGTTTCGATGCTTAAAGACGGTTTTTTTATTTATAATGGTATTCTTCTGTTGCTGTATATCGGCAATGTAACCACTATCTCTTCTTGGCCCACTTGTCGCCGTATGTGGTGGACACAATGGCTATCACTATTATAATGGCCGTGAGTAGCAGAACGATAGGTATAGCCACATTCACGGGTAGGAATGCCGATGTGCAGAATAGGGGTAGGATGGCAGCAATCGCATAAGTGGTAAGCGACACAACTCGACGTAGGCGCACGATGTCGTACTCGGCTTGCTTCTCCTTGGGTAGTGTGTTGTAGCCCGATATCAAGGAATCTCCTTTTCCCTGCGCTACATAACGTCCTAACACGATGCACACAATGGAGCATCCGAGTATGATGGGTATGTATATAATGATAGCAATAGTATTCATTCTTTCGGGGGTATTATTCGCCACGCGCAATGCGACTGCGTATGCGACTCAAGGTTTCTTGTGAGATATTAAGGTATTGCGAAATGTATTTGAGGGGTATCTGTGCAATGGTGCGTTTGCCTCTCATCTTGATATATTGTTGGTAGCGTGTGTATGCATCGCCTATGCTTGTGAGGGTGCTGCGCTTCTCGAGGGTGTATAGTTGGTACAATTGGTAATGACTTTGCCAGCGCATAAGGTCGGGATATTCGTCACACAACGCCCAGAAGTCGTCGAATGATATGCGATATACCTCTACGTCCGATATGGCTTCGAATGATGTTTGAGAGGGTTGACCGTAAACAATCGACGCCAACGAAACAAAGAAGTTGCCTTCTACGCCAAAGAGTATGGAAGTTTCCTTTTCACCATCTTCGTGCAGGCATCGTATTACGCCATCTATGATGAGGTATAGATACGACGATTTGTTGCCTTGTTCTATAATGCGAGTGCCTTTGCTGTATTTTACTCGTTCGAGTGATTGCACAAAACGCTCTATCGTAAGGTCTTTTATGGGATAAATGGCTCGCATTGATTGTGCTATATCCATTTTTGTGTCTTTTTAGTGTGTAAAACAATAATAATTTTGCCAAAGTTAATAAAAAATGTTTGAATTGTAATATTTTGATATATGTCAAATCGAAAAATAAATTTATCATTTATATTTGCAACTGATATAAAAATAGTATGCTGTCAAAGATTTTAGGCTCAATCTTTGCAAACAGTTTAACAAATGGGCCATAGGAACAACGTATGAAAAGAATTTATACAATTTTAATGGCAATGTGCTTTTGCGTGTTATGCTTAAATGCACAAGTCCTTTATTCAACAGAGTTTGCTACAGAGGAGGACTTTAAAGCGTGGACTGTACTCGATGTTAACGAGGATGGTTGTACTTGGACGTTCGATGACGCCGGTACTTATTCGAAAGTATATTATAATTATAATTCAACCAATGCAGCAAACGATTGGATAATATCTCCTGCCATAATCTCGAGCGAGGCAGGTACGTTGGCTGTCAGTTTCACTGTGCGAGGCAGTTCCTATGGCGAGAAGATGGAGGTGTTCTATGGTACACGTCCCACGGCCGATTATATGACCAATCGCGTTTCGGAAGAGTTGAGTCTTTTTGATAATATAACCAGCCACCTATATCTTATAGATGTTAAGGCCAATCGTCCTGTCTATATCGGATTCCGTGCTTGTAGTGATGCCGATAAATTCCGTATTTATATGTGTGGCGTGAAGGCACAATTTACTACCAACCCCGTCGATCTTACAGTATCGGATATTATGACACCTGTGAGTGACTTCAATCTTGCTCAAGAAACGGTTACTGTAAAGGTGAAAAACAGTGGAAAGGTGGATGTTTCATCTTTCGACCTTACGTTGGCTGTCAATGACAATGTAGTGGCAACCGAAACGGTTGCTCAATCGTTGGCTGTCGGTGCCGAGATGGAATATACGTTCACAGCCAAGGCCGATTTGTCAGCACCTCGTGTTACGCACAATGTAGCAGTGTGGACAACTCACGCCGATGATGTAAATGTACCTAACGATACTTGTCGCGTAGATGTACTGCACAAGGCCGAGGCTTCGGTACCTTACTATATGGGATTTGAGGTGGGTGAGTACGTTGAAGGAATGACTTACTTCAATCTTAATGAAGATGATGGCGATTGGGATATATATACCGACCCTTGGTGGAATCTTGCACATACAGGCGATTTCTGCCTTGCCTACAACTATAATAAGAATAACAATGCCGATGATTGGGCTATACTTGAGCCTATTAAGATACCTGAAGCAGGTTACTATGTGTTCCGTTTCTGGTATTCGGGTGATGATACCCATCCCGAGAAGTTGCGCCTGTGCTACGGTAACGAGGCCAAACCCGAGGCTATGACCAACGAGGTTGTAGAGTATGCTCCGTTTGCTCGCAGTGCTTATGAAGAGTCTATTAATATTATCTATTTCGACGAGCCTCAAACGGTGTTCTTCGGTTTCTATGCCTTCAGTGACAAAGATGAGAATTGGATGTGCATAGATGATATCTCGTTAGAGAAAGTGTCAAGCGAGTCGGTTGATCTTACCGTTAACGGTATTACAAACCCCAAAGAGTATGTACACGTAGGTTCTAAAAAATCAGTAAATTACAGTGTGCGCAGTTTGGGTATAAAAGATGCCGAAGCCACCCTTCGTGTAATGATAGATGACGTTGTTATTGAAGAAAAGACGTTGATAATGAAGGCTCAAGAGATTAAAGAGTGTACTATTGCCGATGTCTTGAGCAATCTTACAGCCGGTGAGTATACCCTCGTTGTTGAGGTGGCTTGTGCCGAGGACAATGTGATAGCCAATAATACCGATACCGTACATTTCCGAGTAATGGGCGAGCCTGCGAAGATGTGGAACTTTGAGGATGGTAAATTACCTGCCGAATTTGTATTCCGAGTTGAAGATAGTGGAACAGTAAACCCCGGTGCCGGATCCGAGTTTAATGAAGAAGGTTGGGGATTGTTCAATATCCAAAATCACGAGTTGTATGGTGAATACGTATTGGCAGGCGCAACTTGGCTCGACGGTGCGACTAAAGCCGACAGATGGTGTGTATTACCGGCCTATACTCCTACTGCAGATTCTTACCTTGTGTGGGATGCATCTTCATTCAATCCTGCATACCTCGAAACCTACTCGATTATGATATCGACCAATGGTGATGATCCGTTTTATTACACTACTCACGAGGAGTTTTTTGCCGAAAGTTCCGATTTCAAAACTCGTGGTGTTTCCCTCGGCGAGTATGCTCAATTCGGTGCTACTATAAATGTGGCATTCCGTTTGCGTTCGAAGAATTGCGAAGCTCTTATTCTTGACAATATTGCCCTATATGGTGGCGAGTTGGCCGGCGTGAAAGATGTCACTGTCAGCCCTGAGCCTCGTATCGTTGTCAAGGATAATATGATACAAGTTACAAGTAATGATGCAAAGGCTATCTTACTGTATGATATGAGTGGTCGCCTTGTAGCACAAGCATCAGGTGCGTATATGGTAGTCGATGGTGTGGCTGCCGGTGCCTATGTGGTGAAGGTGCTTACCGACGACGATGCATATTCAAGCAAGGTTATTATGAGATAATAGAGTACCTATGATGAAACAGGTTGATTCCATTGCAACGTGAGTTGCGATGGAATCTTTTTTTTATAATAAATTGTGGGTGAATTGTGCACCTTGACCCGCCTTTGCAATACGGCTTATACATAACACACCACCGGTGTGCGCCTGTCTTTTATGATACTACTTGTATCTGGCACACCACCGGTGGTGCGATTTTGTGATATCTTCTTATTGAATAGGGGTTATTCCTTTACAAATTTCATCATAGTCCAACGATTATCCTCGGCATAAGTTTCGTAACGCAATCCGTATCGGGCTGCCTCTTGACGTAGAATATCCATATCTTCGATGTAGAATCCACTCATAAATATTACCGAGCCGGTGTGCATATGAGCGGCATAGTTTGCCATATCGGCAAGGAGAATGTTACGGTTGATGTTGGCAAGGATATAGTCGAACGTTTCGCCTTCTTTGATAGCATCTGTTCCTCCCAAGCGTATATCGATGTCGGTGGTGTCGTTGAGTCGGATGTTTTCCAATGCGTTCTCGTAGGCAAACTCGTCGATGTCTATACCTGTAACATCGCACGCTCCGTGCTTGCGAGCGAGTATAGCGAGCAGTGCCGTGCCACAACCCATATCGAGTACTCGCTTGCCTGTAAGGTCAGAGCCGAGTATGGCGCGCAGCATATGGCAAGTCGTTTGGTGGTGACCTGTGCCAAACGCCATCTTGGGGTCGATAAGGATGTCGTAACGTGCTTGAGGTATGTCGGTGTGGAAGGTGCTGTGTATAACACATTGGTCGTCGATGACAATAGGTTGGAAGTAGTTCTTCTCCCACTCGGCATTCCAGTCCTCACCCTCTATTTTTACGGTGTCGTATGCAATCTTGTAGCCCTCTAAAGGAAATTCGCCAACAACCTGTGCCAATGCTTGTGCATCGTAACTGTTGAGGGGAACGTATGCAGTCATTCCTTGTTCATCGGGAACAAAACTTTCAAACCCAATCTCGGCGAGCATCGCTGCCAGGATGTCGGTGGCAACCTCCTCGGGAGGTGTTACGGTAAATGTTACTTGTGTGTAATCGTTCATATAGGTATGTTTATATGTTATGTAAATCGTTTTATAAGGCGTAAAGCCAACTGCACCCAACGCCAGCCCCGATTGAACATATCGAACAACGAAAAGCCGTGTGCCACGTTGCCCATTACAATCCCCGATATTGCCTTGACAATATTTTGTGGGCTGATGAGTTGCTGTGCTGCATCTATCAGGTACAACTCTTGTTGTGCAATGTCGGCCTCTATGCCTCGGCGACGACGACACAACTCGTCGTATGTGAGTCGTTTCGGTGTATGTGACGGTAATAAAATATCAGCCATATTCAGTCCTATATTTATTCTGTTTCATCACCTTCGTCGAGTATGCTGCGAGCCAATATGCGAGTGATAGGATTGAGCAACCATTGTTTCCTCTTGAGGTAGAGTAGTGCAACAAAGAGTATCGCTACGGCTCCCATTATGGCGTAAGCACCTGCCGTACCTACATAAATGCGTAGCAAATGTACTAAAGAGAGTGAAAAATAGCAAATCGCAATGATGCCAAATATTGTGGCGATTATCATAAATGCCACAGCAGCAATAAGATAACTTAATTTCTCAGTACCGAGAAATTTAATGTGCTGCAAGCGCAAGTCGATGTAGCGTTTCAACTCTACAATGAGAGCCTCGGCCGACGATAGTTCTTCCATAAATATTATATATAAAACGTATGGTAACCGAGCGACCATTCTTGATTACTCGGTTACCATAATGTTACATTTTGTCATCGACGATATTTTCGCCTTTCTCTATATTCTCTATCATTCGGTCAAACTCCTCCTTGCAGCAAGGCACGCCTTTTTTCTTCATCATTTGGCATACTTGTGCGCGCATCTCTTTTCCGGAGCAGGGCGCAAATAGCAGAGCGGCAGTGGCACCCACAACAGCACCACCCAACATCACCAACAAACAGTCTAATCCTTTCATCCTTATATAAAATTAGGGGTTATAAAAATGGTGGAGCATCGATATAACACGTTGCTCGAAGGTAATGTTTGAGGCGAATTGTGACTCTTAACAAATATGTGGTTTGTTGCTATGCCTGCGTATAATTGTGTTAAAATGGTTTTATGGCGCGTAGTATCTCGCGTTTGCCTCCTAAGGGACCCGATATGCGCTCTACCGAGAAGCCTATCTCGGTCAACAATCGGCGTATGCTACCCTTGGCGCAATATGTGGTGAGTACCCCACCTCTGTTTAGGCTTTCGTATAATCGTCTGAAAGCCAATTCGCTCCACATATCGGGTTGTTTCTCGGGAGCAAAGGCATCGAAATAGACAATATCGATGTTGTGGGGCAGAGGGTCGCATAGATAGTCGGCTTGCCGTTTCTCCAAGGTGAAATAGGGCGTAATGGCCGTAGGAGTATCCCACGGTGCTGCGTGTATGGCATTAAACAACTCTGCGTCTATCCAACGGTCGTAACCCAGCGCACTGGCTGTTTGGGCATCGATGGGGTATTTTTCGAACGTTATATAATGAACAGGATGCAACGTGTCGGTAGCCATAGCAGTAACTGTGGCATTCAATCCGGTACCAAACCCCACCTCAAGCAGTCGCAACGGCAGCCCCTTGCTGCGATGTAGGAATGCACAATCGCGATATATGTGGTTCGACTCGGCGAGCGCGCCTTTTATCGAATGATAATGCTCGTCGAGCGACTTAACGTACAAGGTAGCCGAGCCGTCGGCTGTAATTTTAATCTCTATATCTTTTATATCTTTCATAGTTCTGTTTTTCCGATGCAAAGATAAGTGAACATTTATAAATTCTACTGAATTATTGAGCTTTAGTTGTGAGGTGTTTTTTATGCGATGTTGATAATCAGCAAAAAAGGTCTTTTAACATCAATGTGTGTTTAAACAGTGTTAAAAAATGTATAGTGGGGTAAATTTCACTTTTTTTTTATTAAGTTTGCCTATAATCTTTAGTCTAAATTATGATGATGAAAAAATTTTTAGTTTTATCGTTGTTTATTGCACAATTTGTAATATTTACAGCGTCGGCTGTTGAGCCAACAGTTGTTATTGATGAAGACTTCTCCCTCTTTACTGCGGGAAGTGAAGAAAATCCCGATGATAAAAGCATTACAACTTCATCCTTTTATGTAGAAAGTAAATATACAAAAATACCCAAATGGATTGGTTATAATGTGTGTCAGGCAGGTGGCGTGTGTGCCCTTCTTGAGTATTTTCACCCTGATTTTGGTAAGGGTTATGGTTATATAAGTACGCCCGAAATGGAGTTGTATGGCGAAACAACCGTAACCTTCCGAGCCAGAAGAGCGCACAGCAATCCATCGAGTGGAGATTTGGATTTGGCCTTGTGCGACAATACATCGGGCCGTCTTGAAACAACCAACTTTACACTCGGTAATGAGTGGAAAGAATATACTTGGACTACCGACGAGGCTGTTTTCAATGACAAGTGTATATTCCAATTTACCCCTATGAGGGGCGAAATACTTCTTGACGATATCAAGGTGGTGCGAAAAAGAACTGTCCTTCCTGTTGTCGAAGTTGTAGAACCCGAGAACATCTCAACAACCGAGTTTAAAGCAAAATGGGTAGATAGTAAACTTAAAGGCAAGACAGGCTATTACTTAAGTGTGTACTATAAAGATTGGCCCGAAACAATAGTAGAACCCGGTTCGATTCTTTTTGATTGCGAAAGCCTCAATCTTGAGGCCGACAATAAAACCATCAATGATGAAAATCCCGGTTATCCTGAGGGTTGGACTATTGATGTAAGCACACAAGGCAAGAAAGATGTTTGCACCGAAGAGGGTAACCGTAATTCGGGTGATAAAGCTCTCAACTTTGATGCCGTTGGAGATTATATCTTGACATCCGAATCGCCCGCACCTATACACAAATTTTCTTTCTGGATTAAGCCCAGCACGATGGAAAGTGAGGATTATGTTTTCTCATTGGTATGTGTGGAGGTGAAGAGTGGCGATGAGTGGACAGTTATTGCAGCCATCCCCAATTATTGGATGGAAGAAGAGGGTGGCTACTATGTACTGGAGGGTGATGTCTTGGGCGACTATGTTACTCAGATAAGAATGAGTTGCACCTCTATAAACAAAGTGACTTTTGCCATAGACGACATTCAGATGGACTATGCTTCTCAACAAGTTCCCTATGAACTTATCACCGATACCTTCGTGACAGAAAATTATTGTGTCGTGACCGATATAGATCCTACCAAGGAGCATTATTATAATGTAAAGCAAACTGATGGAGAAGTAGTGTCGGCACCTTCAAAAGATATGTGGGTAGATGGATTGATAGGATTGGCTCCCACAACATTGCCCGCTACCGATGTGTCTGAGACAGGATTTACTGCCAATTGGGAGAGATTGCCACACGCCGGTAACTACAAATTGTATGTAAACCAAGAGTACGAAACAAAGGTTGCCAATGAAGAGGTTGTTATCCTCTCGGAAGATTTCAACTCTATAAACAAAGGCACCCTAAATTCTCCATATAATCCCAATGAGAGTATATATAACCTTGCTGATAATAGCCTCGCTGAGTTTGATTGGATGTTGACAGCACCCTATATGGTGAAGGGTATGGCAGGTACACAAGGCTCGTCGGATTATTCTGCCGGATTGGTTATTTCACCTCAATTGATTTTGGGTAATAATCCTATTGCGGTTGACTTTACGCTGCATAACGTAGAGGCCAATGATGTGATATGGGTTATTGTAATGGAAGACTATACCGATTCTAAAGCTCTCTATGGGCTCTCTGTTGAGTGTGGCGAAGCATCAGGCTCTTTTAAAGGCTCTGTTGTATTCCCCAATATGGAACTTGGCGATAAACCCGTATATTTGGCATTTATGAGTCAAGTAGGTGCTTTCTTTATAGATGATGTGAAAGTTATCGCTTCTGTAGCGAAAGCCGGCTCGGTGGTAGAACGACCCTACAAACTATACTATACAGAAGAAAACAGTTTAGCCATTAGCAGAATACGCAAAGAGGCTCCTGTTTACAACTATAGTGTAATGGCTCGACGCACCAAAAACTTTATTGATTATGTATCGGAAATTTCCGATAAGACTCGCGTGCAATTGTACGACACAAGCGTCGATGCTGTTGCAAAAGATGATAATGTGGTGTATGTATCGGGCAAGCAGTTGCACGCTGTCTTGGCGCAAGATGCTACAATCGAAGTTTACGACATAGCCGGTGTTAAAACTGCATCGGTTGACGGTAAACAAGGCGACAATGTTATAGACCTCAATGCGGGTATCTATGTTGTAAGAATAGACAATAAAACATATAAATTAATAATCAAATAACATTAGTATTAACTCAAAATTGTAAAGTTATGAAAAAGATTACTATTATCTCTTTGCTACTGATGTTTATGGGTTTCTTTGGTGTAGCCAATGCTGCAACCATAACCTATAGCATTCAAGATGGTGCTACGATGGAAGAGTTTGATGGCGTATTTACTATCACCATCGAAGGCGCCACCGACATTGAAGTGACCCCATACAAGTACTTCTATCTGTATTCCGGTAACTCAGAGGGTTCTCCAAAGATGAAAGCAAGTTGCGAGGCTATGTTTGATAAAACTACAAATGTTTTCACTGTTACCTTCCCCAGTTACAATATGTGGCCTGATTATCCTATTCAAACAAATGGCGATTATTGTATAATGATTCCTGCCGGTTTATATAAACTTGATGGTACAGAAAATGTGCAAGAGTATATTGATTTTACAATCGACGCACCCCGTAAGTATATCACTATGGAGGATGTTACCATCGATCCGGCTCCTTGCAAATTTGAAGAGATGATTCCTCAAATTACCATTACTTTGCCCGAGGAAGTTACTTCGGTTGACTTCAATGAAGTTGCTGCCGGTTCTTCAGATTATTATGGCAAAATCACTGCAAAGGCTCAATTCGGTTCGGTTTACAATGGCCAAATGAACAGCCCTGTCGGAGAGTATGATATTGCAGTAGAAGGAAACAAACTGATTCTTACTCCTTCTGAAACACTTGAAGCCAGTGATTTGCGTGAAGGCGAATGGGGCGTTCGCATCTTGAGAAATTCGATGTATTTCAATGGCGACAAGACCAAAACCAACGATATATTGCTTTTTGCTCCCTATGTATATCCTCGATTCTTGAAGATGATGTTTACTCCCGAAAGCGGCAGTAAAATTATCGATATGAGCAAGTTTGTTGCTAAGATTGATGGTGTAACAGCTGTTGCCGATGAAAGTATTGTTTCGACACTCTCTATGCTTAATACAGAATCAGACCAATATGAGTATGTGTGCGATATGACCGTTACAACGGCTATTAAACAAGATTCTTGGGGTTATGATTATACTGAGGTTGTGTTAACCCCCAATACAACTGCTACTCTCGATTATGGTAAGTATAAAATAGAGATGCCCAAGGGAGCTGTGAAATCTACAGCAGACCAACCCGATTTGAGCGCTCCCACTACTCTTGAGTATGAGTATATCGAAATGCCTCAAATCAGCCTTGTTCCCACTTGGAGCATTGAAGAGGGCGGTGTTGTGGCTCAATTCACCGAAGTGACAATGACATTCCCTGAAGCTACACAAATAGACTATGTAGGTCAGTATAACTACGACGCAGTTATCTCTATCAATGAGGTTGTTGATGGTGTGGCTACACCTTGGGGTGGTAATATGGGCTTCCTTGACGTAAAAATTACGGGTAACCAAGTGAGATTGTTTATGGATGAGGGTTCGTTCTATCCCAACTATCCTATTGACAAAGATGGAGAATATCGCGTGATTGTTCCCAAAGGCAAGTTCGCTTTCGAAGGCGTTGAAACTTATACCAACGAAGAATTGGTTTTGAATTTCAAGGTTGATGCTCCCGATCCCGCTATTCCGGCCAATTGCGCTACTATCGACCCTGCTCCCTCATTAGTTACAGATATGGCAGGTCCCTACACAATCACTCTCGATGGTGTTGAAGGCGAAATTTCGGTAGTGGAAACTACAGAAGAGGTGTATGATTATAACACCGGCGAATATGTACAAGTAACAGGTCCTGCCAAGGCTCAATTGATGATAAACTTTGGTGGCTATTATATGCAACAATGGGGTAGTTATGACATCGCAGTAGATGGTAATAAACTCACACTCACTCCCGATGAGGCGATGCAAAATAACCTCTACTTTGAGCCTTCAGATTATCAAATCGTTATACCCAAAGGTGTACTTATCGTAGATAATGATCCTACTAAGACAAATGCTCGTTTAGAGTTTGGCTGGTACACTATAGAGCGTGTTATTAAATTGACCTTTGTAGAGCCCGAGCCCCAAGCCGTAGTTGAAAAACTTTCGACATTCACTCTTAGTTCAGATGCTTATTCAACTCCTACAACTATTGATAATTCGCTTATTACCATAGCTAAATTGGATGAAACTACCGGTGAATATACAGTGCTGGATAATGCTATTGAGGCAACAGCAGCAATGGGTCCGGAATATTATTGTGATTTCACATTGAATCTTGCTCAAGAGATAACAGAAGCCGGCAAGTACAAAGTTACTGTAGGTAAGAGTGCATTCTTCTGGGACGAGTATATGGAGGATTATGGCAATGCCGTAATCGAAGGTGTATTTGAAGTCAAGGGTGCCATTACTCCCGAGCAAGCGTTTGCTCCTATCGCTGTAGATCCTGAAGAGGGTGAGGTAAAATCGATTAAAGATATCACAATCACATTCGATAACCAATACTTTGCAAATGGTTTGTGGTGTGAGGATAATGCCGAGGCTAAAGTTTACAATGAGGCCGAAGAGGTTATTGCTACAGCTGGCATTGTAGCCGATGCAGCCGACGCTAAGATTACAATCTCGTTTGCCGAAGAAATTCGCTCAGTAGGTACATTCGATGTTGTAATAGAGCAAGGTATGATCTCGGATTATGATAAACCCGAATTCGTAAATCCCGAAATACGTTTGACTTATAACATAGTAGTAGCCGGTATCGATGCTGTTGAGAAAGACGCTAAAGTGCTTACAGTAGTATCTATAAACGGTGTTGTAGTTAAAGAAAACGCTTCGTGGAATGAAATTTCTAACTTGGAGAATGGTGTCTATATCGTAAACGGACAAAAAGTACTCGTTCGCAAGTAATATAGAAAAGCTTTTCTTGCAACAGTAATGTTGTAAAATCTATAGCGATGGCGCATTGCAAGATGCGCCATCGCTCTTTTGTGTTGCGAGCATTGTATTTAAATGTTTAGCGATGAGCCGATGTAGGCGTATGTTATACTTTTTCTTCACTCTGTTTCCCGTTAGGAAAATGCAAAGTAGGGTTTATGCAGTGGGGGTAAAAATAATAAATCGTTAAGCCTATAGCGTTGGTAAATTATTTATGCGTAAAAAGTTATTTAAAAATTTGGAGTCAATTAATAAAAGCAGTACTTTTGTGGGCTGATTCTGTTTCGGGCTTAAAAAGAGTTGTCACGATGACACCGCCCGGCAGAGATAACCTGAATATTAATAAATTAAAATGTACGTAATCGTAGAAATTCAGGGACAACAATTCAAAGTCGAAGAAGGCAAGAAATTGTTTGTTCATTACTTGGGTGCCGAGCACGGTTCAGTACTCGAGTTTGACAAAGTCCTTTTGGTGGACAAAGACGGTGATGTAACCGTAGGTGCTCCCACTGTAGAAGGCGCAAAAGTAGTATGTGAAGTAGTTTCGTCTGATGGTAACTATGGCAAGCCCGGTCTTGTAAAGGGTGAGCGCATCATCGTCTTCAAGAAGAAACGTCGCAAAGGTTATCGTCGTTTGAACGGTCACCGTCAAAGCTTCACCGAAGTGTTAGTTAAAGAAATAGTTGCTTAACCTTAAAATTGTAGAAAAATGGCACATAAGAAAGGTGTAGGTAGTTCTAAGAACGGTCGTGAATCACATAGCAAGCGACTCGGCGTTAAGGTTTACGGTGGTCAAGTAGCAAAAGCCGGCAACATTTTGGTTCGTCAAAGAGGTACAGTTCACCATCCCGGTGAGAACGTAGGTTTGGGTAAAGACCACACCCTCTTCGCTCTCGTTGATGGTACAGTTGTTTTCCGTAAAAAGAAAGACAACCGTTCGTATGTATCAGTAGAACCTATGAACTAATCGGAAACGATACTGCGAAAAATATACGGTCGGAAGCATTGCTTTCGACCGTTTTTTGTATCTGTTATTCTGCTGTAGGGGGTGGCTATTCGGCTATTTTGGTTGTGAATACAGCCGATGTGTATCCTTGTGAAGTCTTAATCCATTGGGGCAGGGTGGCTACCTCGCTATAGCCACAATGAGCAAAGACGTGGCGTGAGGGGGCGTTGTCGGTCGAGATGATGGCATACAAGTGGTGGATGCCCAAGAACTCTTGGGCATAGACACTTAACAGGCCGAGCATCAGTCTGCCATATCCTTTGCATCGCATATTGGGGGCGATATAGATGCCTACGCCGCAGCGACTGTTACGAGGGTCGTAGTCGTAGAGGTCGGCTATGCCTATTTTGTTGCCCGTTTTTCGCTCTATCGCAATAAGGCGCAATTGCCTGTCGGCATATAGGTCGGCTCGGTATTGCTCGATATATTGCTGCAAGATATGTCGCGACATAGGGGCTACTGTAGCCGATGCGCTCCACGCTTGGGAGTCGTTCTCGGCCAAGTACAAGAAGTCGATGTCATCAGGCTCTACGGCGCGTAATGCAATACCCTCTTTTTCTATGAGTGATGTCGTGTTGTTCATATCTTTCGATGTTTGCGATAGAAATAGATAAGTGCCTCGGTATGCTTGCGTGCTATGGTCGAGAAGAGATTGCGATTGGTAATGCGCTTCCAATGGTGTATGATATTTACTTGAGGCAGGTAGGCTATCTGCCAGCCGAGTGCGCGTGTGCGTAGGCAATAATCGGCATCTTCAGGCCCGTAGAAGATGTTTTCATCCAACAGCCCGGCCTTTTCAATAACTTCGCGACGTATTAATTGACAAGCACCTATAATATATACAGGCTCAAATGGTTGTCCTGTCGCTAACTGCTCCTTGTAGGGGTCGGAAGGATTGCCTTTGCAGTGCAATATGCTGCGCAGTACATTGCGCATTTTAATCTTTAATCCCGGATAAGGCTTGTAACTTTGTTGTATTTCGCCGTTATTGCAAGTCAGTTGGCATCCACAAATGCCACATTCGGGGTGTTGCTGCATATATTGCAGCATAGTGGCAAGTGCCTCACGATTGGTGACAGTGTCGTCATCGAGCAACCACACGAAATTGCCTTTGGCGAGTTCTATGCCTCGGTTGCGTGCGTATGCAACGCCCTTGTTCTGTGGTAATCGACGGTAGGTTATACCTTTATAATTCTCGGCAATAAAACGGTCGGTTCCATCGGTCGAGCCGTTGTCGATAACGATAATTTCGCTATCGGCAGTAGCCTGTAGCGTATCTTGCAGCGAAGCAAGTGCCTCGCGCAGGTACGTCAGTGAGTTCCAGCATATAAGTACGACCGATAGTTGCATTATCCAAACAGTTTTATTTTGAGTGCCTTAAGGGCGTGAATAAACTCCGATATATTTGTAAACTTGCGCAAGTGTGACCACACGACGTATGGCGATAGGAAGTAGCGCAGGTTGTATTGGTATAGTATCTTTTCCATATCGCGCGCCGATAGGTGTGGATAGTTCAGTATCGACTCGCGTTGGGCATTGGTTGGGGTGTATTCGCCCCCGACAATCCAACCGTTCTCCTTCGCCAACTTATAAAATTCGGTGCCGGGGAAGGGCGAAACGATGTTAAACATAATCTGGTCAACACGCAGTTTCTGTGCTTGTCGCAGTGTGTCGCGCAGTGTCTCCTTAGTTTCAAGGGGGCTTGTGCCTATGAGAATATTGAGTTTGACAGGTACTTTATATTTCTTGAGCAGGCGTATGGCTGTGTAGATTTGCTCGCGAGTGATACCTTTCTTGATAAACTTGAGTATCTCATCGTTAAACGACTCTACACCGAGGTCAACATATAGGCATCCCGATTCGCCCAGCATACGGGCTATAGGCTCGGTGATGGTATCTACTCGTGCCTGACACCCCCATTTGAAGCCATACTTTTTCAGTGCATCGCATAGTCCGCGAGTGCGCTCCTCATCCCATATAAATTCATCATCCATAAATCCTATGGCGCGATATCCGGCTTCGTGCAACTCTTGCAACTCTCTTTCGACGCTCTCTATTGAACGGAATGAAATGGGGGGCTTGCGATTATTGTCGCGACGATATTCCAACTCCCGAGCAAACGATAACGAACTTGGCACGCAATAGATGCAATGGAACGGACAATTGCGCGATGTTATCATCGTTGTGTAGGGCGAAGTCTTCAGTTTGGGGTTATGGTATTGCCTATGGGCTATGTGATGTCGTGCAGGGAAGGGTAACTCGTCGAAACTCTTGGTGATAGGACGTGCTGCGTTGCGTTTGATTTCCCCCTTGTGCAGGTAGGAAATGCCTTGTATCTCATCCCACGCCTTGTTGTCGCGAATGGCGTTGGTCCATTCGAGGGTGGTGTATTCCGGCTCGCCACGCACCACTACATCGCGTTCATTGGCAATATATAAATGGGTAAAGTAAGTTGCCCCGGGGCCTATAAAGCAGACGTAGGCATAGGGATGTGCTTGGCGAATGATATCACGCGCTTGTATATCGGCCGTGCGTGATAGATTTACACTCCATATATAGTATATGTCGCTATTGTCGGATGCGATAAATTGAGAAAAGTCGGCAGGACTCTTCTTATCGAACACGAAATCGCAATAGTTTACTTTGTAACCTTCTCTTTCGAGCATAGCCACAACGTATAGTTCGTATATGTTGGGCGCAGGATATACCACGCGAGTACAACCTGCTGTGCGTTCGGCAGGAGCATTAGGTGTAGGCTCGGGTGGTATGATAAAGGTTAACTTCATAATGCTGTGTTATATATTGAACGATTTCTATCGATGTTTTATTGTCGGGTGGTTTATCCCTTGAAACTGTCGCTGAACGGTGTCCTGTTTAATATCGAGCGTCCGAGGGTTATCTCATCGGTGTACTCAAGTTCATCTCCGATGGAAACACCTCGCGCTATCAGCGTTATGCGCACATCATAGGGGGCAAGTTTGCGAAAGATGTAAAAGTTGGTGGTATCGCCCTCCATTGTGGCACTCAAGGCGAGAATAACCTCTTTCACCCCACCTTTAGCCACTCGCTGTACAAGGCTTTCAATCTCAAGGTCGGCAGGGCCTATGCCGTCCATAGGCGATATGACACCACCCAATACGTGATAAAGCCCTCGAAATTGGCCTGTACCCTCGACAGCCATTACCTCGCGCACATTCTCGACAACGCATATCGTTGTGTTGTCGCGTGTGGTGTCGGCGCACAAAGCACACACGTCGGTGTCGCTGATGTTGTGGCACACCTTGCAGTATTTGATGTCTTGGCGTAGGCGTATAATAGCATTGCCGAAGTTTTCGGCTACCGATTGCTCTTGGCGCAGCAAGTGCAGCACAAGGCGCAAGGCTGTCTTGCGACCTATACCGGGCAGTTTGGCAAATTTGCTTACTGCATTCTCAAGTAACTTTGATGCAAAATCGGTATTCATAAGGCTGCTTATTATATCTTTTTGCCAAAGAGGGTGTCAAACAAGTCATCGTATATCATATCGGTAGCACCGGCATTCTGTGCTACGAATTTTCCGGCCTTGTTGCTCGTTGTCGATAGTTCTTCGGCGTTGGTTGCAAACAGGTCTAAATAGTTTTCCAACTGGCTGTAACTATTGATAGAGAAGGCACACTTCTGAGCAATCATATTGCGTGCTTCGCGAAATTTACGGAATTTCGGCCCGAAAATGACCGGCATACCATACACGGCTGCTTCGAGGATGTTGTGGATGCCCGAGCCAAATCCACCTCCGATGTATGCCACTTGTCCGTATCGGTATATCGATGACAACAAGCCTATCGAGTCAACAATAAGGCATTCGGCTTGCTTGATGTTGGTGTCATTGGCTTGCGACAGGCGCAGATAGGGACGCTTGAGGCTACTCTCAATCTGTTGCAGATGTTCTTCGTGAATTTCGTGAGGCGCAATGATAAGGCGTTGCTTGTTGTGCGAGTTGAAGTATTTTATGATAATCTCCTCATCGGGTTGCCACGAACTGCCTACAATAAGGGTGTGATGATTGGCAACAAACTCTTTGACTATAGGCAACTCCTTGGTGTTGCGATTGATGTCCAATACGCGATCGAAGCGAGTATCTCCGGCAACAGTCACGTTGTTTACATCGATGCTGTGTAGTAACTCTTTGGATGCTTCGTCTTGCACATATATGTGTGTGAAACAGTGTAGCATATTACGGAAGAAACTGCCACCACGACGGAAGAAGTTTTGGCTTTTACGGAATATGGCCGAGATGATGTAAGTGGGAATATTGCGACGTTGCAACTCGTGCAGATAGTTGCTCCAAAACTCATATTTTACGAAAATGGCTTGAGTGGGCTTTACGATGTCGAGAAAACGTGTAACGTTTGCAATGTGGTCGAATGGCAGATAACTAACAAAATCCACGCCATCGTAATTCTTGCGCACCTCATAACCCGAGGGCGAGAAGAAGGTGAGCAATATGCGCTGATTGGGTTGGTTGGCGCGTATGCGCTCAATAAGGGGGCGTCCTTGTTCAAATTCGCCCAACGAGGCTGCGTGAATCCAAATGTAGCCTCCCTCGGGATGTAGATTTTTCTGTAGCAGGTCGAGTGCCTTGCTCTCGCCTTCCGACAGTTTGCGAGCCTTGGCATTACAATTTCCTGCCAACTTTACCATCCCTTGATAACACTTTATCCCTATGTTATATAGTATTCCCATTGCTATTTTAATAGAATATATTGGGTATGCGTTGCTTTGATTTATGTTTCTCTTTAAAGTCTTGGTCGATATATGCTCTTACCACAAGTTGCTGTTGCCAGCCCCATTCGCCCGGTGTGAAATAAAAGTTTACCGATGCAAAGCAGTTGACAAAACTATTGCGAAAGATGTAACCATATATGTCCAATCGGTTATGCCATTCTGTACCATAATAACTCTCGCCTTGGTATAGCGTGTGTCCTAAATGATTGAATAGTGTCTGTGCCGGTGTTCCGTAGTAGAATTTATTGCGAACTCCCAAGTATTTCCACTCCACTGTAAGGTCGGCAACAAAGGCGTGCGATGTAATCCATTCCGTTACGCCTCTCTCTCGGTCGAATGTGGCAAGGTAGCCACAGCGTAAGGTTAGTGAATCTAATACAGTGCGATGCGAGAAATCTACTCCTACATAGGGGCGTAGCATAATGTTGTCGGTAACGTGCGTAGCCTTATCGGCCGGCTCGTTCTTGGCTCTTGCCAAGTGATTCATTACGGCTGCACCTCCGGCAAACAACCACGGTGTAATGATAATGCGACCCTGACCTACTATCATAAATGCCTCTCGTGTGCTTTCGGTGGGGAGTCCTCGCCAATCGGCCAATAATTCGACGTATCCCAATTGGCTGCGATGTTGAAACAATGCACCTTGTATGTTGGGGCTGAAGAACGATAGCGAATCGGTTCTCAAAAAGTCGTCGAGTGGCTCAATAAGTTGCGTGCGAGGAAACATACCCATCGACATTGCAAACTTGTGCGTGTTGTAGCGATAGTAGATTGTGGGCTTGAATGACGACAATTCTATGCGACTATCGATGGGTTGTACCCAAGAAATACCGGCTACGATGCTGTGATTCTTAAACCCGATACCCACTGTAGGAGTGAGACGGGTGGCAAAAAGCGTCTCCGACGTCATACGCTCATACTTGTACTCTCTATTGTCGAAATAGGGTACAACTTCGGCGCTCCACAACAATTTTTGTGCAGAACAGTGTATTATGCAAGAGCCTATCAAGCATAATACCAACGTCGCTATTTTAGACGCTTTTGCGGCCATTATCCGAGTCGGTCGATTGCTGCTTGTAGGCGATTGAAGGTTTCTTCTCGACCCATAATCTCCGATATGTCAAACATATGAGGGCCTTTGCAGTAACCTACTACAGCCAAGCGATAGGCATTCATAACGTTGCCCATATGGTAGCCTTTGTCGGTAATCCAACCCAATACAATCTCCTCGGCTGCCTTCGACTCCATAGTAGGCAGATTACGGATAATCTCTATGAGTTCGCCCATACGCGCTCCCATTCCTTCATCCCAGCGTTTGCGCACCGACTTTTCTTCATACTCGGTGGGAGCCTCAAAGAAGAATGCTGTTTGATCCCACAATTCGTTAACGAAGTTTACGCGACTCTTTACAAGCGCAACAATGCGTGTAAGTGTTTCTATATCGCAGTTGTGACCTTTGGCTGCGACTATAGGCATAAACATCTCTGCAACATCGCGGTCACTACGGTTTTGCAAGTATTGGTGGTTGAACCATTTGCCTTTTTCGTAATCAAACTTGGCGCCACTCTTGCTGCATCGTTGCAAGTCGAAGAGTTTTATCAACTCATCCATCGACATTATCTCTTGGTCGTTGCCGGGGTTCCAGCCCAATAGGGCAAGGAAGTTGACAACGGCTTCGGGCAGATAGCCGGCTTCGCGATATCCCGACGATACCTCGCCTGTCTTGGGGTCGTGCCACTCCAAGGGGAATACGGGGAATCCCAAACGGTCACCGTCGCGCTTGCTCAATTTGCCTTTACCGTCGGGCTTGAGCAACAAGGGTAGGTGGGCAAATTGAGGCATACTATCTTCCCAACCGAAGGCGCGATACAACAAAACGTGAAGAGGTGCCGAGGGCAACCACTCCTCACCACGAATTACGTGCGATACCTCCATCAAGTGGTCATCGACTATGTTGGCAAGGTGGTATGTAGGCAGGTTGTCGGCCGATTTGTACAATACCTTATCATCGAGGATAGTTGAATTGATAACTACCTCACCACGAATGATGTCGTTTACCTTTACATCCTCGCCCGGCTCTATCTTGAAACGTACAACGTACTTCTCGCCGGCTTCTATGGCGGCTTTTACATCCTCGGCACTCATTGTGAGTGAGTTGCGCATACTCATACGAGTCGATGCATCATATTGGAAGTTGGCAATCTCGTTGCGCTTGGCGTCAAGTTCCTCGGGGGTGTCGAATGCGATGTAACCTTTGCCATTCTCAAGCAATATATCTACATACTTGCGATATATATCTTTGCGCTCCGATTGGCGATAAGGTCCGTAATTACCACCATATCCCACGCCTTCATCAAATTTTATACCCAACCATTCGAGTGCTTCCATAATATACTCTTCGGCTCCGGGTACAAAACGTTGTGAGTCGGTATCTTCTATACGGAATATCATATCGCCACCTTGTTGTTTGGCAAAGAGGTAGTTGTATAGAGCAGTGCGAACACCACCAATGTGGAGTGCCCCTGTAGGGCTGGGTGCGAAACGCACCCTTACTTTACGTTCTGACATAGTATATCTTTAATTTTTGTTGTATTTTTCCAAGTTTTATATCTCTATTGTCACAGTATATGTGCAAGGTAAGAACCTAATTGTATAATTCGTACAAAGGTAGTGAAAGATAAGGGAATAAAAAACAAACTTGTCTGTTTTTTATTCCCTTGTGGATTATTGATGATGTTGGTTGGATGTTTTTGCTGTGTTATGAGAAATATTTACTTGGCTTACAATGGGTTTGTTTGTGGTGTTTGGTTGACCTTTTATTTTGCCTCGGAGAGTGCTTTGCGTCCAACTTCGGTCATCAATCCTCGTTGCTCAAGGCTTGCACAACGCTGTTTATTCAGTTCGGTCCAATGGCTGTTTTTGCGACGTGGCAATAGGCGTTGCGCAAGGCGACCATCGGGTAGGCGTTTCAAGGTTGAGTCTATCCACCCATAGCATAGGGCTTCCTCGACAATTTCAATGTAAGGTATGGTACCCTCGACGGGTTGTTTGCTGCGCGAGGTTATTACCCAACATACACGCTCGGTAGGGTGATTTTCTTCGAGCCATTGCCTCAACTCGGCTCGCGTGGTGCAGTGTAGAAGATTTACAATATCCATCGATTACTTCTTTGATTTTTCTTCATCCAGCAACTTGCGCTTTTGTTCTATCATTTCGCCCTCGCGCATACCGTTGTAACCACCCAATGAGCCGTCGGCTGCCACTACGCGATGACAAGGTACATCGGGCGCAAAAGGGTTGCGTTTGAGAGCCTGACCCACGGCTTGCGCACTGCCACACCCAATGCGCCGAGCCAACTCGCCGTATGTGATGGTAGTCCCTGCCGGCACATCCAGCAGAGCCAAATACACCCGTCGCTGAAACGACGTTATCTCTGCCGATTGCATAACCTTGTGGCGTATATTGTTCATTTCGCCCTTACTCTTTCTCAAGTTCTTCGAGGAGTTTGCGCAGTTCTTCGTCGGTTTGTGTAAGGCGTGTTTTGCAGAATTTCAGCAGGGCAAGCGATTGCTTGGTGTAGTCGCGTAGCAAGTCTATCTCGCAGTTGGGATTTTGCATTTGGGCTACTATCTCTTCAAGTTGTTGCATCGCTTGTGTGTAGGTGAGTTCTTGGGTTGTTTCGGGGGTGTTATTCTTCATTGCTTTTTTGTTTTGTGGTTGTTGTAATGTGGGCTTGTGCCGTACCGTCGGCAAGTTGTATTTCGATGTTGCTGTAGGGTGACAGGCTGTCTATTGTTTTTACTACTTTATTGCCTTGCAGAATAAGACTGTATCCTCGCGACAGCACAGCGTCGGGCGATAGCAGTTGTACCGTGTGCGCAAGGTTGTCTATGTGTTGTTGCTCTTGGCGTAGCAGGGCAGTGGTGCGCTCGGGTATGAGGTGAGCAAGGAGCGATAGTCGTTGATGTTCGCGACTCATTCTATCGGTTGTATTGCGCTCGATGTGGTGTGCAATGTTTTGTTGCTGCCACTTCTCCTTGTGCAGTCGTTGCGTTACAATGTACGGAATGTTGCCTGTGAGTTGTTGCAAGCGATTGTTCTCGGCCATAATGCGTCGGCTCACAATTTCGGTAATCACTTTGCGTGTGCTTTGTGCAGCGAGGTCGGCACGATGTAGTTGCTCGATAAGCCATTCGGCTGCCGCAGTGGGTGTTTTTACCCTTATGGCGGCGACGTAGTCGAGGATGGTTTCGTCGCGTTCGTGGCCTATTCCTACGATAATGGGTAGGGGAAATTGTGCTACGTTGCCGGCAAGGTTGTAGGTGTCGAAACACGACAATTCCGATGTAGAGCCTCCACCTCGGATGATGACTACGCAATCGAATAGGTCGATGTGGCAGTGAATGCGATTGAGTGCATCGATGACCGATGTTTCGGTGTTCTCGCCCTGCATAATGGCAGGAAACAATACGGGGTAGAATTTATAGCCGTAGGGGTTGTTATGCAATTGCTCGCTGAAGTCGCCATATCCGGCGGCAGTGTGCGATGATATGACTGCAATGCGTTGGGGTAGTATGGGTAGGGGCAACTCCTTGTTGTCGTTTATTATGCCATCGGCTTCGAGTTGTGCCAATATCTCGGCGCGTCGGCGTGCAGCCTCGCCTATGGTGTAGGTGGGATTGATGTCGTGTATGGTGAGGCTCATACCGTACAACTCGTGGTATGTTATCGATACCGAAACCAGCACTTGTATGCCGGCAGTAAATGTTTGCCCTGTCTCCTGCTCGAAGTAGGGGCGTAGCAGGTTGTAGGTATTGGCCCATATAATGGCGCGTTGGCGAGCCGTGGTGCGACCCTGATGGTCTTTTTCTATCAACTCCAAGTAGCAATGACCGTTGCGATTGGGGTGGCACTCGCTTATCTCGGCACAAACCCAATATTCGTGTGGCAACCTCTCTTCTATTGCCTCGCGAATGCTCATATTCAACTCGGTGAGGGTGTATATGTGTTCTTGCTCGCTCATTCCTATCGCTTTATTTTTATTGCTTTATATTCGGTGTCACTCTGCCACACCACTATGTATATACCTGCATCTATATCGGGCATATCTATCTCGGTTGTGCCTTGCTCGATGCTGCGTCGGGCAACGGTGCGACCTGTCGTATCGTATATGGTAAGGGTGGCTTGTCGTAAGGATTGGGGTAGATGTAACCTACCGTTGCTGTAGTGCAATGAGCATTGTGTCTTACCGTCTGTCGGCACACTGCTGTTGTTTCGGTATATGGCATATATATCGGGTATCCCATAGCCACATAGGGCATCGGGGGTTTCGTACTGCGAGGCTCCACGTTGTATCTCCTCAATAAGCCGAGTTACCGACCATTGTGGTTGCGACTGCCACAGGCAGGCTATGGCTCCACACATAATAGGTGCGGCGTATGATGTGCCCGATGTGCGCTTGACAGCATCACCGGCAGTAATGGTGTTTACGTTGCTACCCATCGCTACGACATCGGGCTTGATGCGACCATCGGCTGTAGGGCCACAACTGCTGAAGGGGCTGTGGCTGCCGTCGTTTGTTACACTGCCTACGGTAATAACGCCCTCGGCATCTGACGGAACGGCTATTTTCTTCCATTCGTTTCGATATTCATTGCCGGCGGCCACCACTACCAACAACCCTTTGTGATAAGCCATATTGGCTGCGCGTGATGAGAAGGCTGTTTGGCCGTCGAGGTTGTTGTGGGTATAGTTCATACCTTCATCATCGAAAGTATTGTATGCCAACGATGTGTTTACAATGTCGGCTCCAATGCTGTCGGCCAACTCCAACCCTGCTACCCAATAATCTTCCTCTATGGGGTATTCGCTATTGATATCTTCGGTGACAATGAGTATATACTCGGCTTCGGGGGCTGTGCCTATGTAGTCGTTGGGCTTGTTGGCTGCCATACACGATAGCACTTCCGAGCCGTGTGTTTCGTTTCCGTAGGTCATTGCGTTATGAGGAAAATCGTACAGGAAAGTTATCTTCTCGTGGTTGTAGTATGCCGAATTTTTTACACCGTAGAAGCCTGCATCAATAACGGCAATAGTCATACCTTCGCCTCTGTATCCCTCGTTGTGGAGCCGGTCGATATGTAGCATATCGGTCTGTTGCCACGCATCGCCGTATAGGGTGGCGTTGTCGGTTGCTGTTGTCTGATATTGAGTTGCTAACTCCCTCTCACGCTGTTGTTTGCTTTTAGCCGTAGGTGCTATTTCGTTTTTCCATACACACTCGGTGTGGCTCACAAAGGGTAGGGCTGCAATATCGGCTACGACGGCAGTGTCATCGACAGCCACAACGACGGTATTCATCCAGCGTGAGGTGACAACCAATCGGCATCCCACAGCCTCGATCTGCTCAATGTATTGTTGGCACACCGGCAAGTCGCGCTCATCGATGGCATATCCTTGTCGGTTGCGTCGGTCGATGCACGCTTGCGATAGAAAAGCCTCGGGTTGTGAGGCTGTATATTGGCTCGCATCCTTGTCGGTAAGCCATACGCGATATTTGTAGTCGTTGGCTCGGCTACATATAAGGGTTGTTGCAATTGTCAGCAACAGCAGTATGGCTACAAGTCGTTTCATTGTTGTTTGTAATTCTTCAGCAGTCGGGTGTCCTCAATAATACCACCACCTACTACCACGTCGCCGTCGTATATAACGGCCGATTGTCCCGGTGTAAGGGCCGATACCGGTGAGGCAAAACGTACAATGGCATTGCCGTCGTCGAGTGTTTCGATGGATGCTTCTACGGCCTTGCTGCGATAGCGAATACGCACAGCAAGTTGTGACAGAGGTTGATATGAGGCATCGAATCGCACATTTGATATCAAGGCCGTCGATTGCAATAACTCATCGGCGTTGCCCAATCGTATGGTATTCTTGGCTGCGTTGATGCGAATGACGTATGCCGGATGTCCCAAAGCGATTTCCAATCCTTTGCGTTGTCCTATGGTGTAGAACGGGTAACCCTTGTGTTGTCCCAACTTGCGACCTTTCTCATCTACAAAAAATCCTCCACCTACTTGGCTGTCGAGGTTGGGTATCATTTCTCGCAAGAAATCGCGGTAGTCATCGGGAACAAAGCAAGCCTCCATACTCTCTTTTTTTTCGGCTTTCTGTGTGAAACCCTTTTGGCGAACATACTCTTTGATGTCTTGCTTGATAAGTCCCCCCAAGGGGAAGATTGTGCGAGAAAGTTGTTCTTCGGTAAGTCGCCACAAGAAGTACGATTGGTCCTTCTTGTTGTCTATGCCACACGCCAGCATAGGCTTGCCGTTGTGCTCGATAATGCGTGCGTAGTGTCCTGTTGCCACTTTATCGCAATGTAGTTTGTCGGCTGCTTCAAGCAGATATTTCCACTTGAAAAAACGGTTGCACATTACGCAAGGGTTGGGGGTGCGTCCACGCATATACTCATCGATAAAGGCTTGTACCACTTCGGCACGAAATTCGTTGCGTATATCGAGCGTGTGGTGTTCTATGCCTAATTTTTCGGCCAATTCGCGTGCTTCGAGAATATGATTGGGCTCGACCTGCTCTGGGGTATTGAATTGTGAGGGAACGTCCCACATACGCAGGGTTAGTCCTACAACCTCGTAGCCCTCATCCTGTAGCATCATACATACGGCCGAACTATCCACGCCACCACTCATTCCTACCAAAACTCTTTTGTTCTGCATTGTCATACCAATACTTTTTTAATAGAACAAAGATATACAATTTTTTTCTGTTTATCGCAGAAAAAAGATAGGATTGAAACTCTTTTATTCGATTACCTTGTATAAGGTTAAATGTGAATTATGAAATACCTCTTGGTAACTGTTCCTTTGCATAAATTCGAGTAGAATCTTGGCCTTCCCTTGCAATTCGGGGTGTTCCTGTGCATCGAGATATTGTGTCGATGATAGGTCTTTGTAGTAGAAATGAGGTATTGCTATGAGGGGTAATTCGCGTGAACTGTTTTCGGCTTCAAAAAGTTTTTTCTCAAACATTTTATTACCCCAGAATGTACTCCAAGGCGAGCCTAAATAGGGCTGCATATTGGTGAGGTAGTGCAACATAGGTAGGTTGTCGAATACCAACAGATAGTTGCCTTGTGCGCGATGTTGTGTGGTGTGCGTTACTATGTCATCAATTATATTGGCGCGCTCTTGTGTGGTGAATGTTGTGGCTTGGTAGGCTTGTGCGCGATGTAGTTTTCCCAAGCGACTGCCATCGTCGAAATAGCAATTGCTATGCAATGCTACAAATAGCAGAAATGCTGTACCTGCTATAATGCTCAATTGTCGGCTGGTGGGCTTGTCGGTGTGGATGTTGATACTGCGTTGATACTCATCGTTGTACGATATGTTCCACTGAATAGGATATCGAAACATATTGATAAGCAGAGGCATACCCAGCCACATACAAGAGTAACATATATTGGCATAGGAATCTCCACCTAATGGAATTACAATGAGCATTGTGAGTGCTGATAATCCTAATGTTAGGCGTTGGGTGTCTCTATGATGCATCAGTGTGTAGATGATGCTTGCAGCCGTAACCCCTCCCCACATAGCGTAGAAGTTGCGCGACAGCAGCGAGTAGATAAAAGCAATACTTATTATACCCACTATCAAGCCTATACCTTTTATTTTGATGTGTCTGATTGAAATGATATATAGCAGGCACACGATAAAGACTTTAATAGATACACTGATTATGTTCTTGTATGTCCCAACGTAGTTGCCCAACAGGTGCGTGATGCTGTGTGTATCGGAAGAGTCGCCACCCATAACAAATAGCGAGAGTATTGCCGATACGAAAGGTGTTATATGTCCCAACAGATACATTATTGTCAGTACAACAACCTTTCCAATAAAGGCACCTCCAATGATGCGCAGTATGTTGTGTCCTGCCTTACTATAATTGCCTGTGTGAATACTCTCTATGATAGGAATGAATATGAGTATCCATAGCGTGATGTTGGGCGTGCGAGTAAATGTATTAAGTGCAAGAAATAAGCCCATACTCCACCAAGCCCATCGTTTACCATTCATTCCTTGTGTCAACGCATATACGGTGAGAAGGAAAAGTAGTGCAGTGAGGCAATCGTGGTTGAAGTAGTGCAGGCACAACCCCGGATACAAAACGCAGGCAAGTGTACTCAGTACAATGGTTGATGTCTTAAAGTAGGGCTTTAGAATGGCAAACGTGGTAAGTACAATTCCCCCCGATGTTAAGGCAAAGAGTATGCGATATGCGTAGTTACCCCAATTGCCAAAGAGTACCTCCCATATACCTCCTATTAAGCCCGAGAGGTAGTACAGGAACAGATATTCCACATCCGATGGGTGTGTAAAGATGTTTTGGTAGAAAGTTAGTGAGAAACCTTCATCGGCAAAGTCAAATCCCTGTAGTGAGATGAGAACGTAGTAAATAACTGCAAAAAGTGTCATACCCCACATACATCTGCGAGGATGCCTATCGAGTGTGGCGAGTATGCCGGATATGCCTTGCAGGAGTTTCATAGTGAAAATTATTTTTCTATAAGAACGACAGCGTATGCCGAAATGCCCTCTTCGCGACCTGTAAAGCCCAATTTCTCGGTAGTAGTGGCTTTTATGGAAATATCCTCAATATCTATACCCATACAAGCAGCCATCGCTTCTTTCATAGCCGGTATATGAGGATTGAGTTTGGGTCGTTCGGCGCATATTGTCATATCGGCATTGCCTATGCGATAACCTTTCTCGGCGAGTAATTCGGTGACTTTACGCAGTAATATTTTGCTATCTATGCCGGCATATTCACCTGCCGTATCGGGAAAGTGATACCCTATATCGCGCATATTGGCTGCTCCTAACAGTGCATCGCACAGGGCGTGTATTGCAACATCGGCATCGGAGTGCCCTAACAGTCCGGCTGTGTGTTCTATGCGAACACCGCCTAACCAAAGGTCGCGACCTTCGACAAGACGGTGTACATCATATCCCATTCCTACTCTTATTTTCATAGGATTGTTTTTTATTTTATCAGATTCTTGATTCCTTCAAGGTCAAACGCCAAAGTGAAACGTAATGTTTGGTCGAGAGGGCTTGATGCTGCTGTGGCGAGCAGGTATGCTGCATCGACTTGAATAATGCTGTAGGCAAAACTTGCACCGAATGCAAAGAATTGACGGTTACCTTTGTACTCATCTTCCCAATAATATCCGGCACGAAGTGAGAACATACGGTTGTATGAGTATTCAAGACCTACCGAGAAGTTTATCTCGCGCATCTCCTCTTCAAATCCACCCGGAGCATCGTAGAACGACTTGGCGATACCCTCAAACGGCGACATATTGTAGTACTCCTCTCGCGCTGCATTGTAAGCATCGGTATTGATAGTTCCATCCTCATTCTTGTATTGATACTCTTGAGGCATTGTGGGTACAAGCATCTTGTTGGCATCGACGTTGATAGAGATTGTATTCTTGTCGGCTATGGGGAACAGGAATGTTGTACCAATCTTCAAGTTGGTGGGCAAGAATGCAGGCTGATTGCCGTTGTCGTATGCCAATTTTGAACCGATGTTCGATATGTTCATACCCCACGACCATTGGCACTCGTTGCGTGCAATGATGGGGTAGAATGTATAGTACCACGAAATGTCGGCTCCAAAGGCCGATGCGCCTTTTACGCTACCTGTTGCGCTACCACTTTCATCGTATTGGAAACCGAGATCGGAGTAGATGTAGCGCATCACAACACCCATTGAGAAGTTTTCCGACAACTTGCGCGAGTAACCCAAGTCCACTGCCATTTCGAAGGGGTTGATTGAGTTTACGGCATCGCCATTCTGGTTGGTGAGTGTTATACTACCCAATGAGAAGTAACGCAGCGAGAGGCTCATCGCTTGGGGCTTGTTGGGGCCAAACTTGAGGTAACCACTGAGGTTGAGCAGGTAGATGTCATTGACCAATTTGCTCAACCAAGGTGTGTATGACAGGCCGATACCGGCATCGCTGAATGCAAAGGCATATTTTGAAGCATTCCAGAATTGCGAGTTTACATCGGGGTCGGTTGCAGCACCTATGTCACCCATACCGGCACCTCGCGCATCGGGGGCTATGGTGAGTGATGTTGCACCGGTGTTGACAGGGTTGAATTGTTTAATAACTTCTCCTTGTCCGTATGCTTGAAACGCTGTTATACAAGCAAATAATAGAGTTACAATTGATATAATGCTATTTTTATTCATCTTTCAGTGATTGTTTTTTTGTTCAGTCATATCTTTATAAACAGCATTTATCCCTATTTATTGCCTTATGATAACTATTTTTTTGCCGTTGGTCACAAATTTGCTCTCTCCAATTGATATGTAGGCGTAACAAACATACTCGCCGGGTTGGGCTGTTCCGTCGTACGTTGACAAGTCCCATACTACTTGAGTCGCGCTTGTGCGACTTGTCCACACCTCATTTCCTGTAGCACTATCGGCAATAACATATTGTATTGACATCTCGTTATTGACAACACCGTCGATGCTGATGGTGGCTTGTGTCATAACGGGGTCTTCGGCAATGTTTATGGTATATTGTTGTGTGGCATCGGCCTCAACGGTAAATGTTGTAGTTGCTTCGCTCGAATTTCCGGCATTATCGAATACTTTAACGGTAATGCTATGAACACCTACTGACAGATTGTTAAGCGCGTAATCTATGCTACCACTGCCACAACCCATTGAGGGTGAGTAGTGTCTTGATAGGTCGTTGCAAATGATATTGCCATCTAACCACAATGTCATAGCCTTACCCATCGACAACTCATTATTGGTGATTCCACTCTCCTCATCGCTGACGGTGCAGTGGAATGTGGTGTTGCTGTTTACAGCATCGCCTTCAACAAAATTCTCATCTCCTACCCATATATCCGAGATAGTGGGGGCTGTAATGTCGGGCTCCGATTCGGCAATACCATTTATAAACATATTCTTATTATAACCTTTGGCCTCTATATCTTTGGTCGTATTATAGGCATAAAGGCTGATAAAACCTGTTGTGTCGCTTTGCAAGCATTGTACAGGAAGACGGAATGTGGCTGTAAACTTACCGTTAACGATTGTGTCGGCGGCTGTTACCAACTTGTATTTGTATAGATTGAATTTTTCGGTCAATGTAGTTGTACCCGATGATGATGACACACTTTCGGTTGCTACCTCTCCGGTGAAGGCATCATATACCTCGTAACACAATGTTCCGTTAAAGTCGGTAGCCTCTTTGCCTGCTGTGTCGTATATGCTACCTGTAATGGTTACCTCGCTGTTGGCAGGGGTTGCGATTTTGCTACCTTGACTTACAGTGGTGCCATTGATGGTTTCAACCTTGATGTCGTAGGTGGGTAGAGGAATGGCAAGAGCCGGATCGCCAATCAAGCAATATTTCAGTTTGTTTGGGTCGCTTGTAATCTTGCCGTTTTTGTCGTATTGCAGCGTGGCTTTAGCGCGTCGCATCACGTCGCCAAGTCTTATCTTGCCATCGGCCGAGGGAATGAAAAACTCGCGTAAGAGTTCACGATTTATATCCTCATTACCATTGGTATATACGGTGCGTGTTGTGGTATATAGGGCTATAAAACCACCTCTGTCGTTCTTAAACAGTGCTTCGCCTACCGAGTTTTCATCTTTGTCGAAGGGGCATACGTCGCAAGTGGCAGTGATGAAAATGGGCCAAATGCTATTGGTCATCTCCTTGGCGTGTGTGATATTGATGAGGTTGGTACCTATCGACAGGTGACCTGCGTGTCCCATATAATCGTATATCATAGCACCCTCCTCAAGATCTTGGAATATTTGTTCTTGTGAGCCTATGAATTTTTCTTCATTAGTTGAGTTGTATGCGCTGAGATATACTTTATCAACTATTATATGTTCTTGGTCTGCCTCTACGGTCAGTTTCGATACGTTGTTCATTTGGCGAATGTGCAAGTTGTTGTCGCCATTAAGACCTATAAAGCAAGCCTTGTTTTTCCACAAGTTGTTGATAGGTTTCTGATTGATGTATGTTGTCAACTTCTTATATACCTTTTGCGACTCCTCAAGGTTGCGTATGGGCATACGACCTATGCTTATCTGCATTGCCTCGGATGTGATATCTACGCCCGAATTGTCCTCCAAAAATCCGAAGTAGTCGTCGGTGACATACGAGTAGCGTTGGTCGGTGCTGCTTTCCGATTGGTAAGTTACCAACAGGATGTTATCCTCTTGGTGTAACTTGTCGGCTATGGCACGGTTGTTATATGAGCCACGACCGTAGAAGAGCAGGTAGCGAGGCGCATTACCGTAACCGGCCTGTGCGCGGTCGTAGAACATCTTCATCATACGGCGTATGGCTGTTGCATCGGGTGTTCCTCCCGAGAACTCGTTGAAGATGGCAAGTTGGTCGCATACCAATACCTTCATATTGTCCATATCGCGGTGCAATTGTGCTATGCGCTCGGCTTCTTTGATGAAGTATCGGGTTGTCACGATAACCATATCGGGTATATCGTCTATTCCGTGAATATTTTGTGACTCTACGTTGCACACAAATTGAGGGGTGTTTAATGTGTCTTGCACGTCAAATGCAATGTATTCGTTGTAACTGAGTTGGTTGGCGTCGGGGGTAAAGGCTACCTTGCCTTCGACAACCGTAGTGGGTCGGATATATGGTTTGTTGACGTCCGATATATTCCATACTCTGATGTCCTTGCTGTTTCTATCCTTGATGTCGATGGCAAAGTAGTTGCCGTCGATGGTTGTGCGACGGAAGTTCATTTGAGCATCGGTAAGTTCCAGACGACGTGTGTAGAATAAGCGAATATAGTCGAGGTGGAATTTGTTGAGTGTACCTGAGCCATTTGCGCTGAAGTTGAGCGAGAAATCTTCGGCTGCATCAAGGGTATAGTAGCGTTTAGCCTCCTTGATGTATGTGTAAGAGTCGGATGCTCCCACAGTAACGTAAGGAGTGAGGGCTGTGCCATTGTATTGCGCAATGAGAGTGTATGTTGAGGTACTGTTGGCACCCATCGAAATATATACTGTCATCTTGTCGCCTGTAATACCGGGGGCTTGCAGGTCGATAGTGCTATTGCTGATAAGATCCTCGCCCAAATAGAGGCGGCCGGTTTGTCCTAAGCATACTATATCTTGTTCGTGTAGGCGATATTCGTTGAAGGTAGTCATCGGTGTGCCTTCGGCTGCGTTGCCATCTACTATTTCAATCGCTTGTTGAGGGTGGCTCTCGGTAAGGAAGTAGTAGGTGGTTGTCGAATAATAGTTATTGGTGTGTGTCCAATAAGTTGTTCCCGATGTTCTTGTCCATTGTGTGCTACCCGAAGCGTAGAAATATAGGTCGCCATTCTCAACGTGAACAGGTATTGCTTGCAAGTCGTCGGTGTCGCTGTTGCTGAAGGTTTCGGGCAGCATATAACCGTTTTGTCCGTATAGACTTACATTCGATGCGTCGGAGAAACCCCAACTTTGCAATGTTGCGGCATCAATGCGATGAATACCTTGTTCCGTAGTCGCTATCTTAACCCATTTGCCTTGGCTTAATACCGACTGCTCGGCATAGTGTGATGCGGGAAGTGCCGTTGTGTGCAGGTTGAAACATAAGGCTATTACTATAGTAGTAACAAATTGTGATGTCGTGTGTAGTATGCTTATGAATTTTTTCATAACTGTATGGCGTGGTTTATATTATTTTATGTTGAATTCGAGTACTTTACGATTGTCGATATAGCCGGTAACGTGGTCGTTGATAGCTACGGGACCAACACCTGCCGGTGTGCCGGTGTATAAGATGTCGCCCATCTTGAGTGTAAAGAAGCGACTGACGTACGATATGATATTGTCGATGCTGTGTATCATATCGCGAGTGTTACCTGCTTGTACGGTTGTTCCGTTTAGTTGCAGCGAGAAATCTACTCCTGTTTCCAATGGCAACTCCTCTTTGGCTACCCACGAGCCTATGGCTGCCGAGCCGTCAAATCCTTTCGATAGTTCCCAAGGTGCGCCGGCTGCTCGCAGTTGCTGTTGCAGGTCGCGTGCAGTGAAATCGACTCCTACGGTGAGCGCGTCGTAATATCGGTGAGCAAATCGTGGGGCTACATTCTTGCCTACGCGGCATATACGCACAACTACTTCGGCCTCATATTCGATGCGATTGCTGTGAGGTGGCAGAAACAACGGCTTGCCATCCTTGAGCAAGGCTGTCTCGGGCTTGAGGAATACAACGGGGTATTCGTTCTCCTCTGGTCTGTTCATCTCGGCGTTGTGCGCTCGGTAGTTCCAACCTACTGCTATTATCTTCATTTCGGTTGCGTGGTTATTCAATAGCACCCATACGGTTGAACATTACAGCCAAATGGGCGTATATTGAGGTGTTCTGTATTACTATATTTTGTGGCACGCGCAGGCGATAGGGCGTAAAATTCCATATCGCGCGTATGCCGTTTTGTACCATATTGTCGGTTGCTTCCTGAGCCTTATCGACGGGTACGGTGAGGATACCTATGTGTGCATCCAATTCGGCTCGCTTTTGTGCAAAATCGTTGACGTTGAATATAGGTATTCCGTTGATGTTGTCGTGGGGCAAGGGACGTATGTCAAATCCTGCAACAATCTCCAATCCGTATTGCACCAATCCCGAGTCGTGCATCAATGCTGCTCCCAAGCGTCCCACTCCATATACTATGGCGCGATGTTGAGAGGTAAAGCCCAAGAATTGCTCCAGCACGTATACAAGCGAGTTGACCTCATAGCCTACACGAGTCTTTCCCGATATGTTGATGAAAGAGAGGTCTTTGGCTATTTGTGAGGCATCGACGTTGATGGCCTTGGCTATTTGGGTCGATGATATATACTCGATACCTTGAGCCTGAACCAACTTGACATACGCAAGATACCAAGGAAGCCTATGCAATGTAGGTTCCGGCAATTTGGTGATTGTATTTGTGTTGGTTGCGTTCATATTGGTTGGGCAATACTATTCAAGATGCAAAGGTAATAAATTGTCCCGTTTTTTATGCAAAAAAACGAGACAATTCTTTGTATCTGTTATTGTTAAGTACTTGGTAATAGAACGATGCTCCCAATGGGCTGCAATGGGTAGTAACTATCGTGATGGGGCTACAAGCAGTTTTTGGGTTTTGGTGGCTATGTGCGTATTGTCGGTCGAGATGGTGGCTCGGTACAAATATACGCCTCCGGGTACTTTCGCACCACTGCTTGTTGTTAAGTTCCACGTTATGGGGAAGGTCTTGAACTTGTCGGAAGTTCCTTTCTTTTCGCTTTGCCATACGGGCATACCCATCAGGTTATATACCGAAATGGTTACTGTTACAATGCCGTCGGGTCGGTCGTGTTCGAGATAGAAATTGGTCGATGTACGTGCCGGGTTTTGGTCGGCATATACTTTGTATATCTCGGGTGTCAATCCCTTCTGAACGGTAAATTCTATCGTTACTGTTGATGAATTGCCTTCGTTGTCCCATACCCTGAAGGATAGGGTGTGGTAGCCCTCGCTCAAGTTGCTCAACGGGTAGCATATAGTACCCGATGTGCCTGTAGTGTCGGGCGAATAGTAACTGCTTATATCCGAGTAACTTGTCTGTCCGTCGAGGTTGACGGTCATACAGTGTCCGATACCCGATGTCGAGAGGTTGATGCCCGATGGGTCGTTGAAGGCGGCGAATAGTACCGGCGATTCGTTGACAATATCTCCGTCGTTAAAGTCGGATGTATTCAGGTACATATAGGTTATATCGGGCCCTATGGTGTCGGTTTCTGTTACTTCAGCCATACCTCCGATTCTTATTGCCGAGTTGGCTCCACTTGCCTCTATTGCATCCCAACTGTGGGCGTAGAACAGCATCAGTCCGTTTTTATTGGAGAAACTTGTCTCCTTGGGCATACGGAATGATAGGCTGAATTTTCCCCCTCTTACGTTGGCTTTGCCCGAGAATAGTTTGTTGTTTCGCTCGGCAAACTCTACTTCTACACCTCCGTCATATCCGTGCGACTTGGTTGTTTGTTCGGCATCGTAAAGGTTGATATATACCTCTCCGTCAAAGTCGGTGGCCTCTTTGCCTGCCGGTGTGAGGATGCATCCCTCCAAGAATACCTCCGAGCGTGCTTCGAGGGTTATGTCTTTGTTGGCATCGGTGTTGTTGATTCGGGTTGCCACAACTTGGTGCGACGGGTATCCGAGTCGCATCGCGGGGTCACCCAGCAGGGTATATACCAACTTATTGCTATCAGGGGCATATTTGTTGGGCGATGTAAGGTATTGCGATGTGAGGTAATTCTTTCCTTTTTTTATTATGTCGCCAAGTCGATAATGCTCGTTGTTCTCATCGCGTTCAAACAGGTAGTCGCCTATTGCGTTATTAAGACGACCGTTCTCGTTTATCCACGCTACGCGAGTGGATGATAAGAGTGCTATTGCGCCACCAAATTCGTTGAGGAAGAAGTATTCGCCACCCGATATCTCCTCCGAGTCGTAGCGACTGAAGTCGCACGTTGCCGTAAACATAAAGGGCAGATTCTTGATGTATAGCGACTTGATATCGTTGATGTTGAGCAAGTCCTCGGCAGTCCAACTTACGGGGTTGGCGTGACCTATGTAATCGAGGACTAATTGCCCCTCTTCCAACAACTGCATCATACGCTTTTTGGCATCGGGGAATGTGCGTCCTGTCGATGTGTTTACCTCGTTGTAGGCGTCGATATATACTTTGTTAATCAGTAGGTCGGGCTTGTCCTCAATCCAATATGATGCCACGCTCTCGGCTTGTCGCATATGTGTGCCCGAGTTGCCGTCATCGGCTACGATAATGGCTTGGTTGCGCCACGCTCCGTAGTGGGGCTTGTTTACATAGTTGTATAGTTTCTCTACAACAATATTGGCCTCTTCGCTACTCTTTACAGGGAAGCGACCTACGCCTATGCTCATCAGGTTGGTGGCATTCCTTGAGTCGGCATCATCCTCGAGATATGTGAAAAAGTCGTCGCAAGTGTAGGAGTAAGTTTCATTCTCGCTGCGAGGGCTTTGGTAGGTGAGCAGGGTGGGATAATCGCACGTTTGTATATCGCTCGATATCTTGCGATTGTCATACAAGCCTCTGCCAAACAATAACAAATATTTAACTTGACGTCCCGAGGGGTTGGCCTTGGAACGGTCGTAAAACATCTTCATCAGTCGGCGATATGCCACTCCATCGGGAGTACCTGAAGAAAATTCGTTGAAAACCAAGTCGTGCTTGATAACGTGTACCTTCATCGAATCGACACTCTCGTGCAAGGCTGCAACTTGTTGTGCTTGATTGAGATATGCACCCGGAGCCAATATCACCATATCGGGTATCTCCAATGCGTGAAGATCTTGATTATTGATATTGCCTACGCCGGTGGGAGTGGGGAATGTTGCCGAAGGATTGAATGCAATATATTCCCTATTGTGTTGTGCCGGGCTGAATAATGCTTGCTCGCCCGACAGAGTGTATTCAACGTGCAGTGGAGTGTGTGCTTTTGTTATGTCCCAAATGATGCATTTGCTGTTCATCCCGGATACGGCAAGACTATTGCCATACTCCATACTGTGTACCCTGAATTTTACCGAGCCGTTGTACAATTGCAACTTGCGTTTGTACGAAAGCCTGATAAAGTCGAGTCGGGCATTGATAACGTTGCCTCCTGATTGGAATGTGATGGAAAAGTCCTCCGTTCCACCGCGAGGAGTAACGGTGGTCTTGGGGGTAATGTATTTCATAAACTCATAAGTGTTGTCGGTATTGGCTTTTATCTGCCAATTGCTTCCACTTGATATGAGTGAGCCGTTATGATATACCTTCAGTAATCCGGTGCTGCCCAATATCTTGGCTCCGAATGCAATTTCTACAAGCATCGGTGTATGAGTGTCGATGCCCGGTATGTTGAACGAGAATTTTTGTGTCTGTGTATAGCGAAAATCCTCACCGAAAAACATTTGCCCGGTCTTACTCATTGAGGCCGATTCTACTTCGTGCAGAGAATATCCGTCAAATATATCTATCACTGTTCCGTCGGGTGTGGCAAGTCTGGCTGCTTCGGTGGCAACGGCACTGTCGCTATTCTCGGTAATAAAGTAGTAACCTGCTGTTGCGTAGGTGTTTTGTCGTTGCTTCATCCTGCCATCGGATTTGTCGTACCACCATTTTACGGTGCCTTGTGCGTAGAAGAGAATACGGTTGTTGTTATGCACAACGGGTATCTGTGGCAAGTCATCCACATCGTTGGTGTTATAAGTTTCGGGTAAGAGGTTGCCTCCGTAACCGTATATGTGTACGCGCGACGGGTCGCTGAAGCCCCAATCCTTCAGTTGCGAATAAGATATTTCGTGAATGCCACTTTGGGTAACACTTACCTTGTACCACTTACCACTGCTCAATACCGAGTGCTCGGCGTAATGCTCGGTGGGCAGTGCGTGGGCAATAAAAGTGTTGCCTATTGCTATACTTATAACCCCTATTAAGGTTACAAGCCTATATATGTCTGTAATTCGTGTCAATTTCATTTTTCGCTATTTGCCTTCTTATATAACGATGGCAATTGGGCTTTATTGTATAGGGTGCGAATTTACGCATATTATCTTAAAAATGGTGATGTTTTGTTTATCATTATGCCCGTTTTTTGTATCTTCGCCATACTAAAATTGTAACTATGGCAAAAGATAACGATTGGAAAGACCGACTATCGGTGGTGTATTCTACCAATCCCGATTTTCGATATGATACAGGCGAGATAGAAGAGAGCGAAACATTGCCCCCAGCCAAGCAAAACTTGCGTATAAAACTCGATAAGCGTCACCGTAACGGCAAGGCCGTAACGCTTATTACCGGCTTTGTGGGTACAAGTGCCGACCTTAAGTCGTTGGCAAAACAACTGAAATCGGCTTGTGGCGTAGGTGGCTCGGATAAGGATGGCGAGATACTTATTCAAGGTGACCATCGTGAAAAGGTGCTTGCCATACTTATTAAGGATGGATATAAGGCTCGTATTATATAGTGCTTAAGTGTGATTTGTTATGTTGAATGTATATAGAGCATCGGCAGGCTCGGGAAAGACCTATAGGCTTACTTATGAGTATATTAAAATGCTGTTGGGTAGGCGTGACTGCAATGATAATACCCTGAATAGAGATGTAAAAGGGTGCTACAAATTCTATGATAATTTTAATAGCCCTCATCGCCGCATTCTTGCTGTAACGTTTACCAATAAAGCCACAGGCGAAATGAAACAGCGTATTGTAGAGCAACTCGACATCTTGGCACATAATACCACCGAGTCGGACTATTGTGCCGATTTGTGTCGTGACTTTGCCTGCGATGTGGCGCAGTTACAAAGGAATGTTACTCTTGTCTTGGAGCAGTTATTGCACGATTTTTCCTATTTCAATGTCTCGACAATCGATAGTTTCTTCCAGCAGGTGCTTCGTGCCTTTGCAAGAGAGGTGGGCCTTCAAGGTGGATATGAGGTGGAAATGGATGTCCAATATGTGAGGTCGGCAGCCATCGACCGTATGTTCGATGACTTGGAGGATAATAAAGATGTATTTGATTGGTTGTTGAAATATGCCGAACAGTGTATTCGTGAAGATAGTAATTGGGATATTCAAGGTGGTGCTGAAATTTCACAATTGGCTAAACAATTGAGTACCGAAATCTACAGAAAATATCGTGATAAATTCGCTGAAAAGAGCATCAATGACTATAATGGTTATGTAGAGAAACTTACTGAATATAAGTCGGAACTACGCACAAAGATAGTAGAAATAGTTCGTGCTGCGAAGCGATTTTTAGAGAGCAATAATATACCAGAAGAGGCGTTTAAGGCTCATTTCGCCAAACCTATGAATGATTTGTGTGGCGATATTGAACAAATCGATGATAAAAAATTTCTCACCTGTTTTTCAAAATTTTATAAGTATTATAGTGATCCTGAGCAATGGTTTACTGCAACTGGCCTGAAGAAAAGTCGTAGGACAGCCGAGGAGTTGTATGATATTTTATTACCGGTATTTTCGGACAAAACAGAGACTTTGGGTAATCTGCATCGCGAATATTGTTCCATAACTCCATCACTCAAACTTATATATTCGTTAGGAGTATTGTCAACCATCGATAGGTATGTGAGAGAGTATGAACGGGAGCATAATACGTTGTTGTTGGAAAAAACACCCGAAATATTGAGCCGATTGATAAACGAGAGTGAGGCTCCGTTTATATATGAGAAGGTGGGCACTCGTGTGGCTCATTATATGATTGATGAGTTTCAAGATACATCCGATTTGCAGTGGAGCAACTTCCAACCGTTGGTCAATGAGAGCCTCGCTTGGCATAACGAAAATCTTATTGTGGGCGATGTGAAACAGAGTATCTATCGCTTCCGTAATACCAATTGGCAACTGTTGCATCGGGGCTTGGAATCGTACGACTATAATTCTATCAACCAAGGCTACGATACCAATTGGCGCAGTTGTGCCGGTATAATTGCCTTTAATAACTCATTCTTTTCCAATGCTGCACGATTGTTGCAGCACAAGTTGGCTTCGCAAATTTGTGAAGTATTCCCTGACGGCTCAAACCTAAAACCACTTGTGGCAGACATATTCAAAGGTGTTGAGCAAAAAGTTTCGCCTAAACATAAGGAGCATAGTGGGCATATTGAGGTGCGTATTCTCCCCAAAGAGAACTTTGAAGATGAGGTGTGCAAGCGTGTACCCGGAATAGTAAAATCGTTGCTCGAAAAAGGGTATAGGCAGAGAGATATAGCCTTCCTTGTGCGCGAAGCGAAAGAAGGTCGCAAACTTGTAGAATTGTTGTTGGCCGAAAGTGTCGAGGGCGAAAGTCTCTTGCGTAATCTGCGAGTCGTATCGGATGAATCGTTGCTTGTTGCCACAGCCCCTCCTGTAAAACTTATATTGGGTATTCTGCGATATTTGCATAACCCCGGTTATCCCATCAATGAGTTGGTGCTGGCCTATGAGCATAGTTTGGTAAGTACGGCCGATGGGAATGCAAGTGAAGCTCTTGTGTCGTATTTCAATGGAAGGGTTGAAGGCGAACCTATCGGTAAAGAGTTGAAAGAATTTATTGATGAGATAGCAACCAAGCCTCTGTTTGAGATGTGCGAGATGATAATAGATAAGTTCGGTATGCACAAGTTGTCGGCCTATATGGCTTATATAGAGGCTTTCCAAGATGCTGTGATAGACTATTGTCGCAATCACAGTGCCGATTTGTTTTCGTTCTTGCAATGGTGGGATGAAACGGGGGTATCGTCAACTGTCAAAACACCCGAAAATCTCGATGCTATTAAAGTATTGACTATACATAAGTCGAAGGGATTGGAGTATCCTGTAGTTGTCATACCATTTGCAACTTGGACGTTTACTCACAAAACCGGCAGTTCAACTCCCATAAAATGGTTTGTACCCGATCGACCACCCTTCGATGCTATGCCGGCGCTGCCTATTAAAATGGCGAAGGAGTTGCAATCGACTATCTATGCCGAGCAGTATCTCGAAGAGAGTATCAATGAGTACATTGATAACCTGAATATAATGTATGTAGCCTTTACGCGTGCATCGCAAGAGTTGATAGTACTCACTTATTCTCAAAATGGTTTCTCGGGTGAGGTGATAGAGGGGGCATTGAATATGGATGTGGAAAGTAATGCTGATTGTGCAATGATGGACTTCTCACCACATATCGAGCAACGCGACAATGAGAGTGTCTTTGAGGTGGGTGCCGATTGGAGGCCTTTGTTTGATGATAAGCCTGCTGCACAACTTGTTGATGTGTCGTACAAGGTGGTGGTACCTAACGAGAGCCGTCTCAAGCAGCGTACTCAATCGCATAGTGTGTCGGGCGACCGAAAGCGAAATTATGGTATTCTTATGCACGAAATACTTGCCGATATATACACTGCCGATGATATAGCAGATGTGGTGCAACGTTGTGTGCGCGAGGGACGACTGAAGAGTGCCAAAGCCCGTAAGACTGAAGAGAAGATACGTTCTTTCATCGCTCATCCCCGGGTGCAACGTTGGTTCTCGCCCGATGTGCGTATTGTCAATGAAACCGATATCCTCAAGTCGGGCAAGAAGGTAAATCGCCCCGACCGTATTGTTATAGATGGCAACTGCGTTACGGTGGTTGACTATAAGTTTGGTTGGGTAGAGAGTGACGACTACAATAAAAAGGTGTCGGAGTATATGCAACTTGTTCGCGATATGGGCTATAAACAAGTAGAGGGATATATATGGTATGTCGAGAAAGAGAAGTTTGTACCTGTAGAGTAGTACCTATATATTATTGAAAGATAAGGAGGCTGCGTCAAAAATTTCATTTTAACGCAGCCTCCTCATATAATTTGTCTATTGTATTGCTGTTGGTTACTTGTGTACCTCTACCTTTTGAGTGGCAGGCTGGGTGTCGTTGCGATGTTCTACGGCATTTATTACCTCTGTTGCCAACAATCGGAATGCCAAGCCCGATGCTGTGTCATCAAGGGCTACGGGATGTCCGGCATCGCCACCGTCGCAAATGCTTTGTACGAGGGGTATTTGTCCGAGCAGAGTTACGCCCAACTCTTCGGCAAGGCGTTTGCCTCCTTCGCGACCGAAGATGTAGTAGCGATTGTCGGGCAGTTCGGCAGGGGTAAACCAACTCATATTCTCTACCAAACCGAGGATGGGCACATTTACCTTATCGCCCATAAACATACTTATACCCTTGCGAGCATCGGCAAGTGCCACCTCTTGAGGTGTTGTGACAACGATAGCGCCGGTTATGCCCAATGTTTGCACCAATGTGAGGTGTATGTCGCTTGTGCCGGGGGGAAGGTCGAGTACAAAATAGTCGAGTTCATCCCATGCAGCGTCGGTGATGAGTTGTTTCAGCGCGTTACTTGCCATACCTCCACGCCACAGTACGGCATCGTCCTTGCGTACGAAGAAGCCAATTGACAAAATCTTCACACCATACTTTTCGATAGGTATGATGTAACTGTGTCCGTTGCGCTCCTCGGCATAGACTTGCTCATCTTCTATATTGAACATCTTGGGAGCCGAAGGGCCGAATATATCGGCATCGAGCAGTCCTACCTTGTAACCGGCTTGAGCCAATGCCACGGCCAAATTAGACGCTACGGTCGATTTTCCTACGCCACCCTTACCCGACGATACGGCTATGATGTTTTTTACACCCGGCAGTGGGTTTTCGCGAGTAGGGCGATTGGCTACGCGATACTTCACAGCGATATTATCTTGTATCTCCACATCGGGAGCGACAAAGGTGAGTATGGCTGCCTCGGCTGCCTTTACTACCGATCGTATGAAGGGGTCATTCTCCTTCTCGAAGATGATAGAGAACGATACTTTGCGTCCATCAATGCGTATATCATCTTCAATCATATTATTCTCGACAAGGTTTTTACCGTTGCCGGGATAACGTACTTGTGCCAGCGCATCAAGTATCAGTTGGGGATATAGTGCATCCATATTTTTGTTATTTTATTGCGATTGAAATTTATCTTTGCGATTTAATGCAAAGATACAATAATTCGGTGAGTATGTTTGTGTCAATCGCAAAATATTGAGTAATTTTGCAACTTAAAAATTCAGAAACACATAAAGAATTTATCACAAATGGAAATGCTTCAAAGGCTCTTTGGGTTTGACAAGAAGGTAACAACTGTTCGTACCGAGATTACGGCAGGTATAACTACCTTCCTTGCTATGGCTTACATCTTGGCTGTCAATCCCAATATTTTGAGTGAAACGGGTATGGATGAGGGTGCATTGTTTACAACTACTGCTCTCATTGCTGGTTTTGCAACAATATTGATGGGTGTATATGCTAAGTTGCCCTTTGCCCTTGCCCCCGGTATGGGACTTAATGCCTTCTTTGCCTACTCGATATGTTCGGTTATGGGCTACTCGTGGCAGTTTGCTCTTACGGCTGTATTCTTGGAGGGTATTATCTTTATATTGCTCACAATATCCAATCTGCGCGAGAAGATTGTTGATGTCATCCCTGATACGCTCAAGAATGCCATCAGTGTGGGTATTGGTTTGTATATAGCCTTTATAGGGTTGCAAAGTTGTGGTATTATAGTCAATCACGACTCGACGTTGGTAAGCCTCAGCCCATTGTCGGCACCGGCTCCGATGTTGGCTATTATTGGTGTTATATTTACCTCAATACTGCTTGTTAAGAAGGTGCAAGGTGCCTTGCTCTGGGGTATATTGGTCACTACCATTGTGGGTATTCCTATGGGTGTTACACAGATGACCGGTGTTATGAGTGCTCCTCCTTCTATCGAGCCTATTGCGCTGAAGTTTGAATGGGGTAAAATCTTTACTCCCGATATGTTTGTGGTGGTGTTTACGTTGTTATTTGTCGATTTGTTCGATACGATAGGTACGTTGATAGGTGTTTCTACCAAAGCCGGAATGGTGAAGAATGGTAAGATACCTCGACTTAAACAGGCATTTTTTGTCGATTCTATAGCAACTACTGCCGGTGCTATGATGGGTACAAGTACGGTTACAACATTTGTCGAGAGTGCCGCCGGTGTTAACGAGGGTGGTCGCAGTGGACTGACAGCCTTCGTAACAGGTGTATGCTTCTTGTTGTCATTGTTCTTCGCTCCGTTCTTCTTGGCTATCCCCGAGTCGGCTACAGCCCCGGCGCTTATTCTTGTGGGATTGATGATGATGTCGTCGGTTGTTAAGGTCAATTTCGATGACTACAGTGAGGCTATACCTGCTTTTGTGTGTATCTTGTTTATGCCCTTGTCGTATAGCATATCGGATGGTATCGTGATGGGTCACCTCAGTTACATTCTTGTCAACTTATTCAGTGGCAAGTACAAGAAAGTAACGGTGGGTATGTATATATTGGGTGCATTCTTCCTATTGCGATTCTTGCTGTAATATTGCGATAGATAGAAATAATAACGCGCGAGTATCATTCGATGCTCGCGCGTTGTTTATTGTGTGATTGTTATTACAATCTCTTGCGAATGGCTTTGCTTTCCTCTTCATATCCGGGCTTGTCGAGGAGGGCAAACATATTGCGCTTGTAGTCCTCAACACCGGGTTGGTTGAAGGGGTTAACGCCCAAGATGTAACCACTGATACCACAAGCCTTCTCGAAGAAGTAGATGAGTTGACCCAAGTAACGCTCGGTAAGAGCAGGTATCTCAATCTTGAGGTTGGGTACACCACCATCGACGTGGGCTATTTGAGTACCCAATTCGGCCATTTGGTTTACCTCATCGACGCGTTTTCCGGCAAGGAAGTTAAGACCATCGAGGTTGTCTTTGTCCGAAGGAATAACAACTTCGTGTTTCATCTCGCCTACCGAAAGAACGGTTTCAAATATTGTGCGCTCGCCATCTTGTATCCATTGACCCATTGAGTGTAAGTCGGTAGTAAAGTCAACCGATGCAGGGAAGATACCCAAGTGGTCTTTACCCTCGCTCTCGCCGTAGAGTTGTTTCCACCACTCGGCAAGGAAGTGCAATTTGGGGTTGAAGTTTACAAGTATCTCAATCTTCTTACCGGCTTGGTACAAGGCGTTACGAGTAGCGGCATATATGGCAGCAGGGTTTTTGGCGAAGGGAACATCTTCGGCGCAAGCCTTTTGCATCTCTACGGCACCGGCTACAAGGGTGCGAATGTCATATCCGGCAATGGCGATAGGAAGAAGACCTACAGGCGAAAGTACCGAGAAGCGACCACCTACGTTGTCGGCAATAACAAATGTCTTGTAACCCTCGGTGTCGGCAAGTTTGCGCAACGCACCACGAGCAGCATCGGTTACGGCTACGATGCGTTTGCCGGCCTCTTCTTTGCCAACTTGTTTCTCGAGTTGTTCTTTGAGCAAACGGAATGCGATAGCAGGCTCGGTAGTAGTACCCGATTTAGAGATTACTACGATACCAAACTGACGGTCGGCAAGCAGTTCTTGCAATTCGTATAGATAATCTTCGCCGATATTTTGTCCGGCAAAGAGTACGATGGGGGCTTCGTGTTGTTTGCGCAAATGCTCGAAACTGTGTGAGAGGGCTTCGATAACTGCTTTTGCGCCAAGATAACTACCACCAATACCTATTACAACCACGATTTCGCACTTCGATTGCAATTGACGAGCAGCGTTTTCTACATCTTGCAGATGCTCTTCGGTAATCTCTGTGGGTAAATTCAGCCAGCCGAGGAAATCGTTTCCGAGTCCTGTACCTTTGTGTAATTGTTCGATGCCGTTAAGAGCCTTACCTTCCAAGGCAAATACATCTTCACGGCTTACGGCTCCAAGAGCCTTGTCGATAACCAAATTAATCTTTTTTTCCATTTTTATAGTAGTTTGTGTAACTGTTGCTTATAAGAAAGTGTCGGCCATACGGGCTATAGCCTTCTTTACCGATACTCTGCGATACAATATATCGTACATACAATCGAGTATGGGCATTGCTACCTCATATTTGGCATTTACTTCGTGCATACATTTTGTTCCGTAGTAACCTTCGGCAATCATATCCATCTCTACTTGAGCCGACTTAACCGAATAACCACGACCAATCATTGTACCAAAGTTGTGGTTACGGCTGAAGCGTGAGTAGGCTGTTACCAGCAAGTCGCCCAGATATACCGAGTCGCTCATATCGCGCACGAGGTCGGGCGATGCGGCTTGTATAAAGTGCGACATCTCCTTGAGGGCGTTAGAGGTGAGCATTGCTTGGAAGTTGTCACCGTATCGTGCGCCTTGACACACGCCCGATGCGATGGCGTAAACATTCTTCAGCACAGCGCAGTACTCAATACCTATCACGTCGGACGATACGATGGTGCGCAACTTGTTGCACGAGAGTGTTTGTGCAAAGGCGCGAGCGCGTTCAATGTCCTGACAACCTACTGTGAGGTACGAAAGGCGTTCGAGTGCCACCTCTTCGGCGTGGCAAGGACCTCCTATCACTGCCAGCATATCATCCGATACTCCATACACTTGTTTGAAGTAATCGGTTACGATGAGGTTTTCATCGGGTACGATACCTTTGATGGCTGTTACAAGGAATTTTCCTTTGAGGTCGGCTGTGAGTTTTTCAAGGTGCGATTTCAGGTAAGGCGAGGGCGTTGCAAACAACAATGTGTCGGCTTTTTCTACCACTTCATTGATGTCGGAACTAAACTCGATGCGATTAGGGTCGAATGCAACATCTGAGAGGTATGCGGGGTTGTGACCGTCGCGAATAAAGTCGGCTATACGGTCGTCACGGCGCATATACCATAAGATTTTCTCCTCGTTGTTAAGCACCAATTTGGCGAGAGCAGTAGCCCAACTACCACCTCCCATAATGGCTATTTTACCGATGGGTTGCATAATATGATTTATTTTTGCACTTGTTCAATCCAACCTGCCACTTGTTCGACAGTAGGATTGGGTAAGTTGAGTTTAAATTTCTTATTGATGCCACATATTTCTTGATGCAGTTTGCCGGGGTTTACTTCGGCCATAGCGGCAACGGTCAGGTATCCGGCTTTCTGTATGGGGGCTACCCATTCGGTGGGTACGCCTACGGCTGTGTATGCTGCCTCGTTGTCGCGTTTTTGTACTTTCTCGGGGCGCATTTGGGGGAATAGCAATACCTCTTGAATGGTAGTTTGGTTGGTCATAAGCATTACCAAACGGTCCATACCTATACCTATACCGGCAGTGGGGGGCATACCGTATTCGAGTGCGCGCAAGAAGTCTTGGTCGATAAACATTGCCTCGTCATCACCCTTCTCCGACAAGCGCAGTTGCTCCATAAAGCGCTCGCGTTGGTCGATGGGGTCGTTCAACTCCGAGTAAGCATTGGCAAGTTCCTTACCGTTAACCATCAACTCGAAACGCTCGGTGAGGTCGGGATTGTTACGGTGACGCTTGGTAAGAGGTGACATTTCGATGGGGTAGTCGGTAATAAAGGTGGGTTGGATGTAGTTTCCTTCGCACTTCTCACCAAATATTTCATCGATAAGTTTACCCTTACCCATTGTCTCGTCGGTTTCAATGCCCAATTGCTTGCATACGCCACGCAGTTGCTCCTCGTCCATACCGGTAATGTCTATGCCGGTGTGTTCTTTGATGGCATCTATCATAGTAACGCGTTTGAAGGGGGCTTTGAAACTTATTACATTGTCGCCTACGGGTATCTCGGTAGTACCGTTGGTGACCATACATATCTTTTCGAGCATTTGCTCGGTAAAGGTCATCAACCAATTGTAGTCCTTGTACGACACATACATCTCCATACAAGTGAACTCGGGGTTGTGTGTACGGTCCATACCCTCGTTACGGAAGTTGCGTGAGAACTCATACACACCTTCAAATCCACCTACGATAAGGCGTTTGAGGTATAATTCATTGGCAATACGTAAGTATAGGGGAATATCGAGTGCGTTGTGGTGTGTGATAAATGGGCGTGCTGCTGCACCACCGGGGATGGCTTGCAGTACGGGAGTATCTACCTCAACGTAGCCGTGCGAGTTGATAAAGTCGCGCATTGTGTTGAATACAATGGCACGTTTCATAAATATATCTTTTACGCCCTCGTTTACCACAAGGTCAACGTAGCGTTGTCGGTAGCGCAATTCGGGATCGCTGAAAGCGTCATATACCACGCCGTCTTTCATCTTTACGATGGGCAGGGGACGCAACGACTTGGATAGTACGGTAAGTTCTTGTGCGTGGATAGTGATTTCGCCCATTTGTGTACGGAAAACGAAACCTTTGATACCCACAAAGTCGCCTATGTCGAGCAACTTCTTGAATACTGTATTGTACAACTCCTTGTCTTCGCCGGGGCATAAGTCATCGCGTGAGATATATACTTGGATGCGACCTTGCGAATCCTTCAGTTCCATAAAAGAGGCTTTACCCATAATGCGACGGCTCATAATACGACCTGCCACCGATACTTGACGGGGCTCGGCATCATCGTTGAAAGACTCTTTGATTTCTGTTGTGTAGGCATCCACCGGATATTCGGCTGCAGGATAGGGTTCGATACCTATCTTGCGCAACTCATCCATACTGTTGCGGCGGATTATTTCTTGTTCGCTTAATTCTAAAATGTTCATAATTTACAAAAAACTGTTTGGTGCAAAAGTACAAAAAAAAAGCGTGATGCCCATACTTTATTATCGTATTTCGCACAATAGTGTGCCAAAACATTGCAAATGTGCGCTGAACGGTATTGTAGGGCTGATATTTGCGCACACATTTTTCTCTCCTGTCGCTTGATATGCAAACGGTTGCACCGTCGAATGCAAGAAAAATTGTACCTGTTGTTGTGAGGTTTGTGATGCGACATTACCTTTGCAGTGTGATTAACGAATAGAGCGTTATCACACTCCACACGAGTTGTGTGGACCCCATACAATAGGATTAAGGTAAAGATTGGTTTTATCATCACACTGAATTAGGTTAATAGGTTTTTAAGGTTAGATTGTTATTAGATAGGTAAATTTGATTGTTTGTAAGGTTTTTGATAGATTAAGTGTAAAAAGATTGTGGTTAGTATGAAGGGTTCCCGCCGTGAGGTGGATGACCTATAAAGCCGAAAGGCACGATTGGAGGTTGCAGTTTGACTGCAACCTCCGGAGAGAGCAAGAAACTCTTTCCTCAGAATACGCAAAGGAGAATGTCGTGAGATGTTCTCCTTTGTTGCTTTATATACCGACATCAAGATGTGGGGGGCTTGTCGGGACTTATGGCTTGTTGGTCGCAATGTGGCTTATAGATTGTAAAATTCCGGTGACTATACTATTACCTGTTGCACGTTGTGGTGGTGCGCAGCCAACTGATGATTTATAGGCTTATTGATCAAAATTAGTAGGTAAAATCGGTGCAATCTGTTGATTTTTATATATTTGCACGATTTGCATTGGAAATGGATAAAAGGTTTGACCAAAATATGATAAGGCAATGATACATACACAACGAGCAGCCACGGTGTTAGTGACTGCTCGTTGTGTATGTGAGGTAAAACTCTTTTATAATTTACCTAAATCTATATCGAAATGTTGTGCTATCTTGCGTTCGATGCCTTGATTGATGGCAATCTGTGTGCGCATATAGTCGAGTTGGCTTATGAGTAGGTCTATCTTTTCGTGTTGTTTTTTGATAGTTGTCTCCAGAGTTGATATCTTTTCGTTGATGATTTGTTGCCCTTGTAGGGGTTGCAGTTCTTTGTTTACAAGCATCTCTCCCTTGCCAAGCAGCAGCCACGATGGGTTTAACTCTGGGTAGGTATTTAGTATCTTTACTATGCTTTCGTACGACAAGCCTTTACCACTGCGGCGTTGTTTGCCTAACGTTCCTACGGCAATGTGCGTTTGTACGGTGATTTTGTTGTCGTTTAGCCCCTTGTATTGCATAAACTTGTCAAGCCGGCTGAATAGTGTGTCTTCCATTATTCCTTTTCGTTAATTTGGGATTTATATCGCAAAGATAATTACATTTGCCGATTTTAAAAGCATTTATTTAAAAAAATACAGGGTCGATACATAGATGTATCGACCCTGTTGTATTATATTAACCGTGCTATGTTATTTCTTGATAAATTTCACGCTTTGGCTGTCGTTGCCGTTGGTGATGTTCAAGATATACATTCCCGAGGGGAGGTCGCGTACCTCAACACAGTTGCCTTCGGCTTGTCTTACCAAGTTACCGGCTACGTTGTAGATTGACAACTCGCCTTGAGCGTTGGTATATACATAGTCGCTTGCAGGGTTGGGATATACGCTATATTCCACCTTGTCGGCTACGGCGTCCTCAACACCTGTTACCTCGAAGTTGGTGTAGATAACGCAACTATGAGCAGGTACCGATTGGCTGTAGGTTGTGCTGCTTACTTGTATAGTTTCGTCGGTAAGCAAGTTGGTCCAAGTTCCGGTTTTGGGGAATGTGAGTGTGTAGTTACCTGCGCTGTTAGTGAGGTTGATGGCTACTACAACGCTCTTGTTGCCGTCTTTGCTGGTAAGTGTTACGAAACGACCGTTGGTCCAATCGCTTTCGTTCAACTTGTAGGTGAAAGTAGCATCGGTGGTAAAGAGTTCGGCGTGGTAGTTACGCAAAGTATTCAACTTGGCGTATGCCATCCACAGACGGTGACGCTCGGGATCTTGAGCATACTCCCATTTTACGGGTTTCTCGGCTGTACGGTCGCCGTTATAGTTGATGCTATAGTCGTAGCCAAGTTCACCAAATTGCCATATCATCTTAGGACCGGGAACGGTGAGGAATTGGGCAACGTTGGCAATTGCTTGATCCATACGAGTAGCAAGATTGGTGTCAACGTTGTCGTAGAGCATATTATCATCGCTACCGTTTGAGTTGCTATCTTTGATACCACTCACACCCCATTTGGCTGCTTTGTATGTTGTGCGCTCTTCGTCGTGGCTCTCCATATAACCTACCAAGCCGTTCTTGGGCATATTGCTACCGTTGGCATACACTGAGGCAACAGCGCTTTGCGATTGGTAACCCATAGCCGATTGGCAGTAAGCGTTGTTCATATTTCTCCAGCATATCATACCGTCTTGAGCCAAAACTTTCTCTTCGCTTTCGGCGCAGAGGTGTTCAAGAATCATACAAGCGTCGGGACGTACTGCCTTGATAGCAGCGTTGTACTCTTTGAGGATATTGATACGGCTTTGGTCGTAGTTGCTGGCTGTGCTTTCGGTGCATTTACGGTTGGTGAAACCTTTTGTCAAGTCGAAACGGAAACCATCAATCTTGTACTCTTCGAGCAAGTAAACGAGGTTGCGTTTGATGTACTCTTTCACCTCGGGTACTTCGTGGTTGAAGTCGTGGAATACGCTGAAGGGGTGGGGTGCATCTACGTTAAACCAAGGGTTGTTGGCCGATGTCTTGTTGTTGGCGCTGTCCCACCACAATTTACAGTAGGGGAAGTTACCTGTAGCGTGGTTATATACTACGTCGAAGAATACGGCAATACCCAATTTGTGGCACTCGTCGATAAACTTGCGATAGTCTTCATCAGTACCATAAGCCTTGTCGAGAGCGTAGAAGTATGCAGGGTTGTAACCCCAACTGAGGTTACCGTCAAACTCTTGTACGGGCATCAACTCGATGGCGTTTACGCCGAGGCTTTGCAAGTAGGGGAGTTTCTCCATTGCTGCCTTCAACGACTTTTGTGTAGTGAAGTCACGAAGCAAAAGTTCGTAGATAACGAGGTTGTCGCGATTCTTAACAGTAAAATCGGTTACCTCCCACTTGTAGTCCGAGCCTGTTGTTTTGAATACAGTAGCAGGTTGTTCCCACGCTTTAGCAGGGAATTCGCGCAAGTTGGGATATACGTTTTTGTCTATCCATTTGTCGTTCCAGGGGTCGAGAATCTTGGTTGAGTAGGGGTCGGCAAAACGGATGGCGTTGCCACTCTTGGGAATAACGTGGTATTGGAAGGCATACTCTTTGCCGGGCTCAAGGCCGTTAATGGTTATCCACCAGCATTTGTTGGTGTTATCACGTTTCATCAAGTAGTCGCTCTTGATGTCCCAGTCGGTGTTGTCACCTACCCAGAATACGCACTCGCTGTATGCACCGTTCTTATCGCAGTCGAAGAGAACGAATGTAACAGTGTTATCGTTGATGATGTTGATGCCCTCTTTAGTACCTGCAGGGCGAGTTTCGTTTACCACAGCACCACGCGCTGTAACTTTGGCTGAGACTTCGTGGTTTTCGCTTGCTGTAGTGGCTTTGGCTGTGAAAGTATAGTCGCCTTGCTTGGCAAATGTATAGTTTTGCTTGAGGGTCTTGCTACCTTTGGCAGTAAATGTTTCAGTGCCGTTAGGGCCTGTAACAGTGAGGGTGATGTCGGATGCTTTAGTAGCGTTAACAACAACATCGATAGCCTTACCGGCTTCAACGATACCCGATGAGGGAAGACCGGCTATCTCGCAGTAGAGAGCAGCATCTTGGCACTCAAGGTAGAAGTCGGGTTTGGTTTGTTTAGTACCATCGGCGTTGCGAACAACAACACCAATCTTGTTTATGGCAATAGTAGCGCCAAAGTAATCGCGTACGGTGGGACCCATAACGAGTTTCCAAGAGCCGTCGCTTTGTTTGGTCATTTTGTATTTCTCGCTATTGTCGCACCATTTTGATGGGCTGTTTTGCCAAGTGTCGGTTTCGTCCAATACACCAATGTGTACGTACAGTTCATCGTTAGCACCGAAAATCTTATTGGTGTCTTTCCAAATGAAGGTTCCTTCTTTGTCGGCGTTGAGGGGGCTGGGATCGGTAGAGTAAGTACCTGTTCCTTGTGCCCAACAACTCAATGCGGCGAAGATTGTAGCAACTAATAGTAAAAATCTCTTTTGCATAGTTGTAATTCTTTAAAGATTCTTTTTTAAACAACAAGGTGGCATACTCACATTTTAGGGGTATGCCGCCTTGTTTATGTTGTATACATTACTCTATGATTAGAGTTTTGTAACAGTGTAGTAAGGAGCCTGAGCGCAGAAGTAGAAACGTACTTCATAGTCGCCTGCTTCATCAACTTTAAAGTTAGCACCGTCGCGAGCGAGTGTGCCGTCGCCTGCACCTGCATCACCGAAGTTGATAGCCCAATCTTCGTTGGCACGAATCTTGAACTCAGCACCGGCTTCCAATGTAACTGTTGCTACCAAGTAGTCCATACCTGCCTCTGCTGAGAGAGTCATAGGAACATCGGGAGCACCCCAGCCGTTGAAACTACCTACAAGACCCCAAGTGTTCACTGTGTTGATGATATTGAGAGTCAAGTTAGTAGCATCGAAAGAAACCTCATAACTGAATGCGCTGTATTGAGTGATGTTACCAGCACCACCGTCGGTAGAGAGGAGCATCGAGGGAGCCTCGGCAGCAGCCTCTTCGCCGGCACCGTAGTTAGTACCGTTCCAGTCGGCTTGAGTAGAAATCTTCCAACCGTTAGCACCTGCACCGTTCAATACGATCCAACCTTGTGCGGGAGCACCTGCAACGCTGTAAAGACGTTGACCGTCTGTTTGGCTCCAACTACTGAAATCACCTACAACGAAGTATTCGATTACATCGGGAACTACCTCAACAGTGTAAGTGTAAGCCTCCATATTAAGAGTTACCTTGTAGTTACCTGCCTCGGGGAATTGCATACAACCTGCAGCCGAGTTGTTATCAGCGAGGTTACCTGTGAGGGCAGTATTTTGGTCAGCCTCTGTGTTACCAAGTACAGTATCCCACGAGTTGTTGTCGAGAGCCGATTGAGGAGCAACCTTCCAGTTTGTAGCACCTTCTACAGTAACTGTGATAGTGAAGATAGGATCTTCATACACGTCTTTACCACTGTGGCTGAAAGGCATAGTAGCAGCAGCAGCGAAATCCCATCCGGGAACATCACCGATGAGGTAGTATGCGCTCTCGATAGGAGTAGCAACGGGTGTAACTGTAGCAGCGATTACGTTAGAGATGATAGTAAAGTTACGGCCTTCAACGGCTTTAACTTTAGCATCCAAACGTGTGCTGAAAGTATTGGGTTGAGGACGTTTGCCAAAGAGAGTTTGTACCTTAACGTTAAGGTCGGCTTTAGCAACTTTAGCAACGTTGCCTTCAACTGTTACGGGCACTTCAACAGCGTTTGCCATATCTTCGGCAGCAGCCATTTTGAGTGTGTACTCAAGTGTAGTACCTTCGGTCAATTCGGGAGTTGCGCTCAAGTCGATTGTGAACGCAGAGATTGAGTCGGCAGCATAAGTGTTCAAGTCGATTGCTTGAGCATACTCCTCAGCAGTGATAGCGATTGCTACAGTAGCAGCAGCCTCGGGATCGTAGCCTATAGGATCTTGTGCGGGCTCGATTTCGGGTGTACAAGCCGAGAAAGCTACCACACCTGCCAACAATGTGCTGAAAATCGATATTTTTTTCATTTTATTTTCGATATTTAATGTTGTTTGTTGTGAGAATTGGGCGAGGCGATTGTCTCGCCCAATTCGTGATATATTCTCGGTCTATTATTTCGCGAAGAAATAGTAGTTACCATCGAGGTCGTTGAATACTACGTTGTAAGTACCGGCCAATACCTTGATGTTGTTGCCCGACTTGATTGTCGAGTAGGGGAATGAATCACCACCCCAGTTTGCACTCCAAGATGAGTCGTTACGGAACTTACCTTCGCAGTCTTCGGCAAATGTCATTTCGGCGAACCACACGTGCTTCATATTCATAGGAGTCATCACGATAGGATTTTCACCCCAGTTGTCGAATGAGCCTACAAACTCCATAGTAGCGTGCTCGGCAGGAGCAACGTCGGCTGCTTCAAACTTACCTTCGAACTTCTCTGAGTTTGCTGTAAGAGTGTAGTAACCACTTTCGGCTACAGTGATGTTGCCTGAACCACCATCGTTGAATACGAGGTTAGCACCGTCGTAACCTACTTGAACATCCCAACTACCGGGAGCGAGAACGAGTTTGTAACCCAAACCGGCCTCGAAGTAACCTGTGAATGTAAAGTCGCCGGCACCTGTTACGGTGTTGTAACTGTAACCATCTACCAAACTCATAGGTATCATACCTGCCATAACACCGGCAGCGTCGTTTGACCAACTGTTGAAGTCACCTACAAAGTAGTAGGGAGCAGGAAGTGCATCAACCAAGAGCATATAGTAGGGTTGTACACGCAATTTGAGTACATTTGAATAAGCATCCTTTACAATTTGCTCTTTGCTTGTAACAGATGCAGTCTTGTCAGAGAGGTGAGCGCGCAAGCGAACATAGATATCCATTTCGCCGGGGTTCTCGTTTACATTGTCACCTTGGAGCAAAGTGATACCTTTGTTTACCTCTTTGGTGTTCAATTCGATTTTTTGTGCGCTACCGGCACCTTCGAGTTCTACAAATGTACCTTCTTCGAAAGTTTCGCCGAAACTAATTTGTGCGAAGTAAGTAGTAGCAGCGGTAAAACCGTAGTCGGGTTGCTCGCGAATGTAGAGAGTCTCCATAACGTTGGCACCATTCTCTTCGCTCAATGTGTAAGTGTAACCGGCGTAGGCAGGCTCGTTAACAGTGAATGTAAGTGTACCTTCTTCAGCAGCCGGGTTGATTGTTGTCATAGGATCTTCTTGGCAACCTGTGAGAAGTGCCAAACCCATGATTCCTGAAATTATATAATTTAACTTTTTCATATTAAATCTCTTTTAAAAAAACAGTTGATTAATAACCCGGGTTTTGTTCCAAGTTGCTGTTGGCATTTCTATCCGATACAGGTATGGGAAGGATGTTGTACTTGGCATCAAATGCAGTACCGTTGGCTACGCCACCTTTCCAGTCCCAATTGTAATCGGTATTACCACCGAAACTGTTGAAACGTACCAAGTCGATACGACGACGACCTTCGAAGTAGAACTCACGGCTCCACTCGTCACGAAGCAATTCGAGAGTAAGGTTGCTTACTGTTTGAGCATTGGCACGAGTACGGAGAGCGTTGAATTTCTCGATAGCAGCACCACTTTCACCCAAGCGGAATTTAGCCTCGGCATAGGTCAAGTAAGCCTCAGCAGCACGGAGGAAAGGAATGTCGGTTTCGGGAACTTTAACTTCTGGGTCATTGCTTACTACGGGTACGAGAATACCGGCCTTGAGGTCCGACTCTTTAGCGCTGAGGTTGTTCCATTTAGTTACACCCCAACCGCTTGTGAAGGCATTAGGATCAGAGAGTGTACCATCTTCGTTTGTTTTGTGGAACAAAGCGCGATCGTCGTTACCGTATTGGAATTTGTCAACGAGCGATTTACGAGCGGGAATACCACCCCAACCGTCGATTGAACCCCACTCGGGCATACCTGCAGTGTGAGTAGCGGCGATGAGGAAGTAAGAACCAGAGTAAGTCTTGGTGTAGTTACCGTGTTGTGCGATGGGGAGGATAATCTCTTGCATAGCATCGGCGTTGCTGTCGTTATCACCCATAAAGAGTGCGGGATAACTTTCGGCCAATTTGTAGTTAGAGTTGATAACTTTCTCGGCGTAAGTGGCAGCATCGGCCCAGCGTGCAGTACCGGTATAAACCTCGGCATTCAAGTAAAGACGAGAGAGGAGCAACCAAGCAGCAGCACGGTCAACACGATAGTACAAGCCTGCACCTGCAGGGCTCATTTCGTTTTGCATTTCGAGCAACTCTTGCTCAAGGAAAGCAAAGATGTCGGCACGTTTGGCTTGTTTAGGCAATTCGCTTTCAACGCTTGTCAACAAGGGAACGTTGGCATACATATCCATCAAGTAGTAGTAGTTGAGGGCGCGAACGAAACGAGCCTCAGCACGTTGCAATTTAGTCTCTTCGTCAGTAGCATCTGCTGTCATATCCAAGAAGTGGTTACAGAGAGTAACACCGAAGAAAAGACGATAGTAAAGACCTTGAACGAATACGTCGGTATCGCTCCAGCCTGTGAAGTTGGCTTCGGGTACACCTTGATCACCCCATACGCACAATGCTTCATCACCTGCGAGGTTGTTGAGGTACCACAAAGTACGATAGAAACCTGATTGACCTTCGTCGATACCCATTGCATCGAGGTCACCACCACCGGCAGTACCGGTCATACCGGTCATACCCAATGATGCATAAATTTTGGTGAAAACGGCTTGTTGGTCGAATTCTTGCGACACTTGGGGGTTGATAGGCTCAACGTTCAAGTCGTCCACGCAAGAGGTGAGTCCGATAGCCAATGCCATCGCGCCACCCATTATTATATTTTTGATATTAAGCTTCATAACTTATTGTTTTGCGTAGTTTTAGATTAGAAATCGAGAGTCAAACCGAGCATAGATACGAGAGGACGAGGATAGATGTTGTTGTCTATACCACCGTTAACCTCGGGGTCGATACCTTTATAGCCGGTAATCACGAAGGGATTTTGTACAGCTGCATATACACGACCGCTGAATACTTTACCCTTGAATGAATAACCGAGAGTAATGTTATCGCAACGGAGGAATGATGCATTTTGTACATAGTAGTCAGATGCGTATGCATCGTCATATCCGAAGAATTGGGTATCGAGTGCCGACAAAGGACGGTTCGAGAAGAAACCGAGTGTCGAGTAGATGTCGAGGTTAGAGTTACCTGCATCGTTGTCGTTGTAAACGTAGTTACCCAATGCTGCGCGCAATGAGAAGCTGAAGTCCCAGTTCTTCCAGATCAACTTAGAAGTGAAGCCCATTGTAACATCGGCTGCGGGGTTCTCATATACATACTTATCGGCTGATGTGATTTGACCATCGGCGTTGCGGTCAACGAAACAGTTTTGGATAGGTTTGCCGTTGTTGTCATAAACTTGCTCATATACATAGAATGAGCCGGCGGGATAACCTACTTTGTGAACTTTGATAGGTGAACCTGTACCACGCGATGCGTTACCTGCAGGTACATAGTAGTCTTCGCTTACACCGTTCGAAAGTTTTGTGATTTCGTTCTCGTTCCAAGATACGTTGTAACCGAGTTCCCAAGTCCAGTCTTTAGTTTGGATGGCAGTAGCCTCGATAGAGAACTCAACACCTTGGTTGCGGAGTGAACCAACGTTGCTCATCACAGCAGGACCGAAGTTGGTACCGGCCGATACGCTTGTCATATTCAAGAGGTCTTTGGTGTCGCGCAAGTAGTAGTCAACAGCACCGCGGATACGACCGTTCAAGAAACCGAAGTCAAGACCGGCATTGTAAGTGGTAGTTTCCTCCCACTTGAGGTTGGGGTTGTAAGCATCGGGACGAGCGTAAGGCAAGTAAATGTAGTTGCCATTCTCATCTACACCACCAATGGGGTAGTAAGCGTGGTCTTTACTTTGAGAATATACGGGGAGGTAATCGTAATAACCACCAATCTCTTGTTGACCGGTGATACCCCAGCCAAGACGGAGTTTGAGGTCGCTCAACCAATTAACATCGCGCAAGAAAGACTCTTCTTTGATTTTCCAAGCAAGAGCAACTGAGGGGAAGAGACCCCAACGGTTGTCGGCCGAGAAGCGGCTTGTACCGTCGTAACGTACTGTTGCAGTCAAGAGGTAACGACCGAAGAGTTGATAGTTCAAACGACCGAAGAATGATACCAAGTAGTTCTCCATTTTCCAGATGTCAGAACCTGCATTTGAATGATCGAGGTTATCCCAAGTGCTTTCACCTTCGTTGTAGAAGTGTTGCCACTCGTAACCTGCCATAACGTCGATGTTGTTGGCACCAAACTCTTTGGTGTATTGCAAGTAAGCATTCAACATCTTGTTTGATTTGTACTTGGTAGTTGAACTGTTGCTACCCAAGAAGAATGTACCGGCAGCCTCGCGGGGGAGGTATGTGTTTTGAGTACCACTTGCGACATCAAGACCGATGTTGGCGTGAACGCGCATATCGGGGAAGAAGTGGAGTTTATAGTCGGCTTCGATGTTACCGATGAAGTCCCAAGAAGTGGCACGGTCGTTCTTTTGCTCAAGCAAAGAAACGGGGTTGAGGGGTGCTTGGCTGTTGTAGCCACCTGCACCTGTAGTCCATTGCCAGAAACCACCGAAGGGAGCGTAAGCGTCAGCCTCGCTGCGTACGGGTTGTGTGGGGTCGAAACCTGCTGCACCACCGATAACACCACCATCAGCGTAACGGTTGTTTACCAACATACCTTTAGCGTTGATGTTGAATTTCAAGTAGTCATCGAAGAATGTGGGAGCCAAGTTAACCGATGCAGTGAAACGCTCGAAGTTAGAAGTCTTCACGATACCGTTTTGGTTGGTGTAACCAACAGAAACACGGTAGGGCATCCAACTAAGACCACCGGCAACTGTCAAGTTTTGGTCGTGGCTGAGAGCGTTGCGATAGACTTCTTTTTGCCAATCGGTGTTAGCATCGCCGAGCAAGCCGAGGATTTCGTCGGCATTCTCACGCTCACCGTAGATGTCGTGAGCAAGTGCACGGAACTCATCACCTGTCATAACTTCGCGCAAGCGTACGGGAGTACTTACTGATACGTTACCGCTATAAGTGATGCGGGGTTTAGAACCTTTAGCACCTTTTTTGGTAGTGATGATGATCACACCGTTAGCAGCACGCGAACCGTAGATGGCTGTAGCAGAAGCATCTTTGAGGACGGTGAATGATTCGATGTCGTTGGGGTTGATAGTACTCAAGGGGTTGGCAACACCTTGGATACCTTGGTTGTCGAGGGCAAGACCGTCAACAACGATAAGAGGAGCGTTGCTGGCCGAGAGAGAAGATCCACCACGGATAGTGATTGAAGCACCACCACCGGGAGTACCACCGTCAGAAACAACGTTTACACCGGCGATTTTACCGGTAATCATGTCTTGAGCATTGGTGGTAAGACCTTTGTTCATAGCATCGGGCTCAATGGCTGTAACCGAACCGGTAGCGTCGGCTTTCTTTACAACACCATAACCGATAACCACAGCCTCTTCGAGAACGTGTGCATCTTCTTCAAGGGTAATAACCAATGAAGGAGCAGCAGCAACTTCTTGAGGTTTGTAACCAATGTAGCTAACCTTAATGGTAGCACCTTGTTCGGCTTTCAATGAGAAGTTACCATCGATGTCGGTGGTAGTTCCCGTTGTCGTACCTACTAGCATAGCGTTTGCGCCAATGATAGGCTCGCCATACGCGTCTTTTACGTGTCCCGATACAACGATTTGCTGAGCAAATGCGGTAATAGAGAAGCAGAGCAGCAAGGCTGCTGCGAGCACTCTGGGGACTTTTTTACTAACGTAATTCATGCAGATTAGATTAAAAAAGTTGTTAATATTTGGGTTTTTTTGTGTTTTCGTTTGCTTTTACAGGCACACGTTA
>JAFXIZ010000017.1 GCA_017532725.1 Bacteroidaceae bacterium
GGTGGGATCTTTTGTATTCACCATCATCCATTCGGTGTACTTATGATAGTATTGTGAGTAATATGATTTGGATGTAGATGCCTTGAGTCGATATTGAAACATCCCCTCTTGGTCAAAATTGAGTGTAACACAATACTCATATTTATCATCAGTAAGTATAGGACTTACTACCTCGGATGGTACACTGTCGGGTGCATATATACTGCGATACTCAATGCCATAACTATCATACGGATAGTTATTCTTAAATACGCCTGCATCGGCCAATACGCGAACCATTGCCGAATGTTTAGATACTTGCAATGGTGCACACGTTTCAAATCTTATAAAGTTATCGAATATGCCTAATTCGTATAGGACAGTATCGGCATTCTTTTCTATGAAAGAATACAATTTATAACTGCTGTGATATAACAAACTATCGACTACTATCACACCCAAGTCATCGGCATAAAAATATTTATCATCATAAGTTATGCCATAATTATAATCGCACAAATCATCTATATTGAGTGTTTTAAAAGTAAATGTCGAACTTGTGGCATCAATTTGTTCAAGTGAAGGTATTAGTTCCAATGTTGTAAAATTAGCGAAATCGCCTTCATATTCGACACCTCGGAAAACGATATACGGCTTTATATCATAAACTGAAGAGTCTTTCAAATTATGCAACATTGTAGTTGGTGTATCAAACTTACAGTAAAGCCATTCACGCTCCTCTGTCAGACGATATTTCACGCCATATTCTTCGGGTATAATTCCCTTTGCATCAATCACTACAGCAGCGTTCACACTCGTAAATCGGACATCAGACAGCATTAGTGTTACGTTTATGGGGTTAGTTCGAAACACACCATTTACAACGTTCGTTCCATCCGATATTTCATATTGATACTCTGTATCAGGGTTCAAATTTTCAAGCGCAATGCCGGATGAAAAAGTTTGACAAGACTCTGCCCCTGCCGAAGCATATTTTATAGAATAATCTTTATACTCGGGATAACAATTAACATAGGCACAACCGGCATATACTTCTACATTATGCGAAAACAGTTTTGACAAAGCAACATTACCATTTGCGTCTTGTTGCCAATAAGCCAACAAACGATTACCGGCATAGTTATCTATAAAGGCATTGGCTTCATCATAAGAAGTAGGCGCAGAAAGTTCGTTACATCCAACCATTTCATATTGCTGAATTTCAAAAGAAGTACTACCTAATGCCGTTGCACTAACACTACCGAAACTTATCAAATTGGCAACATTGGCATATTCTATACTGTTGCATATACCTGCTGCTGTTGCAATATCATACTTGGAGTTTGATGATATAACACCGGTATTTATACAATTAAGAAATTCTACCCTATCTCCTTCAGAATTACCTACAAAGTAACTACATATACCACAAGCACACGAAAAATAAAAATCCTGCGTAGATGTCACATTGCCATAATTGCTACAATTATAGATAGAAGCATATCCGGCGTGACCTATAATACCCGATACATATTTCGTATTATTGGTAATAGAACCATAATTAACACATAAATCTAATATAGAATAACCTTGAGCCTGACCCGAAATACCTCCTGTATATTGAATTACAGAAGATGATGATACCGAGCCTGTTGATACAGACGAACTTACATTACCTCTATTAACACAATTCTCTATCTTCGATGCATCCTGACAATCGCCTGTTATACCACCCACATTGATATAAGCGTGCGCTGTTGCCTCTACATTACCCATATTGCAACAACCTATAACTAAAGAGTTGTTATTTATTTGTCCACATATACCACCTGTTCGCAATACGGTCAACTTATTACCCACGATACGACCTTCAACGTTACCATAGTTGGTACAACCCATTACCCTTCCATTGCTTAACTCGCCACAAATACCTCCTACAAATGGGATATCGCCCACACCCTCGACATTGGCATAATTGGTACAATTCTTTATGGTACCTCGGCACTCCGATACCAAAGCACCTACAATAGGTCCGGCTGATATATTACACGTTGCATCTAATATAACACCTTCTATAAGCCCGTGGGTATTAAGTTTCGATATCAGCGTATTAGACAGATTGCTTATCGTATGATTATTACCCAACAACACACCATTAAACTCGTTAATATATTGTTGAGATGATAAATCCAAATCGGCTTGTATCGAAATAGTATCTGATGTAAATAAGACCATATCGACATTGGCAAGTTTGACTAAACCTTGATATTCCTCGGCCGATTTTATCTCATAATAATGATTTCGAACAGGATTTTCATACCACTGGGTATCATATGAATAAGATAGAACTTTTGCAGGGCAAATAAGCAAGAGTGTGATTATTAACAGCAACGTTGTGGCATACTTATTCATTTTTCCAAGGTATTATTGTTTATAACTACTGCAAATATAGCATTTATTAAACAAATTGATTTACAATTAGGCCTTTATATTTTATCACACCTCTTTGGCTCGGCTGCGGCTGACAACAAAGACTCCGACAAAGACGGTAATGGCTGCTACGACCTTTTGCCAGCCGAGGGTGTCCATACCGATATATATGCTCAAGGCTGTGGCTATGATGGGCTGCACATAGGAGTACATACTTACCAATGTGGGGCGTATGCGCTTCTGCCCTACGGGAATGAGGAAATAGGTGATAAATGTCGAACAAAGTATGAGGAATAGCAACTCGGCTACTATATTGCGAGGCAAGGCACTATATTGCAACGTTGTAAGTTCGCCCACCGTGAAGGGCAACGCCATAATCGTGGAGTAGAAGAATATCCACTTCATAAACGTCACCACCGAATAGCGACCTATAAGGGGCTTGAATATACCCAAATAGAGCGAGAAA
>JAFXIZ010000018.1 GCA_017532725.1 Bacteroidaceae bacterium
ACAACACCCTCACAAGGAATGTTCTGGGCAAACAATCGCAGCCATTCGTTCTATCAAAACAGTGCTGTACAAGTGCACTGTGCCATTTACGAGGCATTTGCCACCGTTGCGCCCGACACTGCCCTGTTGGATGCTATGCGACAATGGTTGCTATTGCAGAAACAAACCAATATGTGGAGTTCAGTCCCCTCTACGCTCGATGCTGTAAATGTGCTGCTTACATCGGGCAGTAATTGGCTGTCGCAAGGTATTACATCCCATATACAATGGGGCAACACACCATTGCCTGCTACCTCGCAAGCCGATGATATAATGGGCTATGCCAAGTATGTGCGCAATGGCGATACCGTCGATGCTGCCGATGCAACACTGTCGGTAACGCATCACGACCACACACCTTCGTGGGGTGCACTCTATTGGCAGTATTACGACCATATTGCCGATGTTGCCCGACATAGCAGTGCCGAGATAGCCCTTGACCGAGCCTATTATGTAGAGCGTGAGGGCAAACTGTTACCCATCGAAACAACTACTCTTCACAATGGCGACGTGGTTACCGTACGCCTCAAATTAAATGTCGATAGGGATATGCAGTTTGTTACCCTTACCGACTCCCGTCCGGCTTGTTTCGAGCCTCTCCGACAATTGCCCGATTATGACTATGCCGACAATACTTTCTATTATAGAGTGCCCGATGATGCAGCAACAACCTTCTACATCGAGCATCTTACTCGTGGCACCCACGTTATACAGTATGAAGTCTATGTCGATCGCGTAGGTACATACCAAGCCGGCATAGCCACCGTACAGAGTTATTACGCTCCACAATACGCTGCTCATACAGCCGGTGCAAGTGTTGTAATAGAAAATGTGAAATAATGTTAATTATAGTATGACTGTGATATTGGGTTTCACATTTATTTTTGCTTGGTATAGCCTACTAAAGATGATATTAATGATGAAATTGAATTTTTAGTTTGTTTTTTCTTGATTATTGCTAAAAAATATTTAAATTTGTGCAAGCGTTTTAGCACATTGTTAATACCGTGAATAGTAATATTCTATAAGTAAGAGGAAATAATCACATATAAAAACATTACATTATGTCTTTTAAAAGCACGATTGTGCAAAGTATCTATTTGTGTACTTTGTGCCTATTCGGTTCAACAATGCTTGTAGGCTGTGATGAATCGTATGATTTGGATAAATTGGGTGGTGATATAACACTGTTTGAAAATGGTATAGCAGCACCTATTGAGAGTGAAATGGAAATTACGGTTTCCGACTTGTTGTCGAATGACGATTTGAGTGATTTGATTAAAGTCGATGAAAAAGGACGGTATGCCCTGCACTTCAGTGGCTCGATTGATCCTATTAAATTGGACGTTCCGGCCATAGACTTTGATGAAATTGATCCTACATTGGCATCGTCGCATCTCGACTTCTTGGCTTCATTGAAGGAGAATCCTACTTTTGTCGAGATTCTCGACCGTGTGGGTTATACCGGTGGCCCTCTGCCCGAGATTCCCGGGTTGCAAATTCCCGAGGATGTTGTTCACGCTCCCATAGCCGATGCGACAGAACATTATGAATTTACTATTAAAGACATTCCTCAAGAGGTTGTCAGCATCAGTTCTTTAAAACTCACCGATAAATCAACTGTAACACTTTCGTTGCACGCCGAAGGCTTCCCCAAGGATATTACGCACGTTACCTTTGAGTTTGTAATGATACCCCCTTCGCAAATGGATGTTATTCCTGTTGAGGAAGATATTTGGCACGATAACAACGGATACCATATAGAACACGACCTCCCCATTATTAATGGTGCGCTTGATGATGAGGTGCATTTTGAAATTGATGCATTAAAATTTGATCCTCCTCTTGCGCGTCGCGAGGATGGCACAATATTGGTAGAATCGGACTTGTATTACTCGGGTAAGGTACATATCAATGAGTCTTTCAGTCTCACAGGTTGGACTCCTCAATTCGATTTGAAGGTTGGTTTCAAGATGAGTGCCTCTTCTGTTAAGGAGGTTTCAGGTACTGTACAAGCCCAAGTCGATGGCTTTGAATTCCAACAAGCGATAGAGAATCTTCCCGACATTCTTACTCATCCCAAAACTTGCCTCGATTTGCAACAAGTATTGGTGGAGTTGGATGTAAATAATGGTATGCCTCTTGCGCTTAATGCCGATGTTGAGTTCCAATCGACATTCTTCGACGGCACATCTTCTCCTCTTATTCGCAACACCTCTCCTTTGCAAATTCTTGCCGATTCGCATCATAAGTTGGTTATCACTAATGACGCAAGTTATGCCGGTGGTGAATTTAATCACATCCCCAACTTGCATAAGTTGGTTGAGCGTATCCCTCGTTCTATAAGCATCAAAGGAACACCCTCTATTCCCGTAAGCGACTTGACTATACAGGCCGGTCGTACTTATGAGGTAGGCTTGGGTTATGCTTTGGAAGTACCCATTGTGCTGGGCGACAAGGTAAACTTGTTCTATGAAACAGTATTGGAAGATGTTGCCGAGGACTTACGCAGTGTTACTTCATACTTCGACTGTGCGCAAATCGAAGGTGTTGTGGAGAGTACCTTGCCTGTCGATGTCAACCTCAAACTCTATGCACTCGATAAGAGTGGCAATGTAATGAATGAGATTAAGATGTCGAATGCGCTTCTCGTTAAAGCCGGTAAGACTCAACCCTTTGCTCTGCGACTCGACATATTGGCCGAAGAGAGTACATTTAATAAGTTAGACAAGATTGTATTGTCGGTATCGGCTACATCCGATGCCACAGGCGAATTGCGCCCTGAACAATATCTGAAGATTACAAAATTGGCTTTGCGATTGCCTGAAGGTGCCACAGTGGCTACCGATTTATAAGGTGTAATAGGAGTTCGGACATATATTAAGACATACAATTATAAGTATCTCACTGAAAAAACTATTGTAAGATGAAAACATCATATATTAAAATATTTGCTGTCGTATGTACCTTGGGTGTTGCTTTAATGGCTTCGGCTCAAGCCCCTCATTCGGCATATTTCTTGGAAGGTATGGTGCAACGCCACGAGTTGAATGCCGCTTTTGGTGGTGAGTCGAACTATGTGGCTATACCCGGTATTGCCGGTTTGCAGGCCGGTGTTTCTTCCAACTTCGGTTTGGCCAACTTCGTTTTTCAACGCAATGATGGTCTTGTTACGGGTTTGTCATCGCAAGTTTCGGCCGATGAATTTATTGGTGGTATGCCTGCCAATAATCGACTCGAAATTCTTGCCGATATTCCTGTCGTTTCGGTTGGTTTCAGAGCATTAGGTGGCTTTAATACTATCGTTATCAAGGAACGCTCTTTTGTTTCGGCCAATGTACCCTCTACACTATTTGAGTTCCTTAAGGTGGGTGATAATACATCTATTCCTTCGGCTCAATATAATATCGAAAATTTGTCGCTATATACCAATAACTATGTAGAATTGGCGTTGGGTCACTCTCGTAAGTTGCCGGCTCTTGAAGGTTTCTCTTATGGAGCCAAAGTGAAATTACTTGCCGGTTTGTTTGCCGCCGAGATGAATATGAAAAATATTGCTATTGACTTCTCTGCCGAAAAATGGATGGTCGAGGCGCAAGGCGAATCGTTCTTGTCGAGTGGTATGCAATATACTTACGACGAAAATGGTGTCGTTTCGGGTATAGGCATTGATAAGTTCCGTTTGGGTGGCTTTGGTTTCGGTGTCGATTTAGGTGCTGTTTATACGCCTGCCGCATTGCCCGAACTTACAGTTTCGTTGGCTCTCAATGATATAGGTTTTATATCTTGGAGTCAAGTGAATCGTGCCGTATCGGAGGGTAGTTATGAGTTTACAGGTTTTGACTTGTCGGAGGATGAGTCAGCACCCATCGATGAGCAGTTGGAAGAACTCTCGGATGATGTGTTGGATATGCTTAATCTTCGTGAGGCTGCGCCCGAAAATCATCTCAGGTCATTACAAACCACACTTAACGTTGCTGCCGAATATGCTATTTTGCAACGTAAAATATCGTTCGGTATATTGTCATCGACTCGTTTTGGCGCGCCTTATACTTATGCCGAGGGTATGGCTGTTGTCAACTTCCGTCCTTGCGATTGGTTCCAAGCCTCTATTAATGGCTCGATTTCCAATTTGGGCGGTGCGCTGGGTGCGCTCATCAACTTCTGCCCCAATGGTATTAATATCTTTGCCGGTTGCGACTACATTTCGCCCAATATGAAATTCTCGGAAGAGGGTATTCCTCTATATGGTATGCGACTCAATCTTCGTGCCGGTATTATTGTAGCCTTTGGCAAGAAGTAATAATATAATCGCAATATATTAGTGAAACGGTGGTAAGTGTGTGCTTGCCACCGTTTTTTGTGTATGGTTGCAGTGGCTATTCTGAAAAAAAATACTACTTTTGTTCGCTGTAACTACGATATATCGATGAACAATCAACTGCTACGCCCCCAAATACCTCCTTTATTGCGCGATGAGAATAACCTTGACATTGTGCGATACTACTTGTCTTTTGCAGTATTGTTTGCCCATTTTGCCGAGTTGACAGGTACTACCAACTTTTTCCCAACCTCGAGTTATACGGCTGTTGGTGGTTTCTTTATGTTGAGTGGCTTCTTGGTATTTTATAGTTATCTGCGCAGTAAGTCGCTCAAGCAATACTTCTTGCGTCGCGCTCGTCGCATATTGCCTCCTTATATGGCCATTGTGCTGCTGTGTGCCGTTGTGGGTGCTTTCGTTACCAATATGTCGGCGGGCGATTATTTCACGTCATCGCAGTTTTGGCAATATTTAGGAGCCAACCTTACCTTTGCCAATTTCTTGCAACCGGCGTTGCCCGGCGTCTTTACGGGACAGGTGTATGAGGCTGTGAACGGCTCGTTGTGGACTATGAAGATAGAGGTATTGCTTTACCTCTCTATTCCCATATCGGCGTGGTTGCTATCGCGATACAACAAGGCGTGGACATTGGTTGTTATATACGTCTTGTCTTACATCTATAAGGTGTATATGGGGCATTTGTATATAGAGTCGGGCGATATGATGTACCGTATTATGCAGCGACAAGTAGGTGGGCAACTGCTCTTCTTCTATTCGGGTGTGGCATTGCTCCTGTACTTCGATTACTTCCAACGTAATGTTAAGTGGCTTTTCCCTATAGCGTTGGTGCTGGCTGTAGCATCCAAGTATGTCGATTGGTTTGATGCCATCGAGCCACTATGTATGGCTATTGTTATTATAGGTTTTGCCTACAACTGCCGTTGGTTTGTGTGGATGCGCAAGTACGACAATATTGCCTACGACATCTATCTCTTTCACTTCCCCATTATTCAGTTGGTTGTCTATTGGGGCTTGCCCGAGGTCAATATCTATCTGGCATTTGCCGTTGTGGTAGGTATGACAATTGCCTTGTCGCTCGTTTCGTGGTATCTTATCGAGCGACCTATAATGAAGCGTAAGAACTGACGTTTGAGGGCTTACTTGGGAGTGTTCATCTCCATCTTCTTACGGGCAAACAGGGCTATCAATTCGGCCGCCCCTTGTGTGCCTACAATCGATGAATTGATGCAGATGTCGTATGATGCGCCATCGCCCCACACCTTGTCGGTATAGAAGTTGTAGTAAGCAGTGCGCAGTTTGTTGCGCTTGTGTGCCAATTCGCGAGCCTCGCGCTCATCTATTCCACAGTTGCGCGATACAATACGTTGCACGCAATCGTCCATATCGGCGTGGATAAACGCACTCACACATCCCGGGTGGTCGCGCAGAATATAGTCGGCACAACGACCTACGATTACGGCCGACTCTCTCTCGGCTATCTCGCGTATTACATCGGCTTGAAACTTAAATACCATCTCATCCGACCATCCACCCGATGTTGGCATACCACTTGCTCCACTCAACCACCCTTTCGACAGGGCGTTGAAGAAACGGTTGGGTGCTTTCTCATCGGCTCGCTCAAAGTGTTCGGTACACAGCCCGCTTGCCTTCGAGGCCTCGAGTATCAACTCTTTGTCGTAATATTTGAGGTTGAGCATCTCCGACAAGATTTTACCTATTTCGCGTCCTCCACTGCCAAATTGGCGTCCGATGGTGATAATGAGATTGTTTTTCATAACACAAGGTTTTTCGGTTTAAGCCATTGCAAACATAAGAAAAAAGCACGATATATCGTGCTGTTAATAATAAAAAATAGTTTTTTTGTGTCACTATTCGTTTACGACTATGTAGGCCAAGTAGTGTGTATTATCCTCAATAGGTGTGAGGGCAAGATAGCCTTTGGTAATCTTTCGGTTGGCTATGTTTAGGGGGTGTTGTTGCTGTAGCGTGTTGTGTAACTCCTTGAGTTGGGTGGTATCGGGGTTATACTCCACGCGATATGTTCCCTTGCTGTTGGTCGATAGGTATCGGTCGGCAATGATACGCGCCACCATTCCCATACTCATACGCAAGTTCAACTCTATGCAAGGATGCAGCAATATATCGTTTTGTTCATTGCGATAGAGTATCATATCGATACCCATATACCCCTTGTAGTGGGGCGCTATGAGTGTTGTGAGTATCTTCTCCAATGCCTTACGGGTGTTATGCAGATGCTCGGGCGCAATGTGACTGCATATTAGTTGCTCCAGTGCATCGTTGGTGTCCAATATGTTGCCGGTGTAGGCTCCTCGTTCATCGGTTTCAAAGAGTGAATATCCTGCAAATCTTACCGACGTTCCGTCGCTGTAGAACTCCATAGCCAAGTCGCTCACTTTGTCTTGTAGCACTTCGCCCATAATGTAGCCCTGCTTGCGTATGATGCCCTCGGCATAACGTGCTGTTGTCTCATCGTAGCCGTTGCGTACATACCACACACCACGACCACTGCTCGACCAAGGCGATTTCAGTATCGAGGCTTGTTGCGATGCAATGTATTTTTCTACCTCATTGCCGGTAGTGAGTGCTGTGGGTAAGGGTGGTAGGGGATAACCTGTGCCTGCTTCTTGCAGGGATAGTATAATGTTGCGTGTGGTGGCGCGTCCCGACAGTAGGCGTATCTTGTCAATGGATGCGTCATCGGGCAACATCGTGCGAGTAACACCCATTCGCAGCAACCGTTCGGTCATATAAGCACTCCATCCCCAAGGCTTGCAGTCGGTTGTATCGTTGGGCAGTTTTGTGGTGGCGTAGGAGGTTACACCCAAAGAATCGAGCGCACGCCTCATATCGGGCGTGATATGCTGTTTGCTCCATACTGTAGCATTCTCCTCCTCGGCATACCATAGTGGTAGCAACGACAGGTCGTGCGCTATAGTGCAAGCCACAGGAGGTGGGGTATAGTGCTTACCACCAAAGGCAAGCGCCATATCATTCTCAGGTGCAAAGAGGTACAGTGACGGCATAGAGCATATTGTATAGGAGAGGCTGTGTCAAAATTTGTGTAATACTCCTCAGTCAGCCTACGGCTTTAAATCAGCGTTTCGCTGATTTCTCCTCCCTTAAATTAAGTGAGGTGTCGCGTAGCGACGGAGGAATATCAATTTTGATACAGCCTCTCTGTGGTTTTGTCGAATATGTTATTTAAACAACTTCTCGGGATACTCACCGGCATCTACAAGTGCCTGTATCTTGGCTACTACCGAAGGACGGTCCTCGGCGTAGGTTACGCCAAACCAATTGGCTGTTGTGTCAAGCACTTCGACTGTTGATGTGCCTTCTTGGATGAGTTTGTTGACAACGGTAGGAATGTAAAATTCCGATTTCAAGTTGTCGATATTGGCATTGAGGAACTCAACAAATGCAGCATCGGAGTGAGCAAAATAGTCGGGTGTAAAGCCCCACATATTCATCGATACGGGTGTATTGTCGTCGATGGCAACCCATTGGTCGTTCTCATCTTTATATTGCACCTTGCCGTCGATGCGCTCTATCTTTGTGCGCTCTACAACATCGGTGAGCATACGGTTGCTGTCGGTCGAGCATACGCCACGCGATACACTGCCACTCTCCGAGAGGGTGTTACCTACTCGGTAGCCCACCATACAATATTGGTTGCTCTTGCCCTCCATTTGGCTCAACCATTTGCCCAATACGGCAAAACTGTCGCGTCCGTAGAAGTCATCGGCATTAATTACTGCAAAAGGCTCGTTAATAGCCGTTTTGCCCATCATTACTGCGTGGTTTGTACCCCAAGGTTTCACGCGATCGGCAGGACAAGTGAAGCCCTCGGGCAACTTGTCGGGCGATTGGAATACCAATTCTTCAGGAATGTGGTCGATATATTTGTTGAGAACTTTCTCGCGAAAATCGGCCTCAAAATCTTTACGGATAACGAATACAACCTTTCCGAAGCCACCACGAATGGCATCGAAAATCGAATAGTCCATAATGGTTTCGCCGTTGGGACCCAAACCGTCCAACTGTTTCAAACCACCATAACGGCTACCCATACCGGCAGCCAAAACAAAAAGTGTAGGTTTCATATCTTGTTTTATTTATCTGTTTTTAGCAAAGTTTGCGTGAGCCGTCCGATATTACTACGTCATATACCTTGGGCAGTTTTCCGTATTTCTCACGGTAGGCAGCCTTGGCGCGAGCAATAAAGTCGTCGTACAACTCTTCTTTCACGAGGTTGATGGTGCATCCACCAAATCCACCTCCCATAACGCGTGAGCCGGTTACGCCACACTCTTTGGCTATGTCGTTGAGGAAGTCAAGTTCTTCGCAACTTACCTCATACAACTTGCTCATTCCGTAGTGTGTTTCATACATCTTGGCACCAACGGTTTCGTAGTCGCCCTTTTCAAGTGCAGCACACACGTCAAGTACGCGTTGCACCTCGCCAATAACGTATTCGGCACGCATATAGTCCTCAGCCGAAACGTCGGCTTTCACCTCATCGAGCATTGTCATATCGGCATCGCGAAGGAACTCAACCGAGGGATGATTCTTCTTGATTGCAGCCACAACATTTTCGCAACTTTGGCGACGTTTGTTGTAGGCACTCGATGCCAACTCGTGCTTAACAACCGAGTCGAGCAATACAAGTCGGTAGCCTTCGGGTTTGAAGGGGAAATATTGATATTCGAGGCTACGGCAGTCGAGGCGTATCAGGCTGCCTTCTTTGCCGAATACCGAGGCAAATTGGTCCATAATACCACACTTTACGCCACAGTAGTTGTGTTCGGTTGCCTGACCTACCTTTGCCAATTCGAATTTGTCTATTTTGTTATCGCCAAAGAGGTCGTTGAGTGCGTATGCGTAGGTGCTTTCAAGTGCAGCCGATGATGACATACCTGCTCCCAGAGGCACATCGCCGGCAAAGGCAGTGTTGAAGCCTTTTACATCGACACCTCGTTTTATCATTTCGCGACATACACCGAAGATGTAGCGTGCCCACGATGTGCGAGGGGCATCCTCTTCGTTAAGGCCAAACTCTACATAGTCTTTCATATCTATTGAGTATGCGCGCACTTTGTCGGTGCCATTGGGGCGCAACTCGGCTATCATACCTTTATCGATAGCACCGGGAAATACAAAACCACCGTTATAATCGGTGTGTTCGCCTATAAGATTGATACGACCGGGCGAGGCATATACCGAGCCTGTCAGTCCATCGAAATGTTTGATAAATCTACTTCTTACAAATTCTATTTCCATAATTCTAAATTACTTTATTTAGTTGTAAAGATGTATGTTGTTCGCGACTTAAATACCTCTCCGGGATTGAGTCGGGTAGAGGGGTATTGCGGGTGGTTGGGCGAGTCGGGATAGTGTTGTGTTTCGAGGCAGAACGATGTGCGAGCCATATATCGCTTGCCGTGCTTGCCCGGAAATTCTCCATTGAGCCAATTGGCTGTGTAGAGTTGTATGCCCGGCTCGGTTGTGTATATTGTGAGGGCTATACCGGTGCGAGGCGATACACAGTGTGCGCTCTCGGCATAGATGCCGTCGCCCTTATCGAGTACATAGCAGTGGTCATAACCATTGCCAAATTTTAGTTGCTCAAAATCTTCGTTTATGCGTTCGCCTATAGCGTGAGGGGTGTCGAATGCCATAGGTGTACCTTTTACCTCAACAGGGTCGCCATAGGGAATGGCTGTATTGTCGGCAGGAAGGTAGTGCGATGCGTTAATGGTAAGTATGTGGTCATCTACGGTTGTTCCACTCTCTACACCCGACAGGTTGAAGAAGGCGTGGTTCGTAAGGTTTACCACTGTGGGCTTATCGGTTGTGGCTTCGTAGTAAATATCCACACTGTTATCGTCGTTGAGGTGGTAGGTTACGGTTACTTGTAGGTTTCCGGGGAAACCCTCCTCACCGTCGGGCGATGTGTAGCGCAATACCAATGTTCGTTCATCGGTCTGTTCGGCATCCCATACTTGCTCGTTGAAACCCTTTACACCTCCGTGCAGGTTGTTAGGGCCATTGTTTATGGCAAGTTGGTCATAGACATTGCCATCTATTTCAAAGCGACCACGAGCAATACGGTTGGCATAACGTCCACATATTACGCCATAGTAGCGATCGCCGGTAGCAAGAATATCTTCTATCGAACTGTGACCGGTAACGACATCGGTCATCTCTCCATTGCGATTGGGCACCAATAGCGATATGATACGGGCGCCATAATTACAGATTGTTAATTCACATCCCTTTTCGTTTGTAAGTGCATACAGATAGACTTCCTTCTCGTCGATTTGCTTACGAAAGTCCTCATAGCGTATGCCCGATAGTGTTATTTCATTGTACATAATGGTATTAGGTTATATGAGGTTATTATAAGGTATATTATATACCCCAAAGTTATATAAAATTTTAATATACCTGTTGCAAATTGTAATTTAATATTAAAATTTTTACAGTTTTTATGCTGTAGCCTCGGTTGTGTGTTATTTGTTTTGCGTAGCAAGATACTCTTCGGCTACTTCGCATAGGGTGTTATACCAATCTTCGCCAAATCGGCGAATCAGTGGCTCACGCAAGAATTGATATACGCGCACCCCCTCGCGACGACCCAACACTTCGGCTGCTTTGCATATTTTCCATCGGTGGTAGTTGAGGGCTGTATAACCATTCGACCACTCTTGCAATCGCACGGGGTATAGGTGGCAGGATAGAGGTTTATAGAATTTTGAACGGCCTTCGCGATAGGCCTTCTCGAGTGCGCAGTAGCACATCCCGTTCTCGCCATAGCAAGTGAATACGCAATCGCGACCATCTACAATAGAGGTTACGAGGTCGGCCTCTTCATCGACATACGACACGCCTTGCTCCTTGATGACAGCCTGTGCCGAGGGGCTTAAGTCGTCCCACACTGCCGACAATGCTTCTTCTATCGCTTTTTGTTCTTCGGGAGTGATAGGCGCACCGGCATCGCCATCGATGCAGCACTCGCCCTTACAGGCGTCGAGGTTGCACAAGAAGTGCTTTTCAAGTATATCGAGTGTTATGAGTGTATTGTCTATTTGTATCATAACGATTGTCTCTATTGTTGTCGATTGTATTATTTTTTTCGAGAAGAAGGCGGCTACCTAAAGGTGGCCGCCTTCAATATTGTGCAAGTTCGAGATTATTCGGTAGGAATATCTTTGTTTACATTCTTCGAGCCTACCAATGCGTAGAACAACAAGTAGGCAAGACCTGCTATAACAACCCAGTAACTTACAAGATAGTTGCCGGTCAAGTCAACAACAAGATTTTGGAAGAATGGAAGGATACCACCACCACATACAAGTGCCATAAAGATACCTGATGCTTTCTCGGTGTATTTACCAAGACCTTCAACAGCAAGGTTGAAGATGCCACCCCACATAACCGATGTACAAAGACCACAAAGTACCAACAGTGCGGCATTGACAGGTACAAGGGCAAATCCAAAACCGGCTGTACCCTTAAATACGGGCAGGTTAACAACAGTTTCGGGCGAGAGGAACATTGCTCCGGCTACGAGGCACAAGCCTACTGCCGATACGGCTACCAACATATTCTTGGCCGATACCTTTGCACCCAATGCTGCACCCAAAAGGCGTCCTACCAGCATAAGCAACCAATATGTGGCTGTAACTGTTCCGGCTATGGCCTCGGCACCTTCGGCTACCGAAAGGCCACCGTTCTGCAACCACTTTTGCAGTACATTGGGAATACCTACCTCTACACCTACATAGATGAAGATACCTATTGCACCCAACACGAAGTGACGGAATGACATAGGGCTGTATTGCGATTTTTCTTCAACCTTGGCTGCTTGAGGAGCATTCTCGGGTATCTTGGTAAAGAATATTACGATGAATGCCAATGCAAATATCGCCAATGCTATGAACATCAAAGGAAATACTTGGCTGATGTGCGCCTTGGCAATGCTGGGCACAAATACACCGGTAAGGAAAATAACGGCAGTTCCCATCAACGAGTTGAACGAGCCTCCAAGTTGCACCAATTGGTTGCCTCGGTTGCCACCTCCACCCAATTTATTGAGCATAGGATTTACTACGATATTCAACATACACATCGAGAAACCTGCAATGAATGCACCAAGCAGATAAATGCCAAATGCTACATTACCGGTAAGCAATCCTGCTATTGTTTGAATACCTACTCCGGCAAAACCCACAGTTACGGCAAGAAGGGCGGTCTTTTTATAACCCTGTTTTTGCAAAAGGTTACCGGCGGGAATACCCATTACGGCATAGGCGATAAAGTTGGCCAATACACCGAGTGTACCCATCCAGTTGGCTACTTGAAACTGATTTTTAAGAATATCACCCATAGGTGATGCCAAGTTGGTAACAAACGATATCATTCCGAAAAGCAGAATCATAACGATGATAACCAATGCGTTACTTTTTCCTTTTTGTTCCATGGTTGTTTGTGTTAATGGTATTAGTTTACTCCTCGATAAGGTTCTTGCCGGTCATCTCCGAGGGGATGGGCAAGCCCATAATGTGCAGTATCGAGGGTGCCACGTCGGCAAGAATACCATCGCTTACGCGAGCATTCTTATTCTCGGTTACATACACAAAGGGTACGGGGTTGAGCGAGTGTGCTGTGTTGGGTGTGTTGTTGGCGTTGATAGCATTGTCGGCATTACCGTGGTCGGCTATGATGATAGCCTCGTAGCCGGCTGCCTTGGCTGCCTCTACAGTATCTTTCACACACTCATCTACGGCTACAACGGCCTTCTCTATTGCCTCATATACACCGGTGTGACCTACCATATCACCGTTGGCATAGTTTACTACAATAAAGTCGAATTGTTCGCTCTTGATAGCCTCTACGAGTTTATCTTTCACTTCGTAAGCACTCATTTCGGGCTTCAAGTCGTATGTTGCCACTTTGGGCGATGCTACGAGGATGCGCTCTTCGTTGTTGTAGGGTGTTTCGCGACCTCCGTTGAAGAAGAAGGTAACGTGTGCATACTTCTCGGTTTCGGCTATGTGCAATTGTTGTTTGCCTTGCTCGGCAAGGTACTCGCCAAGTGTATTCACTACGTTCTCTTTGTCGAAGAGAATGTGTACACCCTTGAAAGAGGCGTCGTAGGGAGTCATACAGTAGTATTGCAAGCCGGGAATGGTGTGCATACCTGCCTCGGGCATATCTTGTTGTGTGAGTACAATGGTAAGTTCTTTGGCACGGTCGTTGCGATAGTTGTAGAATATTACTACATCGCCTTCCTTGATTGTTCCGTCGAAGTTGGCGTTCACGATGGGCTTGATAAACTCGTCGGTAATACCTTCGTCATACGACTCTTGCATAGCGGCTACCATATCGGTGGCTTTCTTGCCAATGCCGTTTACAAGCAGGTCGTAAGCCTCTTTCACGCGCTCCCAACGTTTGTCACGATCCATTGCGTAGTAGCGACCCACGATAGAGGCTATCTTGCCGGCACTCTTGTCGCAGTGTGCTTGCAATGCCTCGATAAAGCCTTTACCACTCTTGGGGTCGGTGTCGCGACCATCCATAAAGCAGTGGATAAAAGTATTATCTATGCCATATTCGCGTGAAATGTCGCACAACTTGAAGAGGTGGTCGAGCGAACTGTGTACACCACCGTCGGATGTCAAGCCCATAAAGTGTATATTCTTCTTGTTGTCGCGTGCGTAGGTAAATGCCGATACAATCTCGGGATTTTCCATAATAGTGTTTTCGCGACAAGCCTTGTTGATTTTCACCAAGTCTTGATATACCACACGACCGGCACCGATGTTGAGGTGACCAACCTCCGAGTTACCCATTTGTCCGTCGGGCAAACCTACATTCTCGCCACTTGCTTGCAGTTGTGAGTGGGGATATGTTGCAGTAAGATAATCCCAATAAGGGGTAGGGGTAGATGATATTACGTCGGCACGACTCTTGTCGCCGATGCCCCATCCGTCGAGGATGATTAATAACGCTTTTTTATTCATAATTTGCTTTTTTATATGAGTTTATACCTTAAAATTAATTCGCTCGCGAAGTTAGCAATTTTTTGTCTATTATTATATATGTGCAATGATGTTTTTTGTTCATCAGCGGCTCATAAAAAATATTTGCACGTCTCGCCTTTATTTATTTACTTTGTGCTACTATAACGATGTGGATATGAAGTTGGGAAACAAAATAACGCTATCGCAGCACGACGGTAACGAGGTGAAACGCAAGTTGAGTTATCTCGACTTTGTGTCGCGTCGTTCATTTGCGTTGCCTGCCGATGATGATAATATTGTCGCTACTTTGTATGCCATATCGCTCCTTACGGGGCGTACAATCGGTGTCGATACCATTCGCACTATCATTACTAATGCTGACAGCGATGCCCCCGATGCACGCTTTGTGCATAGTTGCTATCGCCACATTTCCAGTGTATTACAACGCTATGTTGATGGTGTTACCATAGATGAGGCGCGTATATTGGACATCGCTGCATCGCTATGCAATACACACGAGGATATGCCCTCACAGCGCAATAGGGTAGATGTGTTGTTGAATAGACGCACCTCGCAACAGCAACGCTCGTTGTCCGGTGCTGCCTTGGGCGATGTTGTAGAGTGGCTGTTGGTGCAGTCACGGTCGGTCGAGTTGCATCCCTTACTTGTCGTAGGATTGTTCTTGTACCAATTTATGACACAAGAAACATTGCGAGAGAGTAGGGAGGTTGTTATGCATATATTGGCTCTTGTTTTGTTGCGCCGTTGTGGCTGTGAGTGGCTCTTGCACTATACTCCGGCACGCATTATGGTGCTCGACCGTGTGGCTTATCATCGTGCTGTCAAGCAGCGCATCGACGATAACACAGCCGTTGCGCAATGGTTGGTCTATTGGGTCGATAGCCTATACCAAGCGGCCGGTAAGGCTTGCGAGGTTACAGCCCCTAAGTTGCCCCTGCTGTCATCGGCACATAATTTGCCACTTAATACTCGTCAGTTGCACATTTTGCGTTTTATTGAGCATAATCAGCCCGTCAAGTTTGCTGCAATTGTAACGCATCTGCACAAAGAGTCGCCCAATACAATCAAGAAGGACTTGCAGCAAATGAAGGAGTTGGGCTTTATTACCACCGAAGGCGTGTTGAAGGGTACGGTTTACTATAAGTCGTAGAATTTCTTGGCGATGTGTGAGTCCTATATCACGCAAAAGTTATAACTTCGCACGTTCAAAAAATAAATCAATATTATGATACTCGATTACATCCAATGGACTGCCAATCCTATTATATATAGTGGCTTTGTTGAGATACGCTGGTATGGACTCTTTTTTGCCATAGGATTTGGCTTGGGTTACTACATAGTGAACAGAATGTTTAAGCACGAAGGTAAACCCGAAGGCTGGGTAGATACCCTATTGCTCTATTTGATAATAGCCACTGTCATAGGCTCACGCTTGGGTCACTGCCTTTTCTATCAATGGGATTACTACTCGCAGAACCCCATTGAAATACTCAAGGTGTGGGAAGGTGGCTTGGCAAGTCACGGAGGTACTATAGGTATCATACTTGCTATGTGGCTCTTCTCGCGTCGTGTCACCAAAGAGAATATCTTGTGGATACTCGACCGTATATGCGTTCCTGTAGCCTTGGTGGGTGCTATGATTCGTATGGGCAACTTGATGAATCACGAACTATACGGACACGTTACCGACCTGCCTTGGGCATTCTGCTTCATTACCAATGTGCGTGGTTGGATGAATGGTGCCGAGCCTATATTCAGTGAGCCATCGCACCCCACGCAGATATATGAGTCGCTCACATACCTCACACTCTTTATTATACTCTCTTATATGTATTGGCGTCGTCACGCCGAGCAACGTCAAGGCTTGTTGTTGGGAGTATTCTTTGTGGGCACGTTCCTCTCGCGCATCTTTGTCGAGATGATTAAGAATGCATTGGTGTTTATCGGCTCAGGCGAAAACCTCAATATGGGACAATTCCTCAGCATCCCATTTGTTATAGCCGGTATATGGCTCATCGTTAGGGCATTGCGTCGCCCGGCTATGCCTATTAAATATACCGATTGCTGATGTCACTCTAAACACTAATCCCTAAACTCTAATCATTCCACACACTCCACTATTTCACCAATGAGAGTTGGATAGAGATACCGTAATTGCTATTGGTTACGGGGTATGCCGATGAAGATACAAGAGGTGTATTCACTTGGTGGTCGAAGTACAGACCCAAAGTGATGCGCTTGCTCAGTATGTAGTTGGCAGTAGCCTTTATTGACCAAGTGCGTGTACCGGTAGTGGCTTGTGTATAGTTCTCGTCGATGCGACGAATGAGCGATATAGTGTTGCGCCACGAGAAGTCGGCATTGAGCGTGAGGTCATTGCTTACGCCGGTCTGTTTGCTGCCTATCTTCAGTATCTTGTTGAAGTTGGCTATCTTATAACTTGCACCTACGGTAATATCGGATGTTGTTGCCTCCACAACCTGTCCTGCGCCCGAGTTGAGGGTAAGAACACGCGAGTCGTTATATTCGGCACGCAAGGTAATGTTGTTCTTCATAGTTGCGTTGATACCGAACAAGGGTGCAAAACGCTCACTGATTGTTACCGATGAGATGTCGTAGGGTGACGACGGAACAGGATTGCCCGATAACTCATCGAGGGTAAAGCCCATATAATCATCGCCTGTACCCATCCAATTGAGGAACGACGAGTATGAGCCTACGGCATAGGTACATTGGTAGGCGTGGTTGAGCGTAAACGACTTGAAGTGTTCCTTGAAAAGAGGTATTTGCATAAGTCCGTCGTATGTAATACGCCAGTTGGGCAGTATGCTCAACATATCGGGGAAGGCTGTCAGTGCCGCATTGTTGGCATCTATGCCGGTATAGGCAGCCAAGAATGCCGGTATCATAACATCGGGCGATGAGGGATTGATGCCTCCGTTATCGCGACTGTATGGCTTGCCGGCAAGGGGGTGACCCTCCATAAATCCGTTCGAGGGATAGTTCGTTCCGGCATATCTCTGCTCGTAACGCTCGGCTATAACCTTGCGATTCTCCAAGAAACGGTCGAATGCGTCGGAGTGATAGCCGTTATCGGCCGATGAGGGGCGCATCGATGTGAGTATGGCAACGTGAGTCTTGGTGTAACTACCACCGTAAATGGTGGGGTTGTTCTCAAACATAAACTGTATCTGGCTGTTGTCGGTCTTGTTCCAATTGCCGGTAAGTTTTATTTTAAGGCCCACGATAGGCTCTATATCGACATCGATGTTCAACTCGCGAGTTTTGCCGAGTATGGCAGGATTTATTTGCAACTCATCGCGTATGAGCCAATCGTTGTCGATGGCGCGTTGCACATAACTTTCGTCGGTAAATCCGAATGCGAAGTCAAGACCCGGTGCCATAGGGCCATAGGCGTTGGTCTGTCCGAAACCGTCGCCGATAGAAGGACGGAACAGGGGCAGATTGATCGAACTTACCTCGCGATAGCGGGCATTGACACTGCGCACCATCATCAGGAATCGGGCTGAATATTGGGCTGCCTCGCTCCAGAAGGTCTTTTCCTCCTCGGGTATTACAACACGCACCTTGATTTGACGTTTGCCTCGAGTGAGAATCTCTACATTATTCTCATCGACTATACGACTTTCGATGGCAAAACTTTCGCCCTTCAGGCTGGTTGCCGTAACATTTACCTTCTTGTTCTTCAAGTTGTGGCGTACTGTTACGGTGGTATCTTCTTTGAGTGTTATGGTGCGTTCAAACTTGTTCTTTTGGCGTGCATTTCTGTTGTTGGCTCGGTTGCCACTGCTCTTGCTGCCCGAGAAGCGTTTGTTTACCTTCTCCAAGTAGGGTACTTTGTTGTAGAGTTTGTCAAAGGCAATACGACCGTCGAAGTTCCATTGTGCTTGGTTTGACACAACGTTACCCATATCCACTCCCTCTATCTCGGTACCTTTCTCCCAATTGTATGTTGCGTTGTATTTTACCGAGAATGTCAGGAAGTCCAATACCGGTATTTTACTGAATGGGGCTGTCCACGAGGCGTTGAATGTTTGGTTATACTCCCACGGGCTACCCAATCCCTTGATACTGTTCCACACCGAGTCTTGCCATTGAGCATACTCATTGGGGAAAAGTTCTTTGTTCACAGCACCTGCCGTTTCATCAATACGGGCATTGGTCATTGTCTGCAATGAGAAGTTGAGCGACTTGGTCAAGTTCCATTGCAGTGAGAATTGACGATCCCACAAGAAGTTCTTACTTACTGCTACGGGTAGTTCTATACCCTTTATACCCGATACGATAGCGTTGAGGTCGCGTACTTGTTGTTCGTAGTAGTAACGCGATATGTTGGTGCTGAAGGTGATGTTGGTAGGAACATAGTTCAACTCCCACTCCTTCAGGAATTTGGCATTCTTCGACTTGCTTTGCAACTTTTCGAAGGGCTTGAACGGCTTTACATAGGGTGTGTAACTATATGTAAGGCTGCCTCGGTGGTCGTAGGTGTTCTCATAGTCGGTGGTGGGGTCTTCGTTGCTTTGGCGATTGTATGAGTAACTCAATGTAAAGTTGGCTGGGTCGTAAGGCATAGGATTCTTACTCTTGATGTTTACTTTCACACCACTTACACTGAGACTCTCCACCGTACGGCGTTCTACAGCGAGCGACTTGATAGAGTCTTTCTCCACTTTGGTCTTGGCAGCATCCAAGGCATCGGCGAGTTTTACGTCCTCATCGATGGGGTTATATTGGGGCGTAGTTATCTGCTCGGAGTAAGAATAATATACAGGTATCGATACTTGCGCTTTCTCGGGAAGGAAACGACCCACATCAACTTGAGTTGAAACGTTGTATTGATAGTAATCATCCATACGACGTTGTGTGAGGCTTTGGTCTATCGAGCCGAATCCGGCAGTTTCGAGTTGTCCTCCCACGTTGACTGTGGCAATGTCCGATATGCCCAAGTTGATGTTACCCTTGGCTGCCCAACCACCACTCTGGTCAAAATCGGTCAATCGCAATTCGTTTACCCATACAGTACCGTTCTTGGTGTTACCCGAGTTGTTGCGAATACCTATAAGCATTGTGCGAATGTTCGACAACGACGGGTTACCTACAACGGTCATACGGTTGCGCTCGTTGTCGGGGTCGTACATCGAATATGGCTCGGCAAACGACACATTTGAGTTGTCGGCACGTTTGTCGCGGTTACGTTGGGTCTTCAGTTCGGGTAGGCGTTCCAATACAAAGTCCACCATATTCTCGGCCGGCCATACGGTATATTGGTCGCTCGAGTTGTAGGTGCTGTATATACCCTCAGGGGTGAGAGTAAGAGGTATCTCATACTCATAATAGTTTGAACGGCTGTCGCTACCCAAACGAATAAATATCGAAAGGTCGCCGTTTTGCAGATTGCTGTAGTCATCGATTAATTCCTCGGCGTGTACAAACATCTGTATTCGCTTGTAGTGTCGCAAGTCCATATTGATGTTCTTATATACAGCGCGAGCGTCGCCTGCCTGTAGGTCGGTAACCTTCAGGGCAAGTGCTTGTTCGTTGAGTTGTGTGGCTTGGGTTTGGCTCGGGTCAACAATACGCGTTACACCCGGAGGTAATACATAGTTGACGGGTCGTTGTCCGGCATTCTCCTCGATGTTAACCACACTCATATCTATATTGCCTTGTGCCGGCACTTCGCCACGATTATACAACGAGTACTTGTATTCGCGCCACTCGCCACGAACAAGTTCGAATGTAGCAAAACGCAAGTGTGTAGGCTTCTTGAAGCCGGTCATAAACATACGGATGAAACGTATGGTCTTAAAGTCATTGATAGAGCCTATCTTGCTCTCAAATTCCGATACCGGTATCTTGAACTGATACCATACGGCACGACCCTTCTGACCGTTGCGCAGTGTTACTTCGGTGGAGGTTGAGTCGGTAATATAGTTGTGACCTACTTTCAGGTCCTCGGGGCGTATCGAGATGCGATATTGGAAATATCGTTCATACTCGTTGAGGGTGTTGTCTTGGTTGACATCCTCAACATCAGGTACACTGCGAGCCGATTGGTAATAACTATCATCTACATCCTCGCTCGATGCCGAGTTGCCCTCTACACCATTGTAGCGTTTGTATCGTTCCAATACCGATAGTTGTTGGTTATCGTAATCTACGCCACGATAGAAGTGGTATTTGTCACCGGCAGGGTCGTTGTATGGCGAGAATTGGTCCTCTCGCATTCGTGCTTGTGCTGTAGCCGATAGTTTGTTATTCAACTTGTTGAGGTAGTTGCGATAGGTATTAAACGAGAACTCCTCTTCGTTGGTAAGACCATCAAGACCTACGTCTTGTTTCTTGCGCGAGCCGGCAGTGTTATCGAAAGCGTATGTCAATGACTGATTGCGCGACACCTTACCCCAATTGGTCGATACGATGTGTGTCGTGTCGCTGTCGATGGGCAATCCGTTCTCAAATGACTTCATACCGTCTTTAAGAATATCCTCCGAAATCTCACCCAAGTTGATATAGAAATCACCACCCTCATAATTGGGGTTTTCGGGGTCGAGGAAGGGGTCCATCATCCAGAAACGTATTGTTTCTATATTGCCTGTTTCAAAGTCGGTATTATCCATCTTACGCATAATACCACCCCAACGTTGCTCGGGATTAAGCAAGTTACCTTCGCTATCTATCTGTTCGGCATCCAAGTTGTATGGTCCACGCTCCTCGGGGTAGAACGATAGGTTGAGTGTTTGTACCGTTGTACTCTCACCGTATGCCAACTCCTTGTTGGGGAACATCTCGTGTATGCTCACCTCGCGAATGTATGGGTTGGATAGTTGGTCCATATCATTCTGTATATATGTAGGAGCGAGGCTGGTATTCTTATCGGTAAACATACGGTCGATGTAGTACCACGCCAACAACGCACGATTCTTGCCATATTCGGGGTCATCGTTGAGTTGCGACTCGGCAAACATCGATGGGGTAGAGGCCAAGTTCCAAGCGTAGGGCGAGCGCAGGTCTAATCCTGTTTGTGTCGATTCGAAGTCATCCAAGTACGACATACCCTCTTGACTGCCTTTCGATGCCTTGTGTGTAACAAGGTTGGCAAACTCACCACTCACCGATAGGGTCGAAGGTGCTGTTGCATTGACGGTGGGTATGGCGTTGAGCCAATTGGTGAGCCAGTTGAATTGTGTATTGTATGAGAAGTTCATACCCCACAATGTGTTGTTGAGCAACTCGTCACCTGTATTTACTTTATTGGTAATGGGCTTTTCCGACAGGTGCATAATAGTACCTCCTATCTTGAAGTCCTTACTGAATGCGTATGTAAGATCAAGTCCCAACATTGTCTTGCGCTGCATATTGAACAGCGATTGGTTCTCGAGCGACACGTTGATAGGCGTACCGGCATCGATAATACTCTGGTTGAGTATCGTTACCGTACCCATTGTATAATCGACGGTATAGTCGCTGTTCTCAACAAGCGTTACACCTCCGGCAGTTACCACCACCGAGCCTCGTGGTACATTCATCGCACCCAAACTTATCTCGGAACCCGATGAGGCCTGATATTCGCCCATTATGACAAACTTGTTACGGTCCGATACCTGTTGTGCCACTGTCAATGTCGAGTCGTACAACTCTTGGAATATATACTTCTTGGCTATCTCTTCATCGCCTATAACCTTGGCAAGATGACTGCCGAACGGCTCGGCTACAGGGAAGATGATACGACCATTGCTCGACTGTACGGTATAGCCTTCGATATAGTCGTATATACCGTCGGGATGACTCTCTTGGTTGGCATCAAGACGGTCGAGGTTCATTGCTTGCAGCAAGGTCTTGTCGGCTATCTTACCGGCAGGAATGTAGTTGAGCAATACACCGGTAGTGTCGCTCAAATATTTAATGTCGAGTCGGAAGTTATCCTTCTTCAGTTGGTAGGCATTGAGCGAATATACGTTCTTCATCATCAAGTCCCAAATGGGCAGATGAGGCGAAACGGTAACACCCTTCAACAACTTCAGGTATAAGCATTGGTCGATAGAGGTAATGTCCGACGCAAACTCACCTACCTGATACACTTGTCCGGCGTATGTATATTCATAAGCCACAGCCACCATCTCATCGCTGTTAAGGGCTACCTTCAACGAGATATAACCCAACGTGCTGTTGAGTGTATATTCATTAGAATTGAGTTTACGGGCACTCTCTATCTTTACATAGTCTTGTCCACCCTCTATGCCATATCCTGCCAACCCTTCGAGGGCTTGCGATACGTTGTTGATATTGCGCGCATCGGGGTATTGAGTCTTTATCTCGTTGAGCAATGTGTTGGCATTGTTCGTAGGAAGAGGATTGCCCGAGCCTTTCCAATGGCTGTTGTGTATATGCTCGCTCTCGGCCAAGTCCATAAAACCAACAATGTTGCGCGATTGGTCGTAATTGCCCTGTTTGTTGGTTACCCACACCTCTATACGGTTGATGGTAATACCCGATTGCACATACGGCAACTTCGATGCAAACTCATCGTAGTTGTCGCGAAAATAGTGAGCCAAGAAGAAGTGGCGATTTTCATCGTAGGCATCGGCATTAAATTCAAATGGGGTAGTCTGTACGCCACCACTTGTGCTTACACTCTTCGATTCCGATTGTTGTTGCGATACAAGTGCTGTTGCCGTAAGTTTGCCAAATTGCAATGTGGTTTTGAAACCAAACAGCGATGTGCTACCTCGTATCAACGAGGAGCCGGTAGTCATCGACACATTACCTGCCTCGATATTCTTGATTATATCATCCTCTTCGCCCTGAAATTGCAACTTGAGGTTTTGTGAGTCGAACGCAAACGTTGCATCGGTGTTGTAGTTCATATTGAACGCCAACTTATTACCTACTTTGGCATTGATTGTAGCCTGTATCTTGGTGTCGAAGTCGAAGTAAGTCTTTGAGCGTGCCTCTACCGATAGGGCAGGGTTGTCTATCTTGTTGTATTTCACACCCATATTCAACTCTACGCTACCTTGTGTTTTCAGTTGTACGCCACCGGGGCCGAAAACCTTTTCGAGAGGGCCGAGGCTGAAGTTTATATCGAGGAAGTCAAACTTGTTTTTCTCGACGGCCTTGGGGTCGAACGCATTTTTCTCGCGATAGAATGCCTCCATCGACTTGCGAAAAGTGTAGTCTTTGTACTCTTCGGCAGTCATCATATAGGGCGTAGATACCTCTGTTTCGCCTACGCGCGTGCGTAGAACGTAACTGTTGGTAGCCGGGTCATATTCAATATCGCTCTTTACATTGTCGGGTGTGCGCAGGTCAACGGCACCTTCTTTGCCTATATCTTCGTAATTCGCGGGTACGGTCTTGGCTACAGGAAAGCGCATAGTGCTATCGGCTCCGGCTTTCGGTGTGGAAGTCGGGCTTTGAGCGTGGGTAGGAAGTAGGGCACTTGCCAACCCTATGGTGAGGATAAAAATAATTAGAAATCGCTCTATTTTTTTCATCTATGTGTGCGCCTTGTTCAACTTATAGTCTATGAGCGTCACAACATCTTCAATGCCTGTTTTATGACCTCTTCGACCCGTATGCCCGGCATATCTTGCAGTAGTTTTTGTACCACTTTCTGCGATGCTTGGGGCGAAAATCCCAGCATCGACAGGGCGGCAACTGCCTCCTCATAGGTGGCCGATACTTGGGGCATACTACTTACTAACGGAGAACCTACCGTTTTTATTTTATCTTTGAGGTCAACAATTATTCTTTGTGCTGTTTTTGCACCTATTCCTTTCACCGATTTAAGCAATCCTACGTTCTCGGTGGCAACAACTTGTTCAAGTTCTTCGGGCGATAATCCCGACAAAATCATACGGGCTGTATTAGGGCCTACGCCCGATACCGAGAGTAATAATTGGAACAACTCTCTCTCTTTGCGACTTGTGAAACCGTACAAAACGTATGCATCTTCGCGAATGGCCTCATATACAAGCAGTCGGGCGCGCTCGCCTTGTCGCATTCCCGAGAAGGTGTTGAGCGATATGTTGAGGAAATAGCCTACACCTCCACTCGTTTCTAACACTGCCGAGGTGGGGGTGAGTTCTACTACTTCACCTGTAATGTATTCTATCATAATAATATTCTTGTTTTTGAATTAACAAAGGTACTATAAAGTTTTGGTATATGCAACGGTATGTTGCTCACAACAACTTTTTTATATAGTATTTACCTATAATTACTCCTGTCAGGCATCCTGCTGTATTGGCTGCAAAGTCCCACCAATCATTGCTGCGACCTATGCCCATATAGCCTTGCAACAGTTCTATTACACCTCCTATAATAATGGATACGACAAGGACTGTGGCAAGTATCTGCAATTCGCGATTGAGCAAACCTCGGCGATAGTAGTCGAAGCAGAACGTTCCCGTCAGAGCGCAATACATTATAAAGTGTATTATCTTGTCGGCTCCCGGAAACAGCAGTAATGGTATCTCATCGGGCATAGGGTCGGGTGCAAGCGATAAGTATAATATCGCTGCAAGTACCATTGCAGTGGGTAGGTAGGGAGGAATATGGCGTATAAATCGCTGCATAAAGTTGAGGAAAAATATCCCTATAAATAAAATTTTTTATTTTATCACAAAAGTATTAAATTTGCCGATAATAGCACAATTTTTGGTGCAAATATTAACAACCTATTTAATGTTACAACAATGAACAAAAACAGTTGGCTCGATATGTGGCTGGTAATACCTCGTGGACAACGTCGCGTTATCGTTGTGCTGCTGTGTGTGGTGGCTATACTGCTTGTTGCGCAGGTTGTTGTAACCGTATGTCGCAATAACCATCAAGAGCCGGCTACCGACTACTCGGTATTGGAACAAGAAATATCCGACTTTCGTTCACACCTCGATACAATTCCCCTCGATGAACGCCGTCCGGCCTATGTGCGTCGTACAACCTTCAAGGATGACACTGCCCGGCAACAAAAGCCACTTCAATCGGTGCGAAATAGGAGTGTCAAACGTCAACAACATTACGAACGCAAGGTCGTGCCTACACCTCGCATCGATGATGATGTGAGGCCATAAGCAGCCGTCGTTTTAGGTATTTTTGATTATTATTGATTGTCGTTGTTTTTTTATGATGATTTTGTTGTCACTTTTTCGAGGAAATATTGTAACTTCGCTTGTTTTAAAGTCGAACATCGGTATATGCTTATAGATAATCGTAATAAAACCCTCACTATCAACGCAGGTGGTCGCCTGCTTGATTTGTCGCAACCACAAGTTATGGGCATACTCAATGTTACGCCCGACTCGTTCTACGACGGTAGCCGTTGCCCTGATATGACGGCTGTAGCAAAGCGTGTGGAAACCATCCTTTCGGAAGGTGCCGATATGATAGATGTGGGAGGATATTCATCGCGTCCCGGTTGTGTTGATGTAAGTGTCGAAGAGGAGAAACGTCGATTGGCAATAGGATTTGAGGCCATACGTCGTTTGTCGCCCGATGCCGTTATCTCGGTTGATACTTTCCGTGCCGAGGTGGCGCGTTGGAGTGTCGAGGAGTGGGGCGTACAGATTATCAATGATATATCGGCCGGCGAGTTGGATGCCGATATGTTCGATGTGGTGGCACAATTGCGTGTGCCTTATATAATGATGCATATGCGTGGCACTCCCGAGGCAATGATGCAACAACAATATCTGCATTACGATGATGTTGTGGCCGATGTGCTGCAATATTTTGCTGCCAAAATCGACCGTCTTGCCTATATGGGAGTAAATGACATTATAATAGACCCGGGATTTGGCTTCAGCAAAACCATTGACGACAATTACCGCCTGATGCGTCATCTGGATGAATTTGCTCGTTTGGGGCTGCCTCTGTTGGTGGGAATATCTCGTAAATCGATGATATATAAACTACTCGACGTAACCCCTGCCGAAAGCCTCAACGGTACTACTGCCCTCAACGTAATGGCGTTGTTGGGTGGTGCCCACATCCTGCGCGTACACGATGTGAAGCAGGCTGTAGAGGCTGTGAAGATAGTGGGTAAAACATTACAATAATATACTTAATCCTATTTCGCGAAGATTATGATAGAGTTTGGAATAAAAGATGCCATAGATATCCTTATAGTAGCAATGTTGCTTTACTATCTCTTCAAGTTAATGAAGGAGTCGGGTGCTATTAAAATATTCAGTGGCTTGATAGCATTTGTTGTGGTGTGGGTAGTCTTTCGCCTCATTCTCGATATGCGCCTGCTGGGTGCCATTATGGATACGTTTATGAATATAGGTATCTTGGTGATAGTAATTTTGTTCCAAGAGGAGATACGCCGTTTCTTGATAGAACTCGGCTCGCGCAACCGTTGGCGATTTCTATTGAATATTTTTCAAAAGAATGATAAAGAGCAAGTTAAGCCTTATGTTATGCCCATAGTATATGCTTGTATGAATATGGCCAAGACCAAGACGGGCGCACTCATTGTTGTTGAGCGCAATACGCCTCTCGACAAGTTTGCCAACACCGGTGAGCCTATCAATGCCGATGTTAATACGCGACTGATTGAAAATATATTTTTCAAGAATAGTCCTCTGCACGATGGCGCAATGATTATTGCCAATAATCGCATTGTGGCAGCATCTTGTATTCTGCCTGTTTCGCACAATACCGATATACCCAAATCGCTCGGCTTGCGACATCGCTCGGCACTTGGTTTGAGCCAAGAAACGGACGCTATAGCCATAATTGTGAGTGAAGAGACCGGTAATATATCGGTGGCGCAGAACGGAAAATTCCAACTCGCGTTGTCGGGAAAGGATTTGGAGGATATACTTGCCAAGGCTTGATCCCCTCATTGTAGCACAATCTGTGGCACTTTTGCCTCTGAAAAATAATTATTTTGCTCATTTTCTTGTAATTTCAATATTTATTTCTACCTTTGACCCAACCTTAATTTTAATTTTATGAGAATACATAGACTATCACCCGAAGAGTTGGCTTCGTTGGAGCAGGTGGCTGCTACCGGTAATCGTGATGCACAACTTGATCTTGCCGACTGTTTGTTAGTTGGCCACGGCTACGAAAAGAATCCTGAACGAGCATTTGAAATCTACAATACGATATATTACAATGGGGTGTCGGCCTCTACCGAAAACAACCATTACGATCGCGTGATGGATGGTCTTATCTATTGTTATAACAATGGAGTGGGAGTGGATCGCGATGAAGATAAAGCGAGTCGCTTGAGTGCCGAGCGTCATAACTCGTGGGATGCTCTTGACGAGAAGTAATAAATGAAGTTATAATTTGTCACTAATAATAAGCAACGCCCTGCGAATTTCGTAGGGCGTTGCTTATTATGGTGTATTGAAATATTTCAATAACTCTGTGCTGTATTGTTATTAGAAGGTAAATATTGCATTTGCTCCGAATGTAAGGGGACGACCTTGTTGAGCAAAGGCATTGGGTTGGGCAGGATTGAGAGCATTGGTTGTCTCGAAATAGAATGTGTTGTATTGCGTTTGAGTAAGGTTTTTACCCCATAAACCTATTTCCAACCAACGCCACTTGTATGATAGAGTAGCATCGAGAAGGGTGTAGAAGGGTTGTTTTACGCTGTTGTCCTCGGTCCAATAGATGTCACCGTGTCCCGAGCCTATTACTGTCAATGTTATGGCGTGTTCCTTGGCAAACTCCCAAGTGTAAGCACCTGTTATCGATACCGAATGTGCCGGTGCAAAGGGTACATACTTGCCTGTGTAATTGACATAACCGGCCTCGCCTTCGTTGCCCAATTTGTAGTCTTTAAAAGTAGCGTGTGTATAGCCGTAAGATGCTGTAAATCGCAGATTATCAATGGGTGTGATGCCTATTGATGTTTCCAAGCCGTAACTTTCGGTGCGACCTGAGTTGCGTGTTACACGACCGTAACCACTCACTGCCGATAATTGCTGGTCGCGACAGTCTATGTAGAAAAGTGTCAATTCGGCATTGATGCGATTGTTCCACATATTTCCACGCACACCCACTTCGTAGTTCCAACTATGTTCGGGTTTATATGCAATGGCATCTTCTACATTTATATTGTTTTCATCGCCTGCCAAGCCACTGAAAATACCATTGATTTGTGCAATGATGCCTTGTGACATTGGGGTGTCGCCCATCATATTGCGAATGGTTTCGGCGGCGTTTTCGCCCACCGAGTTTATCATACGGCTGCGCATTTGTGCTTGTATGAGGTTGGAGAAGGCTTGGTAATTGTAGCCTCCCGAACGATAGCCTCGCGCTACCGATGCGTATGCCATAAAGTCGTTGTTTAAGACGTACTTAAGTTCAAATTTGGGCAATACCTCCAAGTTGTCTTGTTGCGATGTGCCGTCCAAGCCCAATTGTGCCGAGAAGGGGATGGGCAGGGTCATTTTGCCCATTCCTATCATTGCGTTGCCTTGCATATCTTCGGCTGTGTAGGTGTTGTGCTCGAGTCGCATATTTTCATACTCTACGCGTGCGCCCAATGCTACCGAGAAGTTTGAGTCGAAGATGCGCTTAGCCTCAACTTGACCGAATGCTGCGATATTGTAGGTGGGTGTGTAATATTTACCTTCTATCTGTAGTTGTGTATTGGTGACATCGATGCTGATGTCGGGCATCTTGGGGTTTTGTTGCTTGGCGGCTGCCATTGCTGCATTGCTTGTGCCTTCTATAAGGTAGGCGATACCATCTTCGAGGAATGTTACAGGTGCATCAACGTGCATATCTTGATATGAGCCGAAAACTCCCACAGTCCAACCCCAATGCTCGTTGCCATATCCACGCAAGGCAACCTCTTGACTTATGGCGTGCAAGTGTTGATTTTGACCAAGTGTAAATACGCTCATAGGGGTAAAGTCTTGGTCCAATCGCATCTCATCGTCGAGGTATTGATAGCCTGTTGAACTTGTCAGGTAGAACTTGTCGTGGCGATACTCCATTTGCAAGCCTATGTTGAGCATATTGCGCAAGTAACTCGATGGCGAGTTGTAACTGATATCGCCCACTTGTCTGTCCGATATATAGGGTGCGTATGGGTAGCCATCTTGGTAACTATGCTCGAAACTCGATGTAAGGCTCCACTTTACGCGACTTGATGAACGCCAATCCAATTGCATACGACCATTGGCTGTATAACGGTCGCCACTGTTCTTGCCGGTATAAACGTTCTTATGATAGCCGTCATATTCCTCATATTTGGCTCCTATAGCAAGTGCCACATCATTGGTCAACTTGTGGCTGGTTATTGCCGAAACATTCCAAGAGGCATAATTGCCGGCACCTACTTGTATGCGAGTGCCTTGCTTGTCGAGGGGCGAGTGAGTGTAGATGTTGATAAGACCGGCCATTGTGTTGCGACCGTACAATGTGCCTTGAGGGCCTCGCAATATCTCGATGCGTGCCACATCAAGCAGGTCCATATCGTATGCACTCTTGTCTAAGTAGGGGATATTGTTCACGCTCATACCCACAGCCGGCGAGTTGATGCGTGAGCCTATACCACGAATGTGTGCCGAGGTGATAAGATTTGAACCGTAATCGGGTATATATACGTTGCCGGCAATCGTTGTAAGGTCTTTAACCGATGTGATGTTGTATTGTTGCATTGTATGCTCGCCGAGCAATGTGATGGAGGAGGGCATCTCAAAGATTTTTGACTCCACCTTGGGATTACAAATAATAGTGATTTCATCGAGCGTATATGAGCGAATGGCAGTTGTGTCCTGCTCGGTGTTGTTACCCCACGCATTGAACGCAAACGCTGATATAACTACTGCTAATAATGTGTGTATTGTTTTATTCATACAAATGAAATTTAAAAATTTTTTTGCAAAGTAATACTATTTTTAATTGCGTTACAATCACTATTTATAGTGATATTACAAACTTTTTACTTCTTTCAGTGTTGTTTAGTGTGCTAATAAATATGTAAAATTATAGTAGTGCTTATTAATATTTTTATTACCTTTACATCGTTTTATAGTGATTATTCACGTGGAACTATTTTGGTTTATAAAGCATATTTATTTTAAATACTTGAAATTGAGTCTATTGCATCGATTTTGAGGAGCCAAAAGTATGTTCGATTGAAGATTTCTATTGATAAAACTCGATAAAAAATTGTAATGACAGGGCTTGATAAAGATACTATCCCTAAGTGGTATGCGATGAGTGCCCCTTATCGCAAAGAGTTGGAGGCTCAAAGGCTGCTCGAAAGTAAAGGGATACGTAATTACCTGCCAATGCATTATAGAATATTTACAACCAAGAGTGGCAAGAAGGTAAGGAAACTTGTACCTGTTATCAGTAATCTGCTGTTTGCCTATTCTTCGCGAGAGATTCTTCAAGAGGTAAAATTAGGAGTGCCATTTCTTCAATACCGTACTTTCCCCGAGAATGGCAAGAATGTGCCTATAGTAGTACCCGATAATCAAATGCAGCAATTCATCGCCGT
>JAFXIZ010000019.1 GCA_017532725.1 Bacteroidaceae bacterium
ATCCCTAACAGTGTTACTTCGATTGGTGATTATGCTTTCAAAAATTGCAGCGGATTGACTTCTATTACTATCCCTAATGGTGTTACTTCGATAGGATATTCTGCTTTCGCAGATTGCACCGGATTGAAGAAGATTTTGTGGAATGCCCAAAACTGCCAATCGGCTCCTTTTGGCGATATTGCTTCACAAATTACATCGTTTGAATTTGGTTGGGATGTTGAGGATATTCCGTCCAGGCTATGTAAAGGAATGACCGAATTGTCCAAAGTAGCTATTCCAAACACTATACGTACTATCGGAGATAATACATTTGATGGTTGTTCGGGTCTGCAAAGTGTTACTTTGGGCAATAAATTGCGCTCTATTGGCGATAATGCCTTTGACGGTTGTAATAGAATAAAAGATGTGTATGCCTATCCGACACAACCTCCTACCATATATGCCAATACGTTTACATACTATGTGAACGATAACGCTACATTGCATACTATTATAGGCTGCAAGAAAGATTACGAAGAGGCTTCATATTGGAATTATTTCTACAATATAAAGCAAGACTTATCAGCCGGTATTGAGGGCGTGAAAGCCAAAGAAGCCTTCTCGGTAGCGGTTGTAGGCGGCACACTCGCCATAGCCGGTGCTGCCGATGATGCTGTGGTAAACATCTACAACACCAACGGTGCATTGCTGCATAACACCACTGTAGCCGGTGCAGCTGACATTGCCCTGCCCAACGGCATATACCTTGTGCAAGTAAACGGCGTTACACAAAAAGTGGTATTGTGATGAAAGTTGAGAGGTTAGAGGAGGGTGTGTCAAAATTCTGGTAATACTCCTCAGTCAGCCAAGCTGACAGCTCCTCTAATTTAGAGGAGCAGAAGCCTACGGCTTTAAATCAGCGTTTACGCTGATTTCTCCTCCCTTAAATTAAGGGAGGTGGTCGCAGACCGGAGGGATATTTCATTTTGACACAGCCTCGTATAACCCGAAAACTTACATAAGATATGAGAGCGACCCTGCGTCGATGCAGGGTCGCTCTTGTTTCTTAAGTGATAGGTAGGGCTTTCTTCCCCCAACGAATGAGCCGTAGGCGAATGAAGTTGGGGGTTATCCATAGCCTTACGGCACACGCCTTTCAGGCGATAAATAGAGAATTTTGTTGAATAATGAGGGTTGACACCTGTTCTTTTGTTCTTGTGTCAAAAAAACTCAACTCTTAACTTTCATCATATCACAAAGTCGCACGCTACGCGCGATTCTCTTATCTTCTTGCAGTAGGTCGAAATCTCGACGTGTGCCGGGTGTTTCTTGTAGATGTCGAGTGTTTCCAACGATTCGAAAGTAGATATCAGACAAGCATCGTAGTTGCCATCGGCTACATTGATGCCTACTTCGCACGATAGCAGTTCGGGAACAACTCCCATAAGAGCCTCAAGGTGTTCCTTCATCCATTGGGCATTCTCTTGTGCTGTGCGACCCTCAGCCTCGGGCTTGAGTTTCCACATTACGATGTGTTTTATCATATCTTATAGGTGTGTTATAGGTTATCAGTCTGTTACAAAATCAATGTTTGCTGCGATGTTGTAACCTTGATTGTAAAGGTCGAGTAGTTTGGCAGTGTCGCGTTCCATACGATCGACAACGATGGGTTGTGTGGGGCGAATAACGGTTATCTCACCACGTTCTTCCAATTGTTCTATCATATCCATTTGTCTGTTGTATAGTGCATTGCGACCTCTTATGGCCTCGCGCAGAGCCGGATATTTGCGATACATAAAGAATGGTACTGTTGTGGGGCGAGCCGGCTTGCGATAACCTTTATTGCGCGTGAGAACCACCACATTGTTGTTGTAACCCAGATTGCGCGCACGCAACAACGGTATGGAATCGGCTATGCCACCGTCGAGCATAGGTCGGTTATCGACGTATGAGATGGGACAAACAAATGGCAGGCTGCTCGATGCACGCACGATGTCGATGATGCGTTTAGGGTCGTTTTTCTCCTCATAGTAGCACGCCTTACCTGTGTGACAATCGGTTGTTACCATCTCATATCGTTCGCTGCACTGTGCATATACATCGTATCGGTAGGGAATAATTTTGTTGGGAAAATCATCAAACAGCAAGTCAAAGTCCATAATATTTCCTTTGGTAATTAACTGCTTGATGCCAATATAGCGATATTTCTCCAGCAGGTCGATGTTGCTATACTTGGCCCTACCCTTCTGTCTCGACATATAAGATAGTCCGTTGCAAGCACCTGCACTCACGCCTATGGTGTAGGGGAAACGAATGCCTCGTTCCATCAAATTGTCGAGTACACCACAGGTAAATACGCCTCGCATACCACCACCTTCGAGAATAAGTCCCGATTTTGCTGTTAGATGTACCGTCTTGTTTCCCATTATTATATAAGGTATAGTTGTAGTGTTATTCGGTCTTGTTGCATACTTTCAGTAGGTCGTTCCATAGAATACTCCCCACCCTCTCGGTCGAAAATTCTTTTATTAAAGGCTTGCGCTCCGAGTAGTCTTGTTCCTTGCCAGCCATATCAAGAGCCTGCATCATACCGTTGTAAAGGCTGTCGGTATTGTGGTCGCATTGTATAACGGTGTTGAGATGGGCAAACATTTCGCGCGATGGTGTGTCGTGACCTGTCTCGCATACAATCATACGATTTACCTTGATGTATGTAACAATTTTGCTCGACAGGAATGGGTCTTTGTCGAGGTCGGCATCAATGTCAATCAAAACTTTGGCGCGCGCAAACAGCGAGCCGAGGTCGTTGGTGTGTGGCAGTATAGTGATGTGTTTACGCTCGTCGGCTGTAAATATGTTATCGATGTCCTTAAGTTCCAATACCTTACCGGCAAATATCAGTTGAGCATCGGTGTGTACTTGCAAGATGCGTTTGAATGCATTGAGCAGATAGTCGGAGTTGCGCAACCCGTACAGTGTTCCTGTGTACAAGAATATATTTTCTTGCGAAATAGGATACTCGTAAGTAGTGTCGGGTGACGGTGTCAACAGTACATTGCTCAACAGTGTGGGCTTGTGCTTGAAGGTTGTAAGTTGAAAGTCCAACATATGCTTGTTCGATGCAGCCACATAATCGGCTTGAGGGAAGTACCGTCTTACTGCTTTCAGTCGCCATTTGTATATTTTAGGGGGAGTCCAGCCACCGGGTCCCGGTATAGCATCGACGGCGTATATGGCGTGCTTGCATTTAAGCCTTTTTGCTATATAACTGCCACTTGCACAGGGCATAAGTTGAGTACTTGCAATGCACGATAGCACCACATCATAGTCGTTGCCAATGGTGTTGCGCAGTTTGTGAGCCCACCATTCCGACATAAGAAATCGCCCCACCCTTTTAATGAATTTTCTATCCCATTCCTTCATCTTGGGTGTAAATGGTTGTGTATATAGGTTTCTTATACCACAGCCTTCGTATCTCTCTATATCTTCGCAGTCGGTTAGCACATCAACAGTGGCTCTTTGTGCCAATTCGCAAATGAGCCTTTTATAGAATATTGATATGCCCGCACCTGAACGCTGATATATTACAAGTATTTTCATTGTGCCTTTTATTGTATATTACTGTTGGTAATTGCTTGAATATCATTCCACAATATCGTACCAACATTATTGATTGAAAACGCGCTGATTAGTGATGCTCTCTCCGTATAATCTTGTTCCACATTGGCTCTTTCAAGCGCTTGCAACATACCGTTGTATAGGTTGTCGGCATTGTGGTCGCATTGTATAATGGTATTGAGATGGGCAAACATTTCGCGCGAGGGGGTATCGTGTCCTGTTTCGCTTACGATTATACGATTAACTTTAAGGTATGTAACAATCTTGCTCGACAGGAATGGGTCTTTGTCAAGGTCGGCATCGATATCTACCAAAACTTTGGCGCGACTAAAGAGTGCGCTTAAATCATCGGTCGGTTTCAGTATATGTATATGTTCTTGTTCGGCAGGTGTCAGAATTTTATTGATGCGTTTCAGTTTCATTATGGCACCTATGAATATAAATTGAGCATCGGGATGCACTTGTAAGATGCGTTTGAAAGCCCTGAGTATGTGATCGGGGTTGCGCATACCATACAAACTACCCGTATATAAGAAGATATTTTCATTGGAAATCGGATAGTTGTACGTTTCGTCGGGCGAAGGCGTCAGTAGAACGTTGCTACTCAAGCCTTGTTTGTGCTTGAATGTGGTAAGTTGAAAAGCCAACATATGCTTGTTGGATGCAGCCACATAATCGGCATAAGAGAAGTATTTCCTAACAACCTTAAGTTTGTGTCGGTACTCGTTAAGTTTTCTATTCCATCCACCCGGAGCAGGCACTGCATCGACGGTGTATATGGCAAATTTACACCCTGTAAGTTGCGAAAAATGACTGCCAAATATAGCAGGAAGTAGTTGCGAATTGCATACAAAGGCCAATACAACGTCATAGTCTTGTGGCAATGTGCCGGCAACCTTACGGCTCCACTTCTCGGTTAAGGGTTGCACGCCAAACCATTGGAACAGGCGCTTGTCCCACTTACGTTCCTTGGATGAGAAGTGTCGAATGTATATATTGTTTATCTTGTCCGAGCCATAGCCTGTTTCATCTTCACAATCGGTGAGTACATCCACATCGCTATGTTTACATAGTTCACCAATGAGTCGCTTGTATATAACCGATATACCCGACCCCGCCTTTTGATAAACTGCAAGAATTTTCATATACTATCTTATCTGTAGCACTCCTTGTTGCCTATTGGTATGTAGCACTTGTATGTTATTACTGCAAAGATACGCATAAACGAGCGAGAAAAAATCAAGCCTGCTTGAATTTTTTTTCACAGCGAGTGCGAGTATCTTCGAGTGTATCACTCAAAGATACGCATTAAAGATTGATACGACAAGTTTTGCCGTGTTATTTATCTTATGATATTTATCTCTATAACTTGGCATATCATCTATTTTATATGTATCTTTGCCATTGATTATTAGCAAACGTTTAGGCTATGACACCCAAGGTAAGCATACTCATACCGGTATATAATACAGCAGCGTTACTACCTCGATGCCTCAAGAGCGTAACGTCGCAGACATTGTGCGATATAGAGATTATCTGTGTCGATGATGGCTCTACCGACGAGTCGGCTCAAGTGCTTGACAGTTGGGCTGAAAAGGATGCGCGCATAAAGGTTATCCGTCAGGCCAATGGGCGTCAGGGCAAGGCGCGCAACGAGGCTATGAAAGTGGCACAAGGCGAATATATAGGTATGGTAGATAGCGACGATTATATACCCGACGACTACTTCGAACGCTTGTATAATGCTGCGCAAGAAGCCTCGGCCGACATTGCTATGTGTGGTATATATAAGGAAAAACCTGTGGGTGGTCGTGTGGTAATATCGTTTGACCGTACCGAGGTTGTTGACCAACCTGTCGAGAAATTGCGACTGTGTAATTGTCCCCCCGACTTTCACCCCGTCAATAAGTTGTACCGTCGAGCCTTTCTCGACAAGATAGGTTTGCGTTTTGCCGAAGGTGTGCAGTATGAAGACGTAATGTTTGTGTTGCGAGCATTGTGCGAGAGTGACCGTCTTGTTACCGTTCCACAGTTATCCTATCGCTATGTGCTGAATGAAGCATCTACCGTAAAGGCTCGACAAACCCTTGCCAAGCAACAACAAAAGTATGCTGCACACAAAGCAATGGTAGAATATGTAACCCAACACAATATCGCTATACCCAACAAGTATCGCCATATAACGGTATATCACTATTCCGTTATGGGTATATGCCTGTATAAAATAAAAGAGTATGGCAACCGTCGCACATTGCGACTGTTCGATGCCTTACCGATATGGATGTGGAACAATAAAGATAGAGTTTAATAGTATGTCGCAGAGCAATAGAGTGAACTTCCCCATCGACTTGGTGTATTTGTGGGTAGATGATAAAGACCCCGTATGGCGAGAGAAACGCAATAAATATCTCAATAGCAACATCGATACATCCAACAACAACGCCTCGCGCTGGTGTGAGAATGACGAACTGAAATACTCCCTTCGCTCGGTCGAGAAGTATGCACCTTGGATAAACCACATCTATATAGTCACCGACAACCAATGTCCCCAATGGCTCGATGTAAACCATCCCAAAATAGATATTGTTGACCACTCGCAAATACTCGATAAAGAGGCATTGCCCATATTCAACAGTAGCGCAATAGAGAGTCGCATACATCGAATACCCAACTTGGGCGAGCATTTCATAATGGGAAATGACGATACATTGTTTGTAAAACCCGTTGACCCCGAACACTTTTTTCAGCCCGATGGCACCCCTATCATCCGGTTGAACGAGCATAAATTTCATCGCGAAAAAGCAAAAAAATCGGGCAATAATTACAAACAAATATTGGTGCGAATGCAAGATTTGATAAGCGACAAGTTTGGCGCCAATATGTATCACGCCCCACACCACAACTTCGACGCCTACCGATTGAGCCACTTCAAAGAGAGTATTGACATATACCCCGAACAGTGGAACAAAACATCGTACAACCGATTTCGTGAACACGAAGATATGCATCGCAGTTTTGTCAGTTACTACGCCATAGTAACAGGCAAAGCCACACTGCGCAAGGTAGGCCGATATAACCGTACAAAAGGTGTGTTGGGAGCAGTTAAGGCACTCATAACCAACCGATTTGCTGCCGACTCGCGTTGCATACCCTTGACAACCAAAGACTATCAGGCCGAAATGCGCAAGTACAATCCGTTGATGATATGTATGAACGACGGCGAAGGCGCCACCGACAACGACCGCCACCGTATGGTCGCATTTCTCAACAATATCTTCCCCGACAAAAGTTCATTTGAGAAGTAAAAGCGAGATGGTAAATAATTAATGTGTTCAATTATACTCAAAATAACGTGATATATCCCGATAATTACGAACAGAAGATTGGCTTTGACCAGATACGAGGCATATTGCAGGGCTTGTGCTTGAGCAATTTGGGTCGTGAGTTGGTGTGTGATATGGGTTTTATGACCGATTATGACACGATACTTGCGTTGCTGCATCGCACCGAGGAGATGGTGCGTATAGAGAATGGCGATGAGGACTTTCCTACCGATTTCTTTTTCGATGTGCGCCCTATGCTTAAGCGTATAAGGGTTGAGGGTACGTTTATCGATGTTGCCGAGATGTTCGACTTGCGTCGTTCGCTCGAAACGATACGTCGATTGGTGTCGTTCTTCAAGAGTGCCGATGATGAGATGCCGTTGTATCCCTATCTGTCGGAGTTGGCCGGCGATGTGGCTATGTATCCTCAACTGACAAAGGAGATAGACCTCATACTCGATAAGACGGGTGGAATACGCGATAATGCTTCGCCCGAGTTGCTGGCTATACGACGCAGCCTTGCTGCTGCAATGTCGGGTATATCGCGCACGCTGAATGCTATATTGCGTAAGGCGCAGAGTGATGGTTATGTTGAGAAGGATGTTGCCCCTACGGTGCGCGATGGCCGTTTGGTAATACCTGTGCTGCCTACATTCAAACGCAAGATACAGGGTATTGTACACGATGAGTCGGCAAGTGGTAAGACTGTGTATATAGAGCCTGCCGAGGTTGTCGCTGCCAATAATCATATTCGTGAGTTGGAGATTGAGGAGCGTCGCGAGATTGTGCGCATCCTCACTGCCTTTACCGACAAGTTGCGTCCGTACGCCGAGGAGATTGCGCTGTCGTATGACTTCCTTGCCGAAATCGATTTTATTCGTGCCAAGGCGTTGTTTGCAATAGATATAAATGCTACGTTGCCTCACGTCGAGCGCGACTGTCAGGTGGAGTGGTATCACGCCATACATCCCCTACTCTTGCTCACATTGCGTCGCCAGCACAAAGCCATTGTTCCTCTCGATATTATGCTCGATGAGCGTAATCGCATCTTGCTCATATCGGGGCCGAATGCCGGTGGTAAATCGGTGTGCCTAAAGACTGTGGGACTGTTGCAGTATATGATGCAGTGTGGATTGTTGGTGCCTATGTATGACAACTCGCATATGGGTATATTCGACAGTATATTTATAGACATAGGCGATGAGCAGTCTATCGAGGACGATTTGAGTACATATAGTTCGCACTTGTCGCATATGAAGCAGTGTGTGCGACATTGCAATGAACACTCGTTGTTGCTTATCGATGAGTTTGGTGGAGGTACCGAGCCTCAAATCGGTGGCGCGATAGCCGAGGCGTTGCTCGATAGGTTCAATCGTCGTAAGTCGTTTGGCGTTATTACCACGCACTACCAAAATCTTAAACACTTTGCCGAGAATACGCCCGGAATAGTCAATGGAGCAATGCTCTACGACCGTCATAATATGCAACCTCTCTTTACGCTGTCGATAGGTAACCCCGGCAGTTCGTTTGCAGTAGAGATAGCCCGTAAGATAGGACTCCCCGAGGATATTATTGCCGATGCGTCGGAAAAGGTTGGTAGCGACTATATTTCGATGGATAAGTATCTGCAAGATATCGTGCGCGATAAGCGATATTGGGAGAACAAACGCCAGAATATTCGCCAAAAGGAGAAGCAATTGGAGGAACTAACCGAGCGATATACACAGAATCTTGAACGCCTCGACCGTGAGCGTAAGGAGTGGCTTGCCAAGGCGAAGGATGAAGCGCGTGCCTTGCTGTCCGATACCAATACCCGTATTGAGAGTACTATTAAGGAGATACGCGAGGCTCAAGCCGACAAGGAGCGCACCAAGGAGGCGCGCAAGAGACTCGATGAGTTTAAGAAACAGGTTATTGCCGAGGATGTGGCTGCTGCCGAGGAGGATAAGATACAGCGCGAGATACGCAAACTCAAGGAACGAGAGTTGCGTAAACAGCAGAAACGCAATCAGCCTACGGTGGAAAAGAGCGAGCCTGTACTGACCATTGTCGTAGGCGATGCTGTCCGTATAAAGGGGCAAAATGCTGTAGGCGAGGTTATTGCGCTGACCGACCGTGAAGCGACTGTTGCCTTCGGTATGGTACAATCGAAGATAAAGCGTGACCGATTGGAAAAAGTGGGTCGCAACCAACTCAAGCGCGAAACGGCGCGTAAGTCAACCTTTATAAGTGCTGCTACAACCGATGATATGCGCGAAAAGCAACTTACCTTTACCAATGAAATAGATGTGCGAGGTATGAGGGTCGATGAGGCTCTGCAAGCCATTACCTATTTTGTCGATGATGCCATACAAGTGAGTTGTGGCCGTGTGCGCATATTGCACGGTACGGGAACGGGTGCATTGCGTGTTGCCATACGTCAGTATCTCAAGACGGTTAAGGGTGTTACACACTTTGCCGATGAGCATATACAACTTGGTGGTGCCGGTATTACAGTGGTTGACTTGGAGTAAAGAGCGTAGTGCTTGGCGTTGATGCAGCCTTAATCATTCTGTGTTAATGCCTTGATGGCTTGCTGGCAACTGTTCTCTACCACTCCCGATGATTCGTAACGCTGTTCTACAACTTGCCAATCGATAATATCCCATAGCGCATTTATATAGTCGCTGCGACGGTTGCGATAGTCAATATAATAGGCGTGTTCCCACACATCAATGCCCAATAAGGGGGTAAGCCCCTTTGTTACAGGATTACCTCCATTGGCCTCTTGTATGATATACAATGTACCTTCGTGGTCGGTTGCCAGCCATATCCACCCCGACCCAAACAGTTCGCTGCCACTCTTGCTAAACTCCCTCTTGAAATTATCGAAACTCCCCCACCGGCTGTATATGGCATCGGCCAAAATACCTTGTGGTGGGTTGCTGCCTTGTGGCGCAAATTGTGTGAAGTAGAGATTGTGATTCAACAATTGCCCTGCATTATTGAATATGGCACTGTCGTATATTGAACTGTCAGCAGCGATAACTATCTGTGTAAGCGACATTCTTGCGTAGGGAGTAGCCGATATAAGTCGGTTCAGATTATCGACATATCCTTTGAGGTGCTTGCCGTGATGAATCTCTATCGCTTCTTGGCTTAATGCCGGCTCAAGTGCATCGGTTGGGTAAGGTAGAGATATAAGTTCAAACATCGGAGCGTTTGTAATGCTATCGATACTGCCTGTTGTCAGGGCTGTAAGTAATATGAAACAGATGTTGAGTATTGCCATAATTGTTCGGTGAAATATTTTTTATAACAATCTTTTCTTGCCGAATGTTTGTGAGGGTTGCTACATTATAATAATTTTGCCTGCTATTAGTTGTGCTGATTGCTCTGAAATATGTTTAAAAACATAATAATTAATAGTCGGCAAATTTGCGTATTTAAATAAATGTGATACGCGCTTAATTTTCGTTTTGGAAAACTTTTTTACTTTTTGGTAAAATCAAGTCATTGAAATACAGGTGTTTGTATTTCAAAAGTGGAAACTTTTGTTTTATATGTCGAAAAAATAGTGACAAAAAAGTGATGAGGATTGAAATATTTTATGTAAACTTGCACTGCAATTTTGGAAACACCAAAACCATTCTGTAATACATTTTATTAACGATTTATAAATTAAGAGTAGTGGAACATAAAACGTACACTTACGATGAGGCTTTTGCCGCATCACTCGAATACTTCAAAGGCGATGAACTTGCAGCCCGTGTATGGGTAAACAAATATGCCTTGAAAGATTCGTTTGGAAATATCTATGAAAAGACACCCGATGATATGCATTGGCGTTTGGCCAACGAAATAGCACGCATCGAGCAGAAGTACAACAATCCTATGTCGGCGCAAGAACTATTCGAGTTGATGTCCGAATTTAAATACATCGTACCTCAAGGCAGCCCTATGACCGGTATTGGTAATGACTTCCAAATAGGCTCATTGTCCAACTGCTTTGTTGTAGGCCTTACAGGCGAACCCGATTCTTACGGTGGTATTATTAAGATTGATGAAGAGCAAGTGCAGTTGATGAAACGCCGTGGTGGTGTAGGTCACGACCTCTCGCACATCCGTCCCAAAGGCTCGCCGGTGAAGAACTCGGCTCTCACCTCTACAGGACTTGTTCCTTTTATGGAGCGTTTCTCTAACTCTACTCGTGAGGTGGCTCAAGACGGCCGTCGTGGCGCATTGATGCTTACTGTATCTATTAAGCACCCCGACTCGGAAGCATTCATCGATGCCAAGATGACCGAGGGTAAGGTAACAGGTGCAAACGTGTCGGTTAAGATCGATGATAAGTTTATGGAGGCTGCCGTATCGGGTGAACCTTATGTACAACAATACCCTATCGATGCAGCCAACCCCATTTTTACAAAAGAGGTAAATGCTCGTGAAATATGGCGTAAGATTGTGCATAATGCTTGGAAATCGGCCGAGCCCGGTGTATTGTTCTGGGATACCATTACACGCGAGTCGGTTCCCGATTGTTATGCCGATCTTGGTTTCAAAACCGTATCGACCAACCCTTGTGGCGAGATACCTTTGTGTCCCTACGACAGTTGTCGCTTGTTGGCTGTCAACCTCTACTCTTATGTTGTAAATCCGTTTACTCCCGAAGCATACTTCGACTTTGACTTGTTCCGTTCGCACATCGCCAAGGCTCAACGCATTATGGATGATATTATCGATCTCGAAATGGAGAAAATCGAGAAGATTATCGAAAAGATTGCTGCCGACCCCGAAACCGATGAGGTGAAACACACCGAGTTGAACTTGTGGAACAAGATACGCACTCGCACCCTGCAAGGTCGTCGTACTGGTGTAGGTACTACTGCCGAAGGCGATATGATTGCCTCACTCGGCCTTCGTTATGGTACTGAAGAGGCTACTGCAATGTCGGAGAAGGTGCATCGCACTCTTGCTCTTGCGGCTTATCGTTCGTCGGTAGAGTTGGCACGTGAGCGTGGTGCTTTCGAGATATTTGATGCTAAACGCGAGCAAAACAACCCCTTCATCAACCGACTCAAAGATGCCGATCCCGAGTTGTACGAATTGATGCAAAAATATGGACGTCGCAACATTGCTTGTCTTACCATTGCTCCCACAGGTACAACAAGCCTTATGACACAAACAACATCGGGTATCGAGCCTGTGTTCTTGCCCGTATATAAACGTCGTCGCAAGGTCAACCCCAACGATCCCGACTCACATCCCGACTTCTGGGACGAAAACGGCGATGCCTTTGAAGAGTATATTGTATATCATCATAAATTCCTCACTTGGATGAAAGCCAACGGATATGATGAGAACAAAAAATACACCCAAGAGGAGATTGATGAACTTGTTGCCAAGTCGCCCTACTACAAGGCTACATCGAACGATGTTGATTGGTTGCACAAGGTGCGTATGCAAGGTCGCGTGCAAAAGTGGGTTGACCACTCAATCAGTGTGACTATCAACTTGCCTAATGATGTAAGCGAAGAACTTGTAAACGAACTCTATGTTGAGGCTTGGCGTTCGGGCTGTAAGGGATGTACCGTATATCGCGACGGCTCACGTTCGGGTGTGCTTATATCGGTAAGCAAGGAGAAAGAGGAGAAAGAGAAACGCAAAGCCGCCGAGGCTGCTGCCGCCGTTGCTGCTCCTGTAATGGACCAACCTGTTATTGCACACAAACGTCCTATTGAGTTGGAAGCCGATGTAGTTCGTTTCCAAAACAATAAGGAGAAATGGATTGCCTTCGTGGGACTTCTCGACGGAAAACCTTACGAAATCTTTACCGGTCTTGCCGATGATGAAGATGGTATCTTCTGCCCCAAGAATGTAACCAAAGGTAAGATTATCAAGGCTGTTGATGCCGACGGTAACAAACGCTACGACTTCCAATTTGTCAACAAACGTGGTTACAAGACAACAATCGAGGGCTTGTCAGACAAGTTTAATCCCGAGTATTGGAACTATGCAAAACTTATTTCGGGCGTGTTGCGTTACGGTATGCCTATTGACCAAGTGATGAAACTTGTAGGTAGTCTTGAACTCGATAGCCAAACAATCAATACTTGGAAGAACGGTGTTGAACGAGCCTTGAAGAAATACTTGCCCAATGGTACGCAAGCAAGTGGACAAACTTGTCCCAACTGCAAGCAAGAGAGCCTTATCTATCAAGAAGGTTGTCTTATCTGTACCAACTGTGGAACATCGCGCTGTGGATAATCACAATTATTGTTTATTTTTAAAATGTCGGTCGTTTTCTATGAATGACCGACATTTTTTTATTGAGTAAACTATAGTGCCTCTCTATATTGTAAAAGTTATTTTTAATTTCAAATTTTATTGCTAATAACCCTATGATAAGGGGGTTACAACACCTGTTGTTTTACTTGTAATTATTTATAGCGATAAATATAAAATATGCGACATTAACAAATATTAATAATAATTAATATTTGTTGGGGGGTAATTTCTCTTATTCATAAATTTGCGATTCGACTGCTTTGCTGATGAGAGGTGGTATTTTATCAAAAAGGACCTTGTTATAAAATGAAGAAAATAGGTGTCATATTATTTCTTCTACTTGTATGTGTAGGTAACTTGTGTGCGCAGGACAATTATGATGCTTGTGCTGTATCTACTGTTACTGACAATTATCCTGCTATTGCGACCTCTGATACTTCTCACTCAATGATAGGAGCCGAGGTGCATTTCAGGCTCGACAACTATATACTCGACCTTGAATATATGGGTAATCGAGTTTCTCTGAAAAATCTTAAACATAAAATAGATTCGATAGGAGTAGAACTTATTGACTCCATAGTAATATGTTCGCAATCATCGCCCGAGGGTGTATGGGAACACAACATACAATTATCGAAAAATCGCGCTCGTGCAATGCGACGTTACATTGACAAGAATTGTACAGAGTGGGCATCGCTTGTGACAGTGTATCCCGATGGAGAGTCGTGGTTACAGTTGCGTGAATATGTGATAACCGACACGCTAATGAAAAATAGTACTATCGACAAGGTCTTAAAGGTCATTGATTCTGATGTGAATATGGGTACCAAAAAATGGCGTATGAAGCAGTTGCCGGTTTATAGGTATTTGCTTGCAACCTACTATCCACGTATTCGTAACTCGATGGTGTGCATCATATATCACTCGAAAAAAACGCCTGCTGTATCGACACAGCCCCTACCCTTGCCACTTATGGTGGGTAATGTAATGCAAGTACCTGTGGTGCCACCTATATGCCCCAATGTTGATGCTATAGAAACATTGCTACCCGATGCGTGGATGCCACACTTCTATATAAAAACAAATCTTGCTGCTTGGGGATTGGCTATCAGTAATATTGCCGTAGAGGCAGATGTTGCACCACACTGGTCTGTAGCATTACCTGTATATTATTCGGCTTGGGATTATTTTCGTGAAACTGTGAAATTCCGAACTTTTGCTATACAACCCGAGGCTCGTTATTGGCTTAATAGGGATAATGTAGGCTTCTTTGCCGGTGCGCATCTTGGAATGATATACTACAACTTTGCATTCAACGGCGATTTGAGATACCAAGACCACAATGGCTGCTCGCCTGCTTGGGGTGGTGGTATTTCATTGGGTTATAGAACTCATATCGATAAAAATAAGCATTGGCACGCCGAGTTTGCAGTTGGTGCTGGTGCATACAGTCTGTATTATGATACATTCTATAATACACCGATGACGAAGTATGGTGTTATGACAGGAACTCATAAAGATGTTTATTGGGGTATCGATCAAGTGGCGATTACGATTTCATATCGTTTCGATCTTTTGAAGAAAGGAGGTATGCAATGAGAAAGATTGTGTGCTTGGTATTTTTTATGTCGATATTGCTTGTTACTTCTTGTGATGTACACCAATGGCCTGTGAAACCTGATTATGTAAAGTGTCATCTTCGACTTAACTATGAAACCGATATAACCGAATGGAATTACTTGTGCAATGAAACAGAGGTTGTTGAACAAGGGTATGGTGAAACATACGATAATCATCGTGAATATGGAAAGATAAGATACATTGTTCGTACATATCCCATATTGGATAAACAACGAACAACGTCGGATTATACCCAAGAGTTTGTTTTTACTAAAGATATAGCCGATGGTTATGACCACGAGGTCACGATCAACTTATTGCCCGGCAATTATAATGTAATGGTGTGGTCGGACTTGGTGCCGTCGAATGGAGATGTCTATTACCACGATGCCACCAACTTTGCCGAGATAAAGTTGCTTGGCAATCACAGTGGTAGTAATGATTATAGAGATGCATTCAGGGGAACGGGTGAAGTATCCGTTGTTGCAGATATTGTAGAGTATCTACCCGATACATTGGATATTGTGATGCAGCGACCTCTTGCCAAGTATGAGTTTGTTACAAATGATGTGGCCGATTTTCTCGACAAGGAGGCAATTCGTGAGGCATCAAAGTTCAACGGTAGCAATGGAACTTCAACCGATGATAACACGACAAGAGTTGTAGATATAGAGGAATATAAGGTGGTATTCTATTATATAGGCTTTATGCCCGATACTTACAGCCTAAATACCGATAAGCCTATCGATTCGTCGACAGGAGTGATGTTTACTACTTCATTGAAGAAATTAAACGAGTCGGAAGCAAGCATAGGATTTGATTATGTGTTTGTAAACGGTAAGAAATCGGCTGTAACAGTGCAGATAGGTATCTATAATAATGAGGGGGTACAAGTATCGTTGACAGATCCGATAGAAGTGCCACTTAAACGCAGTTACCATACTATATTGAAAGGTACGTTCCTGACAATGGAAGCCGCCGGTGGTGTTGCTATTAATCCCGACTTTGAGGGAGAGCACAATTTGATTTTTCCATAATAGATAAGAAAATGAAGAATCTACTATATAACATACTGATATTGGTGTCGCTTGCTCTTATGGTGGTAGGCATACAGTCCTGCTCGGATGAGTTGCCTGATGTGGGTGATGTTGAGGTTAGTTTTTCAGCCACAATTCCTGTATCTACTATGCGCTCATTCGGTACGGCCGAGAAGATCAATACCCTTGTGGTGGGAGTATTCAGGAAAAGTGTATCTGATGAACATACTGACAATGTGAACTATAATGAAATATACCGTAAGTCGTTTCCCATAGATGGCTGTTCGGCCGATGTACAACTTACGTTACCTCAAAATCAGACATACAGTTTTGTCTTTTGGGCGTATGATTGTAATTTGAATGTTTACAATATAGATGATATGACAGCCATCAAAATGGAATTTGGGAAAGAGGTTAATGGTATATATCCTTCTGTGTCAATACAGCAGATGGAATCAATGGATGCTTTCTATGCAACTATTGAAGATTGTGCTATCGCCGGAAATCGTAACTATTCAGTCGAACTCGTTCGCCCATTGGCGCAAGTTAATGTAGGGACTGCAGGCACACCTATGCGAGCGTCATTTACAGCCAAGTTGGCTCCTAACACGTTTCATCCTTTTACCAATACTGTAAGTGGTTCAACCAACTTAAATTGGACTTTCAGTGAAACTACAGCCGAAACCTTTTGGGCTGACAATAAGCAATATAACTACCTTGCAATGTGCTATCTGTTTGCGCCTGTTTCATCTACTACAATTGCAACAGAACTGAGCCTTACCAATGGTGTGAACAGTAAGACGGTGGAATTTCCACAGGTCGAGATTGGGGCAAATCAAAGGAGTAATATAGCGGGGAGTTTTACAGAAATGGAGTAATATGAATAAAAAAAGATAATGAAGATAAAAGTTTAGTATAACAATTTAATTTTACAAAGATGAACAAGAAATTATTTTTCGGAATGTTGGCGGCATCGGGTATGCTGTTTGCAACATCGTGTAATGATGAACTGGAAACAGTTCAGCCGGTGAATGATGACCAAGTGACTATTTCTCTAGGTCTTGAGGGTGGTATCGCCACTCGTGCCATCAGTGATGGAGAGAGTGCCGATAAGTTGGTTTGTGCTATTTATGATGCAAACTTAAATCTGCTGAAAAATGTAAATATTAACGGTGAGTTAGTTGATGCTAATGGACAATATGTTACTGAATCGGCCTTTAAAAATGGTTTGACCGACAAAATTAACGTGTCATTGACCAAGGGGCAAACTTACACAATGGTGTTCTGGGCACAAAATCCCAATTGTGATGCTTATAACACCAATGATCTTACTGCCGTACAAGTAGATTACACAAACGGAGCAGATGGCGACGTTAACAACGACGAAACTCGCGATGCATTCTATGCTACAAAAACTTTTACAGTTGAAGGTAATAAGGAGATAAATGTTACCTTGAAACGTCCTTTTGCTCAAATCAATATGGGTGTAACAAAGGAGGATTGGGAGGCTGCTGTTGCTTCGGGTATTACTATCGAGAAGTCGTCGGTAGTTATCAAGGAAGCAGCCACCTCTATAAACTTGCTTACAGGTAAGGTGGGTGACGAAACAACCGATGTTGTTGTAACATATAAAGAAAATGTCATACCTCAAGGCGAAAGATTGAAAGTCGATACTAATAATGACGGTTTGTCAGAAGAGTTCTATTGGCTCTCTATGAGTTACATTTTGGTAGCTGATCACGACGATACTGAAGATGCAAACGGATTGTTGGGTACCGATAAAGCACTTTTACAAGGCCTTAAATATACATTTATACCCACAAACGGCGCTCCTATCGTGTTTGAAGAGGGTCTTAATGGTGCCCCTGTACGTCGCAACTGGAGAACTAACATTCTTGGTAAGATTTTGACCGGTGACATTCAGTTCAATATTACTATTGACAAAGAGTACGACGGAGATTTTGTATATTCCGACGGAACTCTTGAGCAAGAACTTGAATTTCTTACAACATTTGGTGGAACATATAACTTGGAAAATGATATCACTGTTTCTAACCTGAATGTGAGAGCCGATTTCATTCTTAACTTTGAAAATAATGCAACCCTTACTGCCGGCACAACTACTGATTATGCTATTTCTGTTACTAACGGAACAGCCACCATTAACGGTGAAGGTGGTACCATAAACTCGAATTGTGGTGGTATTGAAGTAACAAATGGCGCAAACTTAATCTACAACGGTGGTAAATTAGATATTAATAGTGCCAATGCAGGTGGTAGTTATCTGTTCAGCCTTGTAGATGCCGGAAGTACAGCAACTATCACAGGTGGTGAATTTGGTCTTGAAAACACACCCGATCAAGAGTGTGCTTATATCTATGCCGGTACAGGTACTACTGTGTATGTAACCGGTGGTACATTCGGAAAACCTTCGACAAATAGTGAATATGCAGCCGGTATTGTTGGCGACGGTAATGTGATTATATCGGGTGGAATTTTTGATTTCGATCCTTCTGCTTGGGTTGCTTCAGGATATCACGCTGTTAAATGTGGTGGAAAATGGTATGTTGTAGAAGAACATGTTACTCCTATTTCAAATACTGCCGAGTTTGAAGCAGCACTTGAGTATAGTGGAACAATAGTGCTTATGTCTGATTTTACCCTTGATGAATCTCTTTTGTTTGATAATCCCGACGTAGATATTCGTTTAGATATGAATGGAAAGACCATTACTACCGTAAATGATCCTAGCATTAATCCGGTTTTCTTTTTGAAAAGAAATGTTAATGGATATTTTGTTATAGAAGGTAATGGTACAGTAAATATTACTAATCCATCTACAACTTTGCTTGTGCCTCATGGTAACGTTGTTATCGAAAATGGTACTTTTATAAGAAGTGTTCCTGACGGAACTCCCGCCAATAAGGTTGCAGGTATGATTGATGCTTATACTGGTGACTTTGAAACAGTAGTAACTATCAATGGTGGTTACTTTGATGGTGGTTATTATGATGATAATGCAGATCCCGGTAAATTCAGCGAAACAGCTGCTGATGTAGCCAATCGTAATAGCAGTAAAGATGCAAATTTGACCCGAGTTGCGTATAAAAACAATATAGATAAGTTGCTCAATAAAAGTTCTAATAATCTTTATGTTTACGGTGGTACTTTTGTTGGTGCCAATCCTGCTTGGGGTGATGAGGGCTGTATGCTGCCTACTACACCCGATTATCTTCGTCCTTGGTCATTTTATCAAGGAGCTTTCCTTGATGGTCAAGTATTCCATAATGATAAGATTGAATTGCCTGAGGCCTATACTATTAGTGAGAGTACAACTCAAGACGGAAGACCTGTATATACTGTAACATACAAAAAGTAATAAATTACCTTCCCGTTTTATAAATAGAAGGGAGTTTGTAATGTGAGGCCGTGTCAAAATAAAATTTTGGCTCGGCCTCTTTTAGTTACTTAAATTTGATATATTTTCTATAGGGTAAAAGTATTAGTTATTGGCCCTACCCCATAAACGCCACACGCGATAGCCGATGGAGGCTATCGCGTGTGTGTACTTTAAGAGAGAGGTATTTATTTGTGTTTTATCTCAACCTCTTCTTGCAGGTCAATTTCGTTACGGTCTTTGTCGAAGAATCGATATTCGAGCAGAGCCAGCGATTGGTCGGGGATAATCTTGAAACGGAATGAGTATTTGCGTTTCCATTGCCATTTCAGCGAGAATAATCCTCCTTTGTCAATATAGGCAGCCACATAAGGATGCAAATGCAGCTTGAAGTCGTTTTTCTTGAGTTGTAGTACCATATATGCTATCTTGTCCTCCAGACGGTCGGTGAATAGCATAGAAGGTTGTATAGAGCCTTTGCCGTGGCAGGTGGGGCACTCCTCGCTTGTAGTAATGTCGAGGGCAGGTCTTACGCGTTGGCGAGTGATTTGCATCAGTCCGAATTTTGTAAGGGGCAGTATGTTGTGACGAGCCCTATCGGTAGCCATCAGTTCGCGCATACGGTCGTAGAGGCGTTGTCGGTTTTCGGCTTCGTTCATATCGATGAAGTCGATGACAATGATACCTCCCATATCGCGCAGACGCAATTGTCGTGCTATCTCCTCGGCGGCATTAAGGTTTACTTCAATGGCATTACTCTCTTGGTTGGTGGCGTTTTTAGAACGATTGCCACTGTTTACGTCTATAACGTGCAAGGCTTCGGTGTGTTCTATAATGATATATGCTCCACTCTTGAACGATACAGTCTTGCCAAATGAAGATTTAACTTGTTTTGTCAACCCGAAATTGTCGAAAATAGGTAATTCACCTTCGTACAACTTAACGATACCTTGCAATTCGGGGGCAATGATGCTTACATAGTTGTGAATTTGCTGATATGTAGCCCTGTCATTTACATATATATTCTCGAACGATGGGCTGAATATATCGCGCAACATTCCTACTGCACGGCTGGTCTCTTCGTAGATTATAGCCGGTGCTTTTTCTTTGCGACGGGCATATTCGAGGCTCTCTTCCCAACTTTTTACGAGCGACTTCATCTCGTTGTTAAGTTCGGCTACGCGCTTGCCTTCGGCTACTGTGCGCACTATGACACCGAAATTCTTGGGCTTGATGCTCTGTATGAGTTGTCGCAGTCGAGCGCGTTCTTCGCTCGATTTGATTTTTTGTGATACAGATACTTTGTCGGCAAAGGGTATAAGTACCAAGAATCGACCGGCAAAAGAAATCTCGGCTGTGAGTCGAGGGCCTTTGGTCGAAATGGGCTCTTTGGTAATCTGTACAAGAATCTCTTGTCCGACCGAGAGTGCATCTGTAATGGAACTCTCTTTATCGAGAGGCTTCTGCATTGTGAATTTCGATAGTGGGATATTCTTTTTCCCTTCACCACGTTGTGTCTTGGTGTAAACTGCCGACGTTGTGAAATAGGGACCCAAATCGAGGTAATGCAGGAATGCATCCTTTTCGTAACCTACATCGACAAATGCTGCATTCAGACCCGGCATCAACTTCTTGACCCGCCCCAAATATATGTTGCCTACGGCATACGATATATTGTGAGGTTCCTTCTGCAATTCTACGAGGCGTTTGTCCTCAAGAAGTGCAATAGAAACTTCTTTGGGTTGTACGTCAACTACGAGTTCCGATGACATAATTTGTATTATTGGTTACTTGGGGAACATTATGATAGGCTTGTCCCCCATTGAGCCTTTTAGAAAAATTAAAAAGAACAAACTTATGACGAAACAATCAATAAGTTTGTTCTTTTCGACGATTGCACTTGAAAGTTTTGTCAATCAAAAGAATAGAAATAATTCTTATTTCTTCTTATGACGATTCTTTCTGAGTCTTTTTTTGCGTTTGTGAGTGGCCATCTTGTGACCTTTTCTTTTTTTACCGTTAGGCATAGTTTTATGTTTTAAAAGTTAAATATTTCCACTTATTATTTTACCTCGTTCATAAAAGTTTTGGCGGGTTTGAACGCGGGAATATTGTGTGCGGGTATGATAATAGTAGTTTTCTGTGATATGTTGCGAGCAGTCTTTTGAGCGCGTTGCTTAACGATGAAACTACCAAAGCCTCTCAAATATACGTTCTCACCTTTACCCAAAGACTCTTTTACTGTCTCCATAAATTTCTCTACTGTTTCAAGAACTACTACTTTCTCAATACCTGTGCTTTTAGAAATCTCGTTTACGATGTCAGCTTTTGTCATTGTTGTACGTTTTACGATTATATTAATATGTTTTTTCTAATTTTTTGAATTGCAAATATATGGCTTTTTTATTGTTTTTCAAAAACATATCTCCAAAAAAACTGCTTCGGAGTATATATTCTTGCTCTCTATCTGCAAAACGGTTGCAAATATCGTGATTTTTTTCGATTTAAACTATATTTTGCCCCTATTTTTAGACATTTATTTTGGTATTTTTTCGCAATAGTAGTCGTATAGGCTCATTACTTCGCGCACATAGGTGGTTGTTTGCCTTCCTCCGAAGTAGCCAAAGCGACATACTTCATCGTTGAAATAGGCCGGATTGCCCTTCATCAGCATCGCTTCTTCTACCTCGCCATACCACTGTTGTGTGTTTTTGCCATATTTGTCGGCAAGTGCAAGTGCATCGAATACGTGTCCTATGCCGCAGTTGTATGCTGCAATAATGAATTTCAGGCGTTCGCTTTGGTCGTTAATGCGTTGCAGGCTGTTTTCCAACGATTTAATTGATTTAACGGCTGCCTCTACATTGGGTGCCGGTAGGGCTATGCTATCCATACCCAACCCGAATGCTGCTGCTGTGGCCGGCATCAGTTGCATAATGCCTCTTGCTCCTGCCCACGATATGACCGATGGGTCGAATCGTGACTCGTGGTAGGCTATAGAGGCTAATAGTCGCCAATCCCAACCAATCTTGGCGGCTTCCGATTTGAATATCTCGTCGTATTCCGATATGCGCCCTTGTGCGATAGAGAGAATGGTAGATGATGAATGTCGCTTACTTGACTCGAAATATCGTTGTGATATGGCTTTTATCTCTTCTGTATCCTTGTTTCGCGCTGTCCATTCATCGATGGCTTGTGCCAATAGTGGTGTGTCGTTGCGCACTGCCCATTGCGAGCGTTGTGGAAAACTTACGGGCAGATATATGTCGATGTTGTTGTAATAGGTGCGATTGCGCCGAGCCAATGTTTCATCGGCAAGTGTAAAAGGAATTTCGCCTTTCGATACCATCTCTATGAGGTCTTCGGTAACAATAGTATCACGATTGATGCAATGTATGTTGATGCCTCCACCCAACTCTTTGTTCAGGTTGTTGATGCGCTCCTCGTATTTGCTGCCTCGTTCCACATAAACATCTTTGCCAACCAATTCCACAACATCCGATATGGGGTCTTTGTCGGATTGTACAACCACTTGTGCGTTGATGCGCTCGGGACCGCAATGTAGCAGTGTTGTCTTGGTGTCGCCTGTAATGGGTATGTCGAATGCAATAAGGTCGCCTACGCTGTCGAGCAGCATTTCGGTAAGTTGTGACATATTGTGAGCCACAATAATTTTCAACTCTACACCCAAGTCATCGGCCAAACGCTTGGCTAACTCATATTCGTAGCCTCGCTCTTCACCTTTATATATAAAATATGAAGTGGAACTCGATAAGGTGAGAACGCGCAACTCTCCCCTACTCTTTATTGAGTCGAGGTCGTAGCCGGCTTCGGGGTTTTTATTGCTACTGTGCAGGTTACAACTGCTTGTACCTATGATTATGGCAAGGAACAGTAGCAGTGTTGTAAGGTAGTGTCCTTTGTTTCGTGGCATAATCTCTATTGTATTCAACAAAAAGAGGGAGTGCAAAACCTATATTTTGCATCCCTCTTATTCATTTGGTTGGTAATGTGCTGTTGTGTGTTGTTATCTGTTGAGTTTGTGCGATATATAATCTTTCATCATATCGATAGCAACTTGATTATGACCACCTTGAGGGATAATAAGGTCGGCATAACGTTTGGTAGGCTCAATAGTTGCAGGTGCATAGGACGCAATATGCGTTCGTAACGCTCTATCACCATTTCTACCGTACGGCCACGCTCAATGATGTCGCGATTGATAACTCGTATTAGTCGTTCATCGCTGTCGGCATCAACAAAAATCTTCATATCGAGCATATCGCGCAAGGCCGGGTCGCACAAGATGAGTATGCCCTCTACAATAACTATGTCGCGAGGCTCAACGTGGATGGTTTCGGGTTGTCGGGTACAAGTGAGATAAGAATATGTGGGTTGCTCGATGGCTTTACCTGCCTTGAGTTGTTGCAACTGCTCGACAAGTAATTCCCATTCTATCGCAGCCGGCTCGTCAAAGTTGAGTTTGAGTCGTTCCTCAAGGGGCAGATGACTGCTATCTCTGTAATAAGAGTCTTGTGGAATTACTGCTACTTCGCCGTCGCAAAAACTCTCTACAATCTTGCGAACAACAGTTGTCTTTCCCGAGCCGGTACCTCCGGCAATTCCGATAACCAACATAATGTGTAGAATTTTGAATTATATGTAGTTTAATATATATATCTTCCTGTTTCCGACTCTATGATGAGTTCGTTGTGGTCGCACTCCTCTACTCTACCTACAATTTGTGCGTCGATACCAAACTCGCGAGCCACCTCGATTACTTGTGCTGCATCCTCGGGCGATACATATATCTCCATACGATGACCCATATTGAATACTTTGTACATCTCTTTCCAATCGGTACCCGATTGCTCTTGAATGGTCTTGAACAGAGGGGGTATGGGGAATAGATTGTCCTTGATAACTCGCTTGTTTTCAACAAAGTGCATAACCTTTGTTTGCGCACCACCCGAACAGTGTACCATACCGTGAACGCGAGGACGCATTACATCGAGCAGTTTCTTTATAACGGGGGCATAAGTGCGTGTGGGCGAAAGTACCAATTTGCCGGCGTCTATATCTACGCCTTCTACGCTGTCGGTCAACTTTAATCCACCTGAATACACCAACTCATCGGGTACTGCGTTGTCGAAACTTTCGGGATATTTTTTGGCAAGATACTTGGCAAATACGTCGTGACGAGCCGATGTAAGTCCGTTGCTGCCCATACCTCCGTTGTATTCTTTTTCGTAAGTGGCTTGTCCGTATGATGCCATACCTACAATCACATCACCGGCAGCGATATTGGCATTGTCTATGACATCGGCACGGCGCATACGACAAGTTACGGTGCTGTCAACAATAATTGTGCGCACAAGGTCGCCAACGTCGGCAGTTTCACCACCTGTGGCGTATGCGTTAACACCCATAGCACGCAGTTCGGCAAGTAACTCCTCGGTACCATTGATGATGGCCGAAATTACTTCGCCCGGAACAAGCAACTTGTTGCGACCTATTGTTGACGATACAAGTATGTTGTCGGTGGCACCTACACACAACAAGTCGTCGATATTCATAATTAGCGCATCTTGTGCAATGCCTTTCCATACCGAGAGGTCGCCTGTTTCGCGCCAATACATATAGGCAAGCGACGATTTAGTACCTGCGCCGTCGGCGTGCATAATGTTGCAGTACTCGGCATCACCACCCAATATGTCGGGGATGATCTTACAGAATGCGCGAGGAAATATACCTTTATCTATATTCTTAATGGCGTTGTGTACATCTTCTTTCGAAGCCGAAACACCACGCAAATTGTAGCGTTGGTCACTCATAATTTATTCTTATTAGTCAAGTTTCAGTACAGCGAGGAATGCTTTTTGTGGCACCTCTACAGTACCTATTTGTTTCATACGTTTTTTACCTTTCTTTTGTTTCTCAAGCAGTTTGCGCTTACGGCTGATATCACCACCGTAACACTTGGCAGTTACATCCTTGCGTACGGCCTTGATTGTTTCGCGAGCGATGATTTTTGCTCCGATGGCTGCCTGTATGGCAATATCGAATTGCTGGCGTGGTATCAACTCCTTGAGTTTCTCGCACATACGACGACCAAATGATACGGCATTATCGACGTGTGTGAGGGTTGATAGTGCATCGACACTCTCGCCGTTGAGCAGGATGTCGAGTTTTATCAGTTTGCTCTCGCGATAGTCGTGTATGTGATAGTCGAACGAAGCATAGCCTTTTGATATCGATTTCAACTTATCGTAGAAGTCGATAACTATCTCTCCCAAAGGCATATCATATATAAGTTCTACACGATTTCCCGAGATATATTCTTGCTTGATAAGTTCGCCACGCTTGCCGAGGCACAGTGTCATAATAGGACCTATATAGTCGGTGGCTGTAATGACCGATGCCCTGATGTATGGCTCCTCGATATGGTCGATAAGGGTTATATCGGGTAAGCCCGAGGGGTTGTGTACCTCGCTCTTGTTGCCTTTTTTGTCATATACCATATACGACACGTTGGGCACTGTGGTGATAACGTCCATATCGAACTCGCGGTCGAGACGTTCTTGCACGATCTCCATATGGAGCAGTCCGAGGAATCCACAACGGAAACCGAATCCTAATGCTACAGACGACTCGGGTTGGAATGTGAGCGAGGCATCGTTGAGTTGTAGTTTCTCTAACGAGGAGCGCAGGTTTTCATAGTCCTCTGTTTCAATGGGATATACACCAGCAAATACCATTGGCTTTACCTCCTCGAAACCGTCTATTGCAGCATCGCAAGGGCGTTGAACGTGGGTAATTGTATCGCCCACTTTTACTTCGCGCGAGGTCTTGATGCCCGATATGATGTAGCCTACGTCACCGGCACTGAGTTGGTCGCGTGGCGACATATCGAGTTTCAGTACACCTATTTCGTCGGCATCATATTCCTTGCCCGTTGCAACAAATTTTACCAAGTCGCCTTTGCGAATTGTTCCGTTGCATATCTTGAAGTAAGCAATGATGCCTCGGAATGGGTTGAATACCGAGTCGAAAATAAGACATTGCAGTGGAGCATCCACATCGCCTACGGGAGCAGGAATACGCTCGATAATAGCAGCGAGTATATCTTCTATACCGATGCCTGTTTTGCCACTTGCGCGAATAATGTCATCGCGGTCGCAGCCCAATAGTTCAATAATCTGGTCTTCTACTTCTTCGGGCATAGCACTCTCAAGGTCTACCTTGTTAACGACGGGGATAATCTCCAAGTCGTTCTCTATAGCCATATAGAGGTTTGAAATTGTTTGTGCCTGAATGCCTTGTGTAGCATCGACAATAAGTAGTGCGCCTTCACAAGCGGCTATCGAACGTGATACTTCGTATGAAAAGTCAACGTGTCCCGGGGTGTCGATGAGGTTAAGTACAAATTTTTCGCCTTTGTACACATACTCCATTTGTATAGCGTGACTCTTGATTGTGATGCCTCGCTCGCGCTCAAGATCCATATCGTCGAGGACTTGATTTTGCAGGTCCTTGCCGGCTACGGTGTTGGTAAATTCGAGCAAACGGTCGGCAAGAGTGCTTTTACCGTGGTCGATGTGTGCAATGATGCAAAAATTGCGTATATGCTTCATATATTATATTGGTAGTAAATCTTTAATTACCCATTTCCGAGAGGAACTTGATACGGATAAGGCGTATCTCTTCCTCGGTATAATCCATTCCAAATTCGTTGATAGCCTCCTCAAGACTGTCGCTTTCGCTCTCTTTGAAATATTCAAATATCTCCTCAATATGGTCGTCTTCCATAATTTCGCGTAGGAAATAGTCGATATTGATTTTGGTGCCTGAATATACAATGGCCTCCACTTCATCGAGTAGTTCGTCGAAGTCTAAATCTTTTGATTCGGCCAACTCGTCGAGGGCTATCTTACGGTCGATGGCTTGAATGATAGAAACCTTCAGTTTCGACTTGTTGGCAATTGTGCGCACGCGCAAGTCTTCGGGGCGTTCTATCTCATTCTCATCGACGTGTAGTTTTATAACTTTTATAAACTCTTCGCCGTAGCGTTTGGCCTTGCCGGCTCCCACTCCGGGAATGTTTTGCAACTCTTCGAGTGTTATGGGATATGTGGTTGCCATAGCCTCGAGCGATGGGTCTTGGAAGATAATGTAAGGTGGCAGTTCAAGGCGTTTTGCCATTTTCTTGCGCAAGTCTTTCAGTATCGAGAACAATTCGGGATCGACAGCGCACGATGCTCCACCTTTGATGGGTATCTCTTCCTCCATCTCTTCGAAGTCGGTATCTTTCACAATCTTGAATGGTTGAGGCTTGTTCAAGAACGACTTACCCTCTTCGGTTACTTTCAGTAGTCCGTAATTTTCAATCTCTTTGACAAGATAACCGGCTATGAGTGCTTGTCGTATTACGGCATTCCACGTCTTGTCATCTTCGGTTTGTCCACAGCCAAATACCTCCAATTCGTCGTGGCGATAAGCCGATATTTGGTTGGTTTTCTTACCCATAATTACATCGATGACATATTCGGTTTTAAATTCTTCTTTGAGTGCAATTACCGTTTCAATAACGGCACATAAAAGGTCTTTTGCTTCCACTTGTTTTTTAGGATTTAAACAGTTATCGCAATTGCCGCAATTATCTCCTTTGTACTCTTCTCCGAAGTAGTGCAGGAGTAGTTTGCGACGACACAATGATGATTCGGCGTATGCTGCCGTTTCCATAAGTAATTGTTTGCCTATCTCTTGCTCGGCAATAGGCTTGCCTTGCATAAATTTTTCGAGTTTTTGCAGGTCTTTATTGATGTAGAAGGTTAAGCATTGACCTTCGCCACCATCTCTACCGGCACGACCTGTTTCTTGGTAGTAGCCTTCGAGGCTCTTGGGTATGTCGTAGTGTATAACATAGCGTACATCGGGCTTGTCGATACCCATACCGAATGCTATGGTTGCTACAATAACATCTACTTTTTCAAGCAAGAATGCATCTTGATTCTCGGAACGTGTGGCAGAGTCCATACCGGCGTGATATGGCAGTGCTTTGATGCCGTTTACGCATAGCAATTCGGCAAGTTCCTCTACTTTCTTACGACTGAGGCAGTATATAATGCCCGACTTTCCTTCTTGTTGTTTGATGTATTTGATTATGTCTTTATCGACATTGGATGTCTTGGGACGTACTTCATAGTAGAGGTTGGGGCGATTGAACGACGACTTGAAAACAGCCGCGTCAATCATACCGAGGTTCTTCTGTATATCGTGCTGCACCTTGGGCGTAGCAGTCGCTGTAAGGGCTATAACAGGCTTGTAGCCAATCTCGTTGATGATAGGCCTTATGCGACGATATTCGGGACGGAAGTCGTGACCCCATTCCGATATACAGTGTGCCTCATCTACTGCATAGAATGATATGTTTACTTGCTTGAGAAATTCGATGTTCTCCTCTTTTGTGAGTGATTCGGGTGCTACATATAGCAACTTGGTCTTGCCACAAAGTATGTCACTCTTTACTTGGTCAATGGCTGCTTTGTTCAGTGAAGAGTTGATGAAGTGAGCAACTCCGTCTTCTTCGCTGAAGTTGCGCATAGCATCTACTTGATTTTTCATCAAGGCTATCAGTGGCGATATGACAATTGCTGTACCATCGAGCATTAGCGATGGTAATTGGTAGCATAACGATTTTCCTCCACCGGTGGGCATTAGGACAAATGTGTCTTTCCCATCCAGCAGATTACGGATGATTGCTTCTTGATTGCCTTTGAATGTGTCGAATCCGAAATTTAGTTTCAAGGCTTCGACTAAATTGTTTTTTGCAGCCATAATTTAGTATTTGTGATGATACCTTATAGGGCGTTTTTAATACCCAAAACAAATTTATAAATAACCTGCGAACTCTACCAACTTTTTTGGCAAAAATTTTTACGATATATGCAAACTATTTGCTCTTTCGTACTTTTCGGCGGCATATTGGCGTGTTATATGCAACTTGCGGCTCTTTGATGCCGGTATTTCATACATAGCATCTATCATAATTGTTTCGACAATCGAGCGCAAGCCTCTTGCTCCGAGTTTGTATTGTATGGCTTTCTCTACAACATAATCGAGTACATCGTCGTCGAAGGTCAATTTTACACCGTCTATTTCAAATAGTTTGATATATTGTTTGATGATAGAGTTGCGAGGCTCGGTGAGGATACGACGCAAAGCAGGTGCATCAAGTGGTTCAAGATATGTGAGTACAGGCAGACGACCTATAATCTCGGGTATCAAACCGAATGCTCGCAGGTCTTGGGGTGCTACATATTGACATATTGTCGCGATCGACTTGCTGTATTGCTGCGTTGTTGTATCCTACAACGTGTGTATTGAGGCGCATAGCAATCTTGCGCTCAATGCCCTCGAATGCGCCACCACATATAAACAGGATGTTCTTGGTGTCGATCGATATCATCTTTTGCTCGGGATGCTTACGACCTCCTTGTGGTGGTACGTTCACTACCGAGCCTTCCAAGAGTTTGAGCAATCCTTGTTGCACACCTTCGCCACTCACGTCGCGTGTGATGGAGGGATTGTCGCCTTTACGGGCTATCTTGTCTATTTCGTCTATAAAGACAATTCCTCGCTCGGCGGCTGCAACATCATAGTCGGTGGCTTGCAACAATCGTACGAGCAGGCTCTCTACGTCCTCGCCTACATAACCGGCTTCGGTAAGTACGGTGGCATCTACGATGGCAAAGGGTACTTTGAGCATCTTGGCAATTGTACGAGCCAAGAGGGTCTTTCCTGTACCGGTGCGACCTACCATTATGATGTTCGATTTTTCTATCTCTACATCATCCTTGCCCTGTATATCCTTGGGCTGTAGCAGACGCTTGTAGTGGTTGTAAACGGCTACCGAAAGGTAACGCTTGGCATCATCTTGACCTATTACATATTGGTCGAGAAATGCTTTCAACTCAGTGGGACGTGGCAGTGAATCGAAGTCAAGGTCCCACTTGCCTGCAGGACCTTTCTTATCGTGAGTATTTACCAACCCTGCATCCTTGCACAGATTGTATGCTTGTTGCACACATTCCGAGCATACCGAGCCGTGACGACCTGTGAGGAGCGGGCGTGTGGCTGTTTCACCTCGGCCACAAAGACAACATTTTTCGGTATCTTCTTTTTTAGCCATACCTTACTTTTTCTCTTTGATAAGCACTTTGTCTATCATACCATATTCGAAGGCCTCTTGCGCAGTCATCCAATAGTCACGGTCGGAGTCGCGCCACACTTTGTCGTAGTCGTTACCCGAGTGGTCGGCTATAATGGTATATAGTTCTTTCTTTAGTTTCTGTATTTCGCGAGCAGTAATCTCAATGTCCGATGCTTGACCTTGTGCGCCACCCATAGGTTGGTGTATCATTACGCGCGAGTGCTTCAAGGCAAAGCGTTTGCCTTTCTCGCCTGCTACCAACAATACGGCTGCCATCGATGCTGCCATACCGGTGCATATTGTCGATATGTTGCAACCGATATATTGCATAGTGTCGTATATGCCCAATCCTGCATATACCGATCCACCGGGGCTGTTGATATAAATTGATATATCTTTACCCGGGTCGGCACTGTCTAAATAGAGTAACTGTGCTTGTATTACATTGGCTGTATAGTCATCGATGGGTGTTCCGAGGAATATAATACGATCCATCATCAATCGAGAGAATACGTCCATTTGTGTAACGTTGAGTTGACGTTCCTCCATAATAGAGGGCGAAAGATAACTATTGCTGATGTGTTGTGAATATTGGTCGAATGCAAGACCATTCATACCCAAATGCTGTACAGCAAATTTTCTAAAGTCGTTATTCATATCGATGTTTCGTTTTGATTGTTTATTTGCGTTTAAGGGCAAATATAGCAAAAAAAAATGATTGTATAATAGGTTGTCGATGCCTTGCAACCTTTTTTACCGCTATTTTTGTATTGTTAGTATCAATTATTGAACAAAGATATAAAAATAGCCCGATATGAAAGGCATATCGGGCTATTTTATTTAATGTATTATAGATTATTCTTGAAAAAGTTTGCCGAAATCTTCGGTGCTGATCTCTTTTTCTTCGAGAGTAACGGCGTTTTTGATAGCAGTTTGAATCTTGGCTTCAGTAGCACGATCTATCAATTGCGAGCGTGACTCCTTGCTCTTGAGCATCTCTTGTAAGTAGTTTTCCAAGAGTTCGTCGGGTACGTTGGTCATACCGTATTGAGCAAATTGTTGACGTGTTACGCTCATAGCAAGTGCTTTGAGGTCTTCATCAGCAACTTTCACTTCAAATGCTTTGGCGATATGCTCTTTGATGAGATGCCATTTGAGGTCGGCTTCCATCTTGCCATACTCTTCGGCGATGTTCTCATCGGTATATTTTTCATTGGTGGCTACCAACCAGCGTTTGAGGAACTCGGAGGGCAACTCTATCTCGCCTACGGCTGTTTCGATGGCTTTGCGTGCATCGATGCCAAAGCGATAGTCGCTCTCGGGAGCCAATTGTGCTGCAATCATTTCGCGTACTTTGGCTGTATATTCTTCTTCACTCTTAACGTTGTCTTTGCCAAAGATGCCATCGAAAAATTCTTGGTCGTGCTCGGCAGGTTGGAGGTGCGTGATTTCGGTTACAGTCATTTCAAAGTCGCTCTTAACATTGGCTGCTGCCTCACGGTCGATGTTGAGCATTGAAGCCAACTCGCCTACTGAATCTTGGCAGGCTGCTGCGGGATTGAATACAACTTTGTCACCAACTTTTACACCGTTGAATTTCTCTTTCTCCTCTTTGATATATGCAGGTGAAAGGATTGTGCTTTCTACTACAATACCACCCTCTTTGGCAGCACCGTTCTCAAGTTCTACCATTGAGCCTTTCACGAGGTCGCGCTCTTCGGTAACAGCCTCTACGGTAAGTTGCTTGCCTTGACGTTGACGGAACATCTCATCTTGTTTTGCTACCATATCGTCGCTTACTGCGATGTTGTAGTAAGGTACTTTGATGTTTTTGTCAACTGTTACGTTGATTTCGGGAGCCAATGCGATGTCAAACTTGAATGTGAAGTTCTCCTCGGCGTCGAGGTCGATAGTTTGATCTTCGGCAGTCATAGGCTCGCCAAGGATGTTCAATTTGTTGTCACTGATATAGTTGTAGAGTGATTCCGATACAAGACGGTTAATTTCTTCGGCCTTAACCGATTTGCCAAACATCTTAACCAACATTCCGTAGGGTACGTGACCACGACGGAAACCGGGAATATTGGCACGCTCACCGTATGAACGGAGTGATTTTTTTACTCTTTCTGCATAGTCGGCTTTCTCAATCTCAATAGAGATTACTGCATTCAATTTGTCAATGCTGTTGTGCGAAACGTTCATTTATAGTCGATATTATAAGTTAATATTTTTGTTTTCATAACACAATCAACCCCTCGTTGCAGAGGGGTAATTGGTAAGAGAGTGCAAAATTAGTGCTTATCTTTCGATATTCAAACAATTATAACAATTTTTTTAACTCTCCTACCCTATATTATTTTGTGTATGAGAGAATATGAGGTGTTATTTATACTTGATGTCACTCATCAGTTTTTCGTAGAACTCATCAAGTTCCTTGTCCATTTTCTCCCAAAACTCGTCACCGAGCAGGATATTTTCCTTGTCAATGGTTAGAATTTCGCTTATTACGTTCATCTCGTCATCGACCAATAACAGTGAGAACGGGCCGTTATACTCCATCTCGGCAAAGAGATCGGACAACTCGGGCGTGTTGACGGTATCGGTCAGTAAGCCTATGAAAGAGGCTTGAACGTTGTCGTCTGAAAGTTCCGATTTCCATTCGTCCCACGCACTCAATTGCGTCTCGGTCAATACATTATCGGCATCATCATAAATGACAAGGAGGGCATCTTCACTGTCTGCCAATTTTACATACATATCGCTCAGTAACAAGCCGTGCGAGCGCACTTTCATAAGTGTTGTTACAAATGCATCGTGTAGTTGGCGACTCAATATTTTTTGTGATGTTTCCATACTTATATATTTTGCTTTCAAAGGTAATCATTTTTTGCCAAATGTTACAAATATATCTCTTTCATTTTTCAGATAAATATTTTTACGCTATCTTCGCACCGTATTAGGCTGCGTGGTAATTATGCCTAAAAAACTCAATACGATTGTTATGACCGACATATATCCTATACTACCCCCGAATGTGATGCCCGACAAGTCGCCGTTGGTCATTGCCGGCCCGTGTAGTGCCGAGAGCGAGCGTCAAGTGCTTGATACGGCAACCCAATTGGCCGATATGGGCGTAAAAGTGTTTCGTGCAGGTATATGGAAGCCTCGCACCAAGCCCGGTGGTTTCGAGGGTGTCGGCAGCGTGGGACTGTCGTGGCTTAAGCGAGTTAAGCAGGAAACAGGTATGTTCACTGCCACCGAGGTTGCTACCGAACAACACATAGTAGAGGCTCTTGATGCCGGTGTGGATATATTGTGGATAGGTGCGCGTACTACGGCAAGTCCTTTTGCAATGCAGCAGATTGCCGATGCCTTGCAGGGTGTTGATGTGCCGGTCTTGGTTAAGAATCCTGTCAATCCCGATCTTGAATTGTGGATAGGTGCTATACAACGACTTTATAATGCCGGTGTGCGTCGTATTGCTGCAGTGCATCGTGGATTTACATCATACGAGAAACACCTCTATCGCAACCTACCCCATTGGCACATCCCCATTGAGTTGCGTAGGCGAATGCCTCAAATGCCCAACATAGGCGATCCCAGCCACATAGGTGGCCGTCGTGAACTGATTGCTCCTCTTGCACAACAAGCCCTCGACTTGGGGTTTGAGGGTCTTATCATCGAGTCGCATTGTTGTCCCGATGAGGCCTTGAGCGATGCAGCACAGCAACTTACGCCCTCGATGTTGCGCGATGTCCTTGCCCAACTTGTTGTGCGCGAAACATCGTTGATGACCGAAACACTCACCGAGTTGCGCCGTCAGATTGACGGTATAGACAATCAATTGTTGGACTTGTTGGCCGAGCGTATGCGTATCTCACGCGAAATTGGTGCATACAAGAAAGAACAAAATATGCCTGTCTTGCAAGCGCAGCGTTACGACGAAATATTACAGAAACGTATGTCGCAAGCCGAGGTGTTGGGTATTAATCCCGAGTTTGTTAAGAATGTATTGCAGGCTATTCACGAAGAATCGGTACAGCAGCAAGTGAAATTGTAAAATTAGTCGATTGTTTATTGTTGTTGAGGGGTGTAATTTCTCAACATCCCCCCTTGCTCTATTCTTCCGGTGTTCGATTGTCAATTAGTTATAGCACAAGTATAAATAAAAAAATAGCCCATTGCTCACGCAGTAGGCTATTCCCAAATTAATTTATGATGAAAAGGTTATTATGTGTTTTAACACACTACAAATATAGTTACACATTACATTATAAACAATTCTTTTCGACAAACAGGGGTAATTTATCGACCAAAAAGAGCGTTTTTATATTGTAATAGTGTGTTGTTGTTTAGTCAAACATTACACGAGGATTCATCTGCGAAGGTGTTTTCCACTCGATATTATATTGCTCGGCAAGGATGGCTTGCTTGATGCTCCATATCTCAAAACACATTCCCATTGCATAGGCTTGGTTGCCCATTCTGTCGCTAACTTCTTTTTCGACTTTGTCAATAACGGCTTCGTACTCCTCGCTATACTCGATGGGGTCTTTTTTGAGGTGACCTGTATAGGGGTTTTGTTCTATTTCTCGCACGTTCTCTTCGCCCAGAAGAGCCGTAATCTCTTCTTTGAGAGGTGCATACCAAGTGTCGCACGCAGTGAGTGTGGCAAGTGAAACGAGTTGCTCGGCTGCATCTTTGAGCGCATCCTCGTTGGGCTCAGAGCGTTTCTTCTCATAGCCATATTGCAGTGCGTATAGTTTCATCTTCAGGCGTGGGTGTCCCGAGCCTTTCAATATGTCGCATAAACGGTCGATAACGGCAGTGAGTGTTTTCAGTGACTCTTCATCATCGGTATCTACTCCGAGCATCATATCGTATGACTCTTGAGCAAGAGGTGTGGCAAGCCAACTGCGTTGAGTGCGATAATATGATTCTGCCAAGAGTGCGTTGCACATCAGCAAGTCGCCCATATGACAATTCTCGTAGTTGTCTTTAAGGAGTATCTCTCTTATGCTTTCGTATGCTATTACACCTGTTTGGAATGATTCCTCGGAATATGGTTCGAGTGATTGATGCAAAGCAACAATTTCGCCTACTCGTTCATTTACCGATTTGTTTGTGTTGTTGGCTATAGCCTTTATTTTGTTGTGATTATCCATACTGTTTTGTGTTTAAATGTTTATCGTTCAAATACAAGTTCGCAATCGAATCTCTCGCGCAAGCCCTTATGCTCGTTTAGCATTCTTTCTACCTCGATGGGTGTTCCGGCCGCAATACATACAAGGTCGTCGGTGTGATTGGCAAGTTCACTCATCAGTGTATCTATTGTCTCTTGTACCAATGGGTCTTTTTCTTCGTTGAGTAGTAAGTGTATATCATCGATGAATAATACACCTCCCAATGCGTTGTCAACAGCGTTGCGCACTTTCGCAGCACTATGGCCTGCCTGATTGCCTACAAGGGCTTTCGACCATACGGCTATCATTTTGTATTGTGGCATTACACCCAATTCGTGCAGTATGTTGGCCAGCAGTCGGGCTACGGTGGTGCGACCTGTACAGGGGTTGCCGGTAAACAGGTATTTGCGAGGGAAACGCGAGGGGTAACCCATCATCTCGGTGCGTATGCGATCTTTTTGCACGAATTCTACAATTTCGTGTACTTTCTCTTTTACGGCATCAAGACCTTCCATATTATCGAGCATTGCCAAACTACGCGACAACTCTGTTTGTGGCTCGGTGGGTTGAGCCGGGTTGTCGTGTATGGTAGAGGGTGTGATTTCGTGTTTGCTGCCACATTGGCTGCAGAAGCGATCTGTTATTTGCAGGTCGGCTCCACAATTGTGACATTTTGTGTTTTGATTCATATATAGGGTATTAGATAGTTTAAGCGTAAGGTTCGGCAGGATCGACATAGTAATATTCTTTGAGCCAATCCAATGCCTCTTCATTACCCTTATCGGCGGCTTCGTTCATCCATTCGGCTATTAGTTCGAGTGCTTCCCAATTGGCTTCCTCAATGTAATAAGCAAGAGCCAAAGCAGCCTCGCCATCAGGGTCTTCACCACAAGCAGCTTCGTACATTGCATCGGGTACTTCTACTTCGTAGGTTGTTGTTTCGTCGTATTCGTATGTCAGTAGCATAGCAAATATTTTATTGATTGTTTAATAACTCTGCGTAATGATTGCTCTTTTCCTTATCGTCAATGCGGTCGTAGAAGTCGCGCATATAGATATATTGCTGTTGCAGCAGTGTTTCAGCCTCCTCGTTTTCGGGGGCTATTGTGCGCAATAGTTCTATGGCTTGTGTATAACGGTCGGTGGCTTTGTCGAAAAAAACGGTTGATACATAGAAATCGGCAAACTCTATAAGAATTTGCGATACTATGAGCGTTGCATCGACATTGTGGGCTTGGGCTATTAAGTTATAATATACCTCCACAGCCTCGATGTATGTGTCTTCTGCCAAAATATTGCGACCAAATCGGGCGTATGTGTTCGCCATAAAATAGAGGGCAAGGGCTACACTCTCACTGCTGTTTTGGCCGGTTTCATTGGCTATTTCTCGTTCTATGGCAAGGTGTTCTTCCATACAGTCGATGGCCTTGCGTACGTTTACGGCATCTCTATGCAGGAAACTTGCGCGAAGTAGCGAACGGGATAGTTTCGAAAGATATTCACCCCTATTCTCATCGACTTGTTTGCGACGAACGGATACTATTTCATCTTGAATATCAATCTCTTTCTTTAGATTTCCTTTCAACTCAAACAAGTCGGCATACAGAAACAGAAAATCGATGTATTCGGCCTTGTCAACTTTGTTGATGAGGTGTGGGTGAATGTTTTCGCACACAACAAGAGCCTGCTCATATTCGTGTTGTGGTGTATCGGCATTGATGCTTCTGAGGAATGTTTGTTCCTCTTGCCACAGGAGTAATGATTTTTCTGCAAGGTCTTTCATAGTGATAGAATTATTTTGTAAAGTTACAATTATTTTTTTTATAGTAGAGGCTTTTTGATAATTATTTTTTATAGAGGTAAATACCTGTATCGAAAAAGTTGACATTTCTTTTATCTCTCTCTTATTATCATTAAATTTGTTTTTGATTACTAACTATGTATAATAATTATGGAAAAATTTAATTTTTATACGGGCGAAGAAAATTCAAAGGTTTTGTGTCGATCGATAGGATTGACATATAATCACAGTACAATGGATATGTCTGTTGCCAATTCATCTCAAAGGCAACGAATGATAATACTTACAGGTGTAAAAAAATTCCCTATTGAGTCGGAAAATTGGTGTGGTTGTGGCAAAACACAAATAAATGAGGTGACAGACCAATATGTCGATTTGACTTGGCGTGGTAGGAATTATAAGGCGTTTTTAAGAGATTCACTCCAAACAGGAACAGTATATTTGGATAACCCATACCTCAGCCGAGAGGAGGTTTCGATGGTGTATGAGTATTCCGAAGTGGATGCGCTGAAAGGTGCAGTAGGACTTTTTAATGATACGCGTATTGAGCATAAAGAGTCGCCGAGTACTATTGGCAGTAATTATGATGCAGATGCAAGACATTATGTACTTACCTTATTAAAGTATGCTATCGATAACGGCTATAAGATGCTATATCCTTCCTATGCCCTACTGAGTGCGTGCAGGAATTGGTCTTCGCTTACGATTACCGATATGCCTACCTTTGTCCGATTGATGCAACAAGGAATCAAAGAGGGCTGCTTTGTCGGTGATAATACAACAGGTTTTGACAACTTGGCCGAGATATTAACATTCAACAAGTTGGAAGATTTGTTCGAGAATGTGCCAGGACTGAAAAAGGTCGTAGAACAAGCAGCCGAAAGAGGTGTTGAAATGGCGTCTTGGATTCTTGAAGGTGTATTTGAATACCACGAAATGACTGCTTGTGAAAACCCCGATAAGAAAGAGTCGGTGCTTATGATTCATACTTATATCGAAGGAGAACAACGGCGAGAGGATTATCATATCTATGTCGAGGAGCAAATAAAGCCCAATACTACGCTTGATTTGGGTTATGGCGTAACGGCTCATATCGGTGAGGTTGGCAAAGATTGGTTGAACCTTACTTGGGATGAAGAGGAACGATTGGAGCATAATTTTTATTGTTACGAAACCGAGCCAAAAGTGATAGAGGGAAATACACAAGCCTATCTTGAAATAAAGTTCGATAAGAGAAACTTGTGGAAGGAGTTTAAGATTTTGATGAACCATATCGACTTTAATCTCGTGTCGAGCAATCCCGATAATAAATATTGTATTGAAGGCGAAAAGCGTTGTGCATTGGAGTTGATAGAATTGCTGATAGAACGTGGCGATACGCACCTCGAGGAACTGAAGGGTATAATGTTGGAGAATGAAGATTGGACAATCTTTGGCTTGGACGGCGAGTATGAATATTGGCTGAAATAATGGGATTGTTTATATACAAGCAACGAGGATGAGCATCTGCTCATCCTCGTTCTTTGTATGAGTGCTGTCTTTAGAAGTTTATAGCGATTCTTACGTTGAGTTGTCGGCGTGTCAGGTAGTTGGGTACAGCATATTGTATGTTGTTTACATCGGTTACCCAAGTATATGAATTGACGTTGGCAAAGTCGAACAAGTTGAATACATCGACACCTATGGTGGCACTCTTGATGTTGCGCCAGAAGCCATATTTCGACCACTGCTCGTTGGCTCCTATCAATATATATGTTACGCCCAAATCGACACGCTTATATGCCGGTGCGCGGTAGTATCCGGCTGTGCGACCTTTCAACGGAGAGCCAAATGTAAGACCATCGGACAAGATACCTTTAAGACTCAGTTTGAGCATTGGCAGTTTGGGTACATAGTCTTGGAAGAAGATGCTGAAACTATATCGTTGGTCGGTAGGACGTGGTACGGTAACGCCGTTGATGGTTTCTTCGGTTTTCATCAGAGAGAAACTCAACCACGAGTCAACACCCGGCACAAACTCGCCATACAATTTCATATCGACGCCGGCTGCATAACCCTCCGATTCATTCTTACCACTATACCACAATTTGACGTTGTTTGCCTCGTATGGAATAAGGTCGTTCAACTTCTTGTAGTATGCCTCAAGAGAGAATTTAAAGGGGCGGTTAAATGCTCGGAATGTGTAATCTCCTCCTGCTACAATCTGGATAGATTGTTGAGAGCGTATTTTGTCATTGAGTTGTACCACGAAGTTGTTATTACCTGTCGATACCGTATCGCGAAACTCCTTGTAGAAGGGGGCTTGGTAGTAAAGACCTCCGGCTACGCGAAATGTAAAGTTGCTGTTCTTCTCGGGGATAAATGTAATAGAGCCACGAGGACTCACGATGCACTCGTTGTTGAAGTCCCAATAAGACAATCTCACTCCGGCATTGAAATTGAACAAACCAAAGTCGGTGCGTAGTCGGTAAGTGTCTTGCAGATATGCCGATAAGCGATTGGACGCCAGAGTGTGCTGTGATGAGATATTGTATATCATATGAATGGCATCGCCCTCGTATGGCAGTGTGTAGCCCACAGAGTCGCGCATTTCCCACTCGCGCAAGTAGTCGTATATCTTCTCGTGATTGTATGTCACACCCCAGCGAATATCATTTGCTCCCACTCGATGACCACCCTTGAGCGAAGCCGATATTACCGATGCCTTGAGGCGATTGCGCGCGTGTTCGTGGTATGTACCCACGCCCAAGTCGCCTTTGGCCGGTGTATTCTCTTGAGTGGTAGTGCCGTCTGCTGCCAATTCATCCAACCAATATTGTCCCGATATGTCGTATGATACATATTCGTTTGAACTGAAAGCCGAGAATTGAAACGATATTTCGTGATTCTTGTTGGGTGTAAAGTTGGTAGAGAAAGAGCCGAAATATGTTTCAAAAACATCTCTCTCCTTGCCGTCGAAATAGACGGTGAAACTCTTGGTGTCGTATGCCGTACCGAAAGATGTGGTGCGCTCCATAGGGGTAAATTGGTAGTTGTTGATAGCAATGTTTCCCAATAGCGCAACCTCCCACTTTTCGTTAAAGCGATAGGTCATAAAGGTTTGATAATCGAAGTACGAAGGGTCGTACTCGCCCTTGGTGTCAAGAGAACTCAACAACGTGGAGTTGGTGTGATAGCGCACACCGTGCAGTTGTGTGAAGTTGCCGGTATTATGCCCTACCGATGCCGTACCACCCAAGAAACTACCTGTCAGTGCTACCTCGAGTGCTTCGGGACGTTTGTATTGTATGTCGAGTACCGACGACATCTTATCGCCATATTCGGCCGAGAAACCACCCGATGAGAACGATATGCCCGATACCAAGTCGGGGTTGATAACACTCATACCCTCTTGTTGACCCGAGCGAACAAGCAAGGGACGATATATCTCTATGCCATTGATATATACGATGTTCTCGTCGAAGTTTCCACCACGCACCGAGTATTGTGAACTCAATTCGTTATTGGAGTTTACACCGGCAAATGTAGCCAACATACCCTCGATACCTCCCGATGTGTTGGGCATCAGTCGCATATCTTTGGCATTGATTTTCTGCATTGTGCCTTGTTGTTTGCGAAATTCGGTGACAACTACTTCGTTGAGGTCGAAACTTGTCTTTTGCAATTGCACGTTAAGTTGTACTTTCCCTTTGGGATTTTTCAGCAGATGTTCTTCGCTTTTGTAACCCAAACAAGAGAAAATCACTACCACCGAGTCGGATGAGGCAACCTTCAATTCGTACTTGCCTTCAAGATTGGATGTAGTGCCTATTGTAGTGCCGGCTATGCGTATCATAGCCAATTCCAAAGGCTGATTGTCGGCATCTACTACCGAGCCCGATATCTTGGCAACTTCCTGCGCAACAGAGGTGATGGCTGCACATAGAAGTAATAAAATCAATATGAGTTTATATCTTATAGTCATATATTACTGTCGTAAAAAGAGTGTGCGAAATAGTCACTCATTATATCATTAACGGTAAAAAATGAATTTGCGTATAATTAACTGTAAAAAAATCGTGTGCGAAATATAAATAAGTTGTATATTTGCATATATCAATATTAAAATCGTTATAATGGAAAACTTTCACGAATTATTGCTGACACGACACAGCATACGCAAATACACCGATGAGCCTGTATCGGGTGATGATGTAAAGTTGATACTTGAGGCCGGATTGATGGCACCATCGTCAAAACGCAAAACTCCTTGGCACTTTGTAGTTGTAGAAGATAAGGCTATGCTTGCACAATTGTCGCAATGTCGCGATGCCGGTGCAGGCCCTATAGCCAACTCGGCTTTGACAATAGTCGTAACGGTAGATATGACCCGTAGTGAGGCTTGGGTGGAGGATGGCTCTATTGCTGCTGTTCTTATGCAATTGCAGGCTCACGCATTGGGGCTTGGTAGTTGTTGGATACAACTGCGCAATCGCTCGTTGGGTGATGAAGCCACCGAAGATATTGTGCGTGAAATGCTCGACATCCCCGAGACAATGGGTATTCTTTGTGCCATTACCATAGGTCACAAGGATGAGGAACGCAAGCCCTTTGATGAGGAAAAAATGATGTGGGAAAAAGTGCATATTGCCAAGTGGTAATGTTGGCATAATGAAGAGTAAGTTTGAAATAGTAGTTATCGGTGCCGGTAATATGGCTACAAGATTGTCGTTGGCTCTTGTAGAGAAAGGTTACGCCATAAAGCAAGTATATAGCCGTACAACCCAATCGGCGCAAATGCTTGCTACTCGCTTGGGTGGCGATGTGACTTTTACCAACGATACGGGTAGTATATATCCCAATGCCGATTTATATCTCTTTTCGTTAAGCGACAACGCCCTGCCCTGCGTGATAGAACAAATACCTGCCAACGATGCGTTGTGGATACATACAGCCGGTAGTATGCCTATGGAGGTATTTGCCGGTAAGACAAGCCGTTATGGGGTGTTGTATCCTATGCAGACGGTAAGCAAGGAGCGTGAAACCGATTGGAGTGAAGTGCCTGTTTTTGTTGAGGCTTCGAACACCGTTGATGAAAAGTTGATAGAACAGATAGCAACTACATTATCGCGCAATGTGCAGCGTATCAATTCGCAACAACGCCAAGCACTGCACTTGGCTGCTGTATTTGCTTGCAACTTTTCCAATCATATGTATGCTATAGCCGAGAAGTTGCTGCAAGAGCAAGGCTTGGACTTTGATGTTATGAAACTGCTCATACACGAAACCGAGCGCAAGGCGCAGATAATGTCGCCCCTACAGGCTCAAACAGGCCCTGCTGTAAGAAATGATGAGAATGTTATGAATAAACATTTGCAATTATTGACCAACAGCCCCGAAGCAACGCTGTATAAACTTATAAGTGAGAATATAAATAAATACAAACAACAATAGTACCAATAGTATAGTTATGAGCCGTATAGATTATGACTTAACCAAGATTAAGGCTTTTGCTTTTGATATAGACGGCGTGTTGTCGCCATCTACTATAACGCTCGATAGTACAGGCTATCCCAGCCGAATGGTTAATATCAAAGATGGTTATGCCATACAATTGGCAAGAAAGTTGGGTTATCCCATAGCCATCATTACAGGAGCCAATGCCGAAACAATCAACGTGCGATATAAATCGTTGGGTGTAAAGCATATATATATAGGAGCCAAGGTTAAGATAAGCATCTTCAACAAATGGCTGAAGAGTGTAAAATTGAATCCGGAAGAGGTTTTGTATATGGGCGATGATATACCCGATTATGAGTGTATGAATCAAGCCGGATTGCCTTGCTGTCCTCGAGATGCAGCCGTCGATATATGCAATGTTGCCAAATATATATCGCCGATTGATGGTGGTTATGGTTGTGCGCGCGATGTTATAGAACAAGTGTTACGCGCTCAAGGTAATTGGATGCACGATGAGAAGGCTTTTGGTTGGTAAAAAAAGTAATTATGCTCGAAAATATATCACAATACCACATCTTGCTCGCCAGCAATTCGCCACGCCGACGTGAGTTGTTAGGAGGCTTGGGCGTAGAATATGAGGTCGTTTCCTTACCCGAGATTGATGAGTCATATCCCCCTACTCTGCAAGGCGTAGAAATCCCTACATATATTGCGGCTCGTAAGGCCGAAGCATACAGTCAATGGATGAAGGATGATACTTTACTGATTACGGCCGATACTATTGTGTGGCTTGATGGTAAGGTGTATGGTAAACCTGCCGATGCGCAGGATGCTTGTAAAATGTTGCGAGAACTATCGGGAAAGACTCATACAGTCATTACGGGTATGGCATTGACGACTTGCAACAAGCAACGAACTTTTGCAGTTGAGTCGTATGTTACATTTGCCCAACTCGATGAGGATGAAATAGAACATTATGTATCGAAATATAAGCCATTCGACAAGGCCGGAGCATACGGTATTCAAGAGTGGATAGGATACATAGGTGTGACTGCACTCGAAGGTAGTTATTTCAATGTTATGGGACTGCCTGTGCAACGGTTGTATAAAGAGTTGAAACAATGGTAAATCTAATATTAAACGTATATGACAACAAAAAGATATTTATTAATAATTTTAATTCTCAGTTTTTTCTGTATGAGTTGTGAATCGAAGAAAACTGCCACCGAGCAGAATAAACAAGTGTGTGTAAAGATGGAAACAACAATGGGTAATATTGTTGTGAAGTTGTATAACGAAACCCCTGCACACCGTGATAACTTTGTAAAACTTGTCAAAGAGGGTTACTATGACGGTACTCTCTTTCACCGTGTTATAAACCAATTTATGATACAAGGTGGTGATGGCGATTCGCGAAATGCCAAGCCCGGACAGCAGTTGGGTATGGGTGATCCCGGATATACCATTCCGGCCGAGTTTGTTTACCCCAAGTATTTCCACAAAAAAGGAGCATTGGCAGCAGCACGTCAAGGCGACCAAGTAAACCCCGAGAAAGCCTCTTCGGGCTCGCAATTCTATATTGTAACAGGTAATGTTATTCCCGAGGGTCAAATAGGACAATTTGAACGTCAATTGCAAATGCAACAAGAGCAAAATGTATTTAATACACTTGTTGCTGCGCATCGTGAAGAGATTATGAATATGCGTCGCAATCGCGACCAAGCCGGCTTGCAAGCGTTGCAAGAACAACTTATCAATGAAACTCGCCAACAAGTTGCTCGCGAGGGTGCTTTTACGCTCACACCCGAGCAAAAAGCAGCCTACACAACTGTAGGTGGCGCACCTCATTTGGATGGTGCATATACCGTCTTTGGAGAGGTTGTTGAGGGTATGGACGTGGTAGAAAAAATTGAAAAGGTAGAAACCGACCGTGCCGACCGTCCTGTTGCCGATGTGAGGGTAATCTCGATGAAGATTGTCGAAGAATGATAAATGTAGAACGATATACACTATCCAATGGTCTGCGAGTATTGCATCATTACGATGCCAATACTCGTATGACTGCATTGAATGTGTTGTATGATGTGGGTTCAAAGGATGATTCGCCCGAGCGAACAGGGTTTGCGCACCTGTTTGAACATCTGATGTTTGGTGGCTCGGTCAATATCCCCGACTTTGATATGCCTCTGCAACTTGCCGGTGGCGAAAACAATGCTTGGACCAGCAATGATATAACAAACTACTATACGATAGTACCTACACACAATATCGAAACAGCGTTTTGGCTGGAGTCCGATAGAATGTTGGGGCTTGACTTTTCGCAACAAAGTCTTGATGTGCAACGTCACGTCGTTATAGAAGAATTTAAGCAGCGCAATCTCAATCAACCATACGGCGATGTGTACCAACTAATACGCCCTGTGGTATATACCCGGCATCCCTATAGATGGCCCGTCATAGGTATGCGCATAGAAGATATTGAAAATGCAACACTCGATGAGGTAAAGGCTTTTTATTATGCTCACTATGCCCCCAATAATGCAATCTTGTGTGTGAGTGGTAATATCACAGCCGAAAAAGTATTCGCCCTTTGTGATAAGTGGTTCGCCCCCATTCCACGGCGCGATGTGGCTGTGCGCAATATTGCCCCCGAGCCTATACAAACCGAGGCACGTACAATCAGCGTTGAGCGTGATGTCCCCCTCGATGCACTTGTTAAGGTGTACCGAATGTGTGAGCGTCGTGGTGCGCAATATCACGCCTGTGACCTGTTATCCGATGTATTGGGTACAGGTGCATCATCACGATTGCACAAGGAGTTGGTACAGCACAAACGCTTGTTTAACAGTATTGATGCCTCTATCAGTGGCGAAATAGAGACAGGTATGTTTATTATAAATGGAAAACTCAACAAGGGCGTATCCATTGAAGAGGGCAACAAAGCAATAGAACAAGAGATAGCACGCATACAGCAAGATGCCATTACGCAACGTGAGATAAATAAGGTTGTTAACAGTTTTGAAGCCGAGCATTTGGTGTCGAACCTCAATTATGCCGACAAAGCCGCCAACCTTGCATATCACGAACTCATAGGCAGTGCCGAAGATATTAATACCGAAGTCGATAGATATAAACTGCTCACACCCTACGATATCCAGAAGGCTGCACAAGATGTGTTGCAACCACACAACTGTACAAGCCTATATTATCATAGTACGCAGGAGTAGTATAAATTCCGTTGTTGTCTTATTGTATTGATAATCAGTGGTATATAGTCGTTTGTTGCTCTTGTTGTAAAATTTATCAAGATTTTTTATGAATTGACAAAATAATTTTATTACTTTGTGATGCCTAAAATGGTAATATTGTAATTAATAAATAGTAAAGAGATGGAAAATACCCATTTAGATCCTGCTGCGCAAAGCGGTACTGCTTGCCCCCAAGAACAGGAGCAAACAACTGTAGTTACTACATCGGTTTCAGAATCATTACCCACAAGTCGTCAAGAGATTATTGAGCGTCTGCGTTCAATTGTTGAGGCTCCCATCGAGGAGGTAAAAGATGAGGTTGAAACACTTAAACAAAACTATTACAAAACAAAGCGAGCCGAGGTTGAGGCTGCTTATAAGATACATATTGAGAATGGACTGCCCGAGGCCGAGTTTGTTCCCGAACACGATGACCTCGAGGAAACATTGAAAGAACTTCTTGCTACTTTCCGTGAGCGTAAGGCAGTATATCTGCAAGAACAAGAGAAACTCCGTGAGGAGAATTTGGCTCGTAAGAATGCCCTACTTGATGAGTTGAAATCGATTATCGAGAATACCGATGAGATAGGAAAACAATACCAACGAGTACAACAGATACAACAAGAATTTAAGGCCATTACAGACATACCTGCACAAGCAGTATCGGATGTGTGGAAAGCATATCAAACTTATGTAGAGCAATTCTATGACCTGCTCAAGATAAACAAGGAGTTGCGCGACTACGACTTCAAGAAAAATCTTGAACAAAAAGAGGCTTTGTGTAAGAGTGCCGAGGAGTTGGCCGATGTTGAAGATGTAGTGGCTGCATTCAAGCAATTGCAAGCACTGCACAACGAATGGCGCGAGATAGGCCCTGTTGCCAAGGAGTTGCGCGATGAGGTATGGAACAGATTTAAGGATGCTTCGACCGTTATCAATAAACGTCATCAAGCATTCTTTGAAACTCGCAAAGAGACCGAAACACAAAATGAAACTGCTAAACTTGCCTTGTGTGAGGAGATAGAACAAACAATAGCCGACCTTGCCGATGTGAGCAGTTATAACGTTTGGGATGAAAAGACCAAGGCTATATTGGCTATGCAAGAGCGTTGGAAAGCCATAGGTTTTGCATCACGCAAGAGTAACACTGCCCTATTTGAGCGTTTCCGTCAAAGTTGCGACGCTTTCTTTGCTGCTAAAGCCGAATACTTCAAGAATACCAAGGAGAGTATGAACCTGAATCTTGAGAAGAAACGTGCTTTGTGCGAGAAGGCCGAGGCTATGAAAGATAGCACCGATTGGAAAGCCACAGGTGATGCTTTTGTAGCGTTGCAGAAAGAGTGGAAACAGATAGGCCCTGTTGCCAAGAAGTATTCGGATGTTGTGTGGAAACGTTTCAATGAGGCTTGCGACTATTTCTTTGAGCAAAAGAAGAAAGCACAATCGTCAAACCGTGAGATTGAAAATGCCAACTTGCAAGCCAAGCGTGATGTAGTTGCGCGTATTGTCGCTATAGATGAGTCGGTCGATGATGAAACTGCAAGAAATACCGTGCGCGAAGCCGTTGCACAATGGAATGCCATAGGCCACGTTCCTTTCCGTGAGAAAGATAAACTGTACAAAGAGTATCAGGCTGCATTGGATGCTGTGTATGGTCGTCTTAATAAAAATCGCAATCGCAATCGTATGGCCAATTACAATAATTCATTGCAGCAATTGGCCGAGGGTAGCAGCGATCGTCTATATCGTGAGCGCGAAAAGTTGTTGCGCAGTTATGAGATGAAGAAAAACGAGATTCAAACATACGAAAACAATAAAGGATTCTTGTCTTTATCATCATCGCGTGCCGAAAGCCTTGTGCAAGAACTTGACAGAAAGATAAAGAAACTGCACGAAGATATGGAACTTATCCTTGAGAAGATAAGTCTTATAGATGAAAAATTGCAATAATTAATTACACCTGCCCTGAACACGCCGGAGGCTACTCCGGCTTGTTCTTAATTATACCATAACCACCTATGACAACTAAAGGAAGATATGGCAAATATCTCCGTAGCCTGATAGTCTTTGGAGATTTTCTTTGTATCAATTTTGCCTATATACTTGCTTGTTTGGTTTGTAATTTCGATGAGAACTTCTATAATCATCTGATATGGGCATTTATTAATATTGCCTACATTCCGGTAAGTCTGTTCTTCTCGCAAATACATAATCAACGTATTGTGTATGCCAATCACGTTGTGATTACGGCATTACAATCGACCCTGTTTCACGCTGTTATATTTGTTGCTCTGCTCTTCTTTATAAATGACATCGATAGAGTAAGATTGGGGCATATACTCATACTTTATGCCTTTATGATGGTATGTAAGCCCCTTTGGTGGATTGCTGCCCGTAAGGTATTGAAGATATATCGCAGTAAGGGATATAACTTTAGGAAAATTATAATCGTTGGTTACGGTCGTTCGGGTAAGATGCTCGAGCGAGCATTACTATCGGATGCAGGATATGGTTATAAGATTGTAGGCGTATTTGATGATAAGGACTGTTCGGATGCACAACCACTGTATAAAGGTGTGATTGATGATGTCGAAGAGTTCGTTACACACAATGGTGTTGATGAGATATATTGCGCCTTGCCTACCCCCGAGGAGGAAAAGATTATGCCTCTCATACGCTTTGCCGAAAAGAACGCCATACACTTCTATGTAATACCCGGTATTACCCCCTATCTGCACCGACGCTTGCACTTCGATAATATGGGCGATGTGCCTGTAATGAGTATCCGTCGCGAGCCACTTGAAAGCCTTTCCAATAAATTTGTGAAGCGTGCTTTCGATATACTGTTTTCGAGTGTGGCACTTATATTCTCACCCATTATTTTTATTCCCGTTGCTATTGCCGTAAAGTGTTCATCGCCCGGCCCTGTGTTTTTCAAGCAGAAACGTACCGGTATAAAGGGTAAGGAATTTTACTGCTACAAGTTCCGTACAATGCGTGTTAACAACGATAGTGACAAGCAGCAAGCCACGCAAAATGACCCACGCAAAACCAAAGTCGGTGAGTTCTTGCGCAAGTCGAGTATCGATGAATTGCCCCAATTCTGGAATGTACTGAAGGGCGATATGTCGGTGGTAGGCCCTCGCCCACATATGATTAAACATACCGAGGACTACTCAAAACTAATAGAGAGTTATATGCTGCGACACTTGGTAAAACCCGGTATTACCGGCTGGGCGCAAGTAAACGGTTATCGTGGTGAAACAAAAGAGTTGTGGCAAATGGAAAAGCGCGTTGAATATGACGTGTGGTACATCGAAAATTGGGACTTCTTCCTCGATATAAAGATTATATATCTGACCATTGCCAACGCCCTGCGAGGCGAGAAAAATGCTTATTAATTAATGCAATCGCATAAATCATAAAAGGGTATGTAAGCCGATGTGCTTATATACCCTTTATAGTTTTTGTTCCTATTAAATTATCGTGCCGTCTTAAATGATAGAATGTGCCACGTTACTCCTATTGCAACAGTGAGTAGCAGTAAAACAATCCACAAGGTTTTCACTATTACGCAAGATACGATTATGGTAGCCCATAGCGTCGATACGGCAATGACCTTGATGCGTAATGGTATAGAACGATTGATATTAAAATTGGTTACAATCTCGTTGAAACTGCGTATCGACATAGCCCAATTGTACAGCCGTCGAGAGCCTTTCATAAAACTGAATGCTGCCAACAACCATAGGGGCGTTGTGGGAAGTATGGGTAGGAACATTCCTAAAAATCCTAAAGCGAAGGATATAATGCCTATTGTATTCCAAAACCAACTCATCTTATCAGCGAGTTGTATATTCGTTAGTAAGACGGAAACCTCGCAGTAACTCCTCTACCGAAAGACGTTTCTTGCCTGCAAGTTGCAATGACTTGAGCGACAAGAAGCCATCGGCACAAGCAATCTCAATACTCTTGCTGCCATCGGTGACAATGCTGCCTATGGGCTTGTTGTGCGAGCAAATGTGTCTTGTTGCTTCATATACCTTTACTCCAGTAGCAGTGCCGTCGGGTGCTACAAATTCGCACCAAGCAGCAGGATATGGCGATAGTCCACGCACTTGATTGTACAACTCCTCTACCGAGCGCGACCAATCCAAGTGGCAAGTATCTTTGTGAATTTTGGGAGCAGGTCGCAGTGGCTCATCGGTCATCAGTTCCTCTTGTGGAATAGCCTCAACAGTGCCGGCAATGATGTTATCAACTGTTTCGCACACCATTTCGGCACCCATTATCATCAATTTGTCGTGAATGATACCCACATTGTCATCATCGGCAATAGGAATGCTACGGCGTTGTATTACCCTACCAGTGTCAATCTCGTGTGTAAGAAAGAAGGTTGTAATACCTGTTTCTTTGTCGCCGTTCATAATGGCTCGGTTGATAGGAGCAGCACCACGATATTGAGGAAGCAGTGATGCGTGTAGGTTGAAAGTTCCCATAGGGGGCATATCCCATACTACCTGTGGCAACATACGGAATGCAACAACAATTTGAAGGTGGGCATTATAACTGCGCAACTCTTCCAAGAAATTTTCATCTTTGAGGCGTTCGGGTTGCAGTATAGGCAATCCTACCGATAGGGCATATTGCTTAACGGGCGAGTATTGTATTTTATGACCTCGGCCGGCCGGCTTGTCGGGCATTGTTACAACAGCAACTACATTGTATTCGCGCTCGACCAAGAGGCGCAGTGTTTCAACTGCAAAGTCGGGCGTACCCATATATATTATGCGTAAATCTTTCTTTGTCATTGTTTTGTCTTTTGATGGTTAGTCTTGTGAATAGTGTACCAACACACGACGGTAAGAGTTGAAGATTTTGGATTTCGATACAAACCCTATATATTTATCATCTTCGTCAACAACCGGCAAGTTCCACGCATTGGTGTCATCAAACGTTTTCATAACCTTCTCCATACTCATACCTATCACGATGCGAGCAGGGGGCATAGACATAAATCGATTGACATACATTCGGTTGTATAGCGTGGGACGGAACATAATGTTGCGAATATCGTCGAGTAGAACAATACCCAACAAACGACCGTCGTTATCGGTAACGGGAAATATATTGCGATGCGATTTAGAGATAACTTTTACCATATCACCCAACGACATCTCGGGATGCACTTCAAGGAAGTCTTTTTCTATCACGCTATCGACCTTCAATAAAGTTAGTACGGCCTTGTCCTTACCGTGGGTAATCAACTCGCCTTTCTTTGCCAAACGCATTGTATATATACTGTGTTTCTCAAATATGCGAATGGTTGCGTACGATACGGTAGAGGTAATCATCAGTGGTAGGAACAGCGCATAACTACCTGTAAGTTCGACGGTAAGGAAGATGGCCATAAGTGGTGCGTGCATAACACCCGACATAACGCCGGCCATACCCATCAGTGCGAAATTTTTGTTAGAAAGATCGGGCGTTAACTCCCACAAGTTGGAGGCGTATGCAAACAAGAAACCGGCAAAGCATCCCACATACAGACTGGGCGCAAATGTACCACCCACTCCACCGGCACCATTGGTAGCCGCTGTTGCAAATACCTTTGTCAGAACAATCATTGCTGTAAACACAAGCATAGCCCATACAGTGTCGCTCCATTCATATAGGAAACTGCCTCGCATCAGTTCGTTGGTATCACCAGCCAATAGCATTAGTATTGAGTCGTAGCCTTCGCCGTATAATGGTGGAAGAAGGAAAATGCAAAGACCTAATAGTATAGAGCCAAAGGCAAATTTGTGCCACGGGCCTCCAAGTTTACGAAAACGTCCCTCAATCCAATTCATTACACGCGTAAAGTATAATGACACGAAGCCACAGAATATACCTAACAATATAACGTACGGAATACGTCCCATACCGAATATTTCGGTCTGCTCAAACATAAATTCGGCACCTGTTCCGTGGTAGAGGTATGATACCGTTACAGCAGTAATGGATGATATAAGCAGTGGCAATACCGATGTGGCTGTAAGGTCAACCATAAGCACCTCGATGGTAAATAGAATACCGGCAATGGGCGCTTTGAAGATACCGGCAATGGCCGACGCTGCACCACAACCCATCATAAGCATCAGTATATTGGGTGGCATACGGAACAATCGTCCTATATTAGAACCAATAGACGCACCGGTATATACGATGGGTGCCTCGGCTCCTACCGAGCCACCAAAGCCTATCGTAACCGAACTCGCAATAATCGAGGTGTACATATTGTGTGGTTTCACCCTACTCTTTCGTTGCGATATGGCGTGAAGAATGCGAGTTACACCGTGCGATATATCATCTTTTACGATGTAGCGTACAAATAATCCTACCAAGAACACACCTACGATGGGATATACAAAGTATAAACCATTCAATCCCTCATCTATCATATGGGATGTAAGCAGATGTTGAATGCCGTGTATAAGCCATTTGAGTAATACTGCTGCCAAGCCTGTAAAAAGACCTACAATAAAACTCATTATGAGTGTAAATGTACGAGTGCTTATGTGTTTCTCGCGCCATACGAGAAAACGCATAAACCACTCTCGGTATTTGGGTGTTGTTGTTTCTTTCATAGTTTCTTACATTCCTCGACCTAATAATACTGTGCGAATGGTGTAGATAATGATTTTTAAATCTACCAACATTGACATATTTTCGAGATATATTACGTCGTATTGCAATCGTTCTATCATTTCATCGACATTGCGAGCATAACCATATTTTACCATACCCCACGAGGTCAATCCGGGACGTATCTGGTACATAAGTGCATAATATGGCGCTTTTTGCATTATTTGTTTGATGAAATACTCTCGTTCGGGACGTGGGCCTACCAATGACATATCGCCCTTGAGAATATTCCAGAATTGAGGTAACTCATCGAAACGGTATTTGCGCAGGATGCGTCCTATGGGGGTTATACGTTTGTCATCAAGACTCGACAAACGAGGTGTTCCGTCACTCTCGGCATCGATATACATCGTACGCAGTTTATACAGATAAAATGGCTTGTGATGATAGCCTATTCGTTCTTGCTTGAAGAATACGGGACCCTTTGAGTCGAGTTTTATAAGTATTGCCAATACAGCAATAATAGGCGAAACAAGAATTATAGCCACGATAGAAAACAGTATGTCGAACACACGCTTGGTATTGCGACCACCGGCCGATATAGCACAACTGTTTATGTCAACAAGTGGCTCGCCATATATATTCGACAATCTGACACGTCCGGCAAGTTGGTGGAATATGTCACTCTGTACCTTGATGGTGCAATTTAAGGGGAATAGCATATTGACCACCGAATTGAGGTGTGAGTGACTGTTGTCATCGACCGATACAATAATATATTTTATATTAAGTCTATCGCATAACTCTTCCAGATTGTCGCTTTTATAAATAGGCATTTCCAATTGCTGTGAGCGATTCCCCTCTCCTATATCTACATAGCCTACAATGTGATAGCCCAATGCCACACTGCGTTTATTAAGGTCGCGAGTCAGTTTCAATGCTTGTTTGCCACATCCTACTATGAGTGTGTTGAAGTACCATATACGGTTATGTATTTTATGTGTAGCATCGGCTGTAATAATCAATCGGAATGGATATATACATATAAATTGTGTTGCAAACAATATGAATATCAACTCATAATTCTCGCTTCGCAAAGGCAATACATCGTTGATGAGAGCAGTGAAAAAGAGTATCAACGTGTTTATGGCTACCGAGCCAAGTGTCGTAAACAACTCGTGCAATCGTGATTTGAAAAATATGATATTATAGTAGCCCGACAGATAATATACCGACATCATTATCAATGGCATAAATAACTGTCCAACGAGTACGTTTTGTGATAGTAGGAAATCACTTAAATATACATATCCCGAATTTACTACCGGTGTATAGAAACGAATTATATTGAAAAGCAGCCACGCAATGTTGGACATTACATAGTCGCACGTTATATATTTGGCTATCTGTCGCTTGCTATCAATCATTCTCTTATTACTTTTATCAAGCCTCCGGCTCCCAATTTGATTATACTTGAGGGGGCTGCATTACCTCCTACTTCATCTTGTCGAGCCTCTACGATATAATCGACAGCTTGTTTTATTTCATCCGAAATATCGGCAAAAGACATAGGCGATGGTGTGCCACTGACATTGGCCGATGTCGAAACTATAGCCTTGCGAAAACGACGACACAATGTTTGTGAAAATTTCTCTCGTGTAACGCGAATGCCTACACTGCCATCATCGCCCAATAATTCAGGTGCTAAATTGCGCGCTCCTGTGTAGATAATTGTGAGTGGCTTTTCCGATAGGTCGGTCAGGTCGTATGCGATATCGGGAACCTCTTCGACGTAGAAGTCAACTTTTGTCATCGAATCGGTAAGAACTATCAAGGCTTTGTTGTCGGCTCTACGTTTTATCTCATATACGCGTCGTACCGCTTCACTATTGGTCGCATCACAACCTATGCCCCATATCGTATCGGTAGGATACAATATGATGCCTCCTCGTTGCATTACCTCGCAAGCCTGTGCTATGTCTTCTTGTAGTGTCTTCATTAGTTATAGTTGCGCCATAGCGCATTGCAAAGTTAATCAATAGTGGCGCGATAACAAAATATAACTATGATTTTTTGCGCTTGCCGATTATAAAACGTTGCTTCGCCAATCGCAGTTTTTACACACGTTTAATCTCGTGGCAATTAAACGCCTGATCATCAATATGTGTATTGCTCGACACTGTAACATCTCTTAATGATGAGCATTTATTGAATGCTCGCCATTTTATCTCTTTTACCGAAGGTGGAATCACTACCGATGTTAACATAGCGTCTTCTTCAAAGGCTTGCTCATCAATAAGTGTAATGGTATTTCCGAAATCTATATTTTTCAGTTTACCACATTCGGCGAATGCCATTGGCCCTATTACCTCTACCCCATCGCATATCTTCAAGTCTTCAAGTTCATCGCTGTGCCAAAATGCAATTTTCGATACTCTTTTAAGTGTGCCGGGTATAACAAGTGATTGAATACTCGTATGTGCAAAGGCTCTATAACCTATCTCTTTTACATTTTCGGGGATGGTGAGTTGTGTGAGTTTGGCTCCATTGAATGTCCAATCTTCTATTTTAGTCACTCCACGAGGTATCTTAAATGATTTAAGGTCCCAACATAGACCAAATGCCTCCGTACCTATTGACGTAACGCTGTCGGGAAGATTGATACTTGCAAGTTTAGTGCATTGTCGAAAAACACCATTACCCACTGTTTGTAAGTTTTTACCTACAATTACCACCTCTTCCAAGTTACTACAGCGCCAAAATGCGCTATTACCTATTATCTGCAATGTTTCGGGAAGAGTTATAGATATAATCTCTTCGTTTTTAGCAAAAGCACTCTCGCCAATAGATGTTAAACTGCCCTCAAACACTATTTCGCCACAACCATCGGTATATGTGTGCGATAGTATAGGTTTATCGAAACACGATGCATCTATATTGATAATAGCCGTCGATTGGTATTTTATTGCCGAATTTGCCATACAATATTTTGATTATAATTTTAAAACATTCAAATTTACATATACTTTCTATAATACACAAATATTAATGTTTTAAAATATGAAGAATGTTGTTTTACAAAAGTTGCAGATAGCATAAAAAAGAGTTATCTTCGCACAACGAAAAACAATAGTTATGTTTTGGTTTGGCAGAAAAAAAGAAAATAAGCGTCCTTATCGTATAGGCCTGGCTTTGAGTGGTGGAGGTGCGCGTGGATTTGCCCACGTCGGTGTGTTGCGTGCTTTTGAGGAACGTGGTATCGTGCCGGATGTTATAGCCGGAACAAGTGCCGGCTCGATTGTAGCAGCCTTATATGCCGACGGATATGCACCGGAGCATATCATAAAACTATTCGGTGAATTGAATGTGCGCGAATTGGTCGATGTGACACTCCCCCGCAATAGTTTGCTAAAATTCGACAAGTTTGTTCATTTCTTGGAGAATAAGTTTCACGCCAAGCGCATAGAGGATTTGAAAATTCCTACACTAATTACTGTGACAGATTTCGATCACGGAAAAAGTGTGGCTTTCGATAGTGGCGACTTGGCTATACGAGTAGCCGCATCGTGTGCTATACCTATAGTATTTGCGCCGGTTGAGATTGAAGGAATACATTATGTCGATGGTGGTGTGTTGTGTAACTTGCCGGCCACACACTTGCGCGACCTTTGCGATGTTGTGATAGGTGTAAATGTATCACCTTTGCATCACGAACAATATGAACAAAACCTACTCTCGATAGCCGATAGAGCCTACAACTTCCTATCGTGTGGAAATGTATTTCCCGATATTGCCAAGTGCGATGTGCTTATAGAGTGCGAAAATATAAGCGATTATCGAGTCTTTGACCTCAATGAGCAACTTGAAATCGAGCAATTGGGCTATCAGCAGGCTTGTAAAATTTTGGATAACTTATCACCCGATAAAAAGAGTTTATTAAATATATAGTCCGTATCAAATAAGTATGGAAAATAAGATTGTTATATATCAGGTACTACCACGACTCTTCTCAAATACTTGTCCCGATTGTGTTCCCTTCGGTACGATTGAGCAAAATGGTTGTGGTAAACTCAATCACTTTACCCCTAAAGTGTTGAGCGAAATAAAATCATTAGGTATTACGCATATATGGTACACAGGTGTTATTGAACACGCCACACAGACCGATTACAGTGCTTGGAGTATTCGCCCTAACAACCCATATATAGTTAAAGGTAAAGCCGGCTCGCCTTATGCCATCAGTGATTACTACGACATAGCCCCCGATTTGGCCGAGGATATACCCAATAGAATGAAATAGTTTGAGGCTCTTGTAAATCGCACACACGAAGCGGGGTTGAAAGTTATAATGGACTTTGTTCCCAATCACGTTGCTCGTGAGTATCATTCCGATAGTATGCCCGAAGGCGTGGAGCAATTGGGTGCTAAAGATGACAAGGAGAAACAATTTTCACCACATAATAATTTTTATTATATCCCCCGTCAACGATTTTCGCCTCGTTTCTTTATAGGACAAAATACCGATAATGAGTATTATGAATTTCCTGCCAAGGCAACAGGTAATGATCGTTTCGATGCATATCCCGAAAATCACGATTGGTACGAAACTGTTAAACTCAATTATGGTGTAGATTACTTGGGTTGGTGTCAGCACCATTTCGATCCTATACCCGATACGTGGATGAAAATGCGCGATATATTACTCTTCTGGAGCAGTAAGGGTATCGACGGTTTTCGTTGCGATATGGTGCATATGGTGCCTGTCGATTTTTGGCATTGGGCTATAGCGCAGGTCAAGAAGCAGTATCCTCACATTAAGTTTATTGCCGAGATATATGAGCCTTCTTTGTACCGACCCTACATTGAATGGGGAGGTTTTGACTATCTGTATGACAAGGTAGGACTATACGATAAATTGCGTGCGATACAGTGTTGCGATGTGTCGGCAGCACAGTTGTCCTATTGTTGGCAGTCGCTCGACGGCTTGTCCGATAATATGCTCAACTTCCTCGAAAATCACGACGAACAGCGTTTTGCCTCAATGCAATATGCCGGAGAGGCATCAAGGGTATTGCCCTCATTGGTAGTCTCATCGACAATAAGTCGTGCGCCGATGATGATATATTTTGGTCAGGAATTGGGCGAAAAGGCTGCCGATGCCGAAGGCTTCAGTGGTCGTGATGGTCGTACTACAATCTTCGATTATTGGAGTGTGCCGTCGGTAAGAACTTGGTATAACAATGGCAAATGCACTACAACACAACTCACACCCGAGCAACGTGCTTTGCGTAAACTATATAAGCAAGTATTGACCCTGTGCAACAAAGAGAAAGCCATATCGCGAGGCGACTTTTTCGACCTGATGTATGTCAATTGCGATAATCCACATTTCGACCCACATCATCAATACACTTACTTGCGTTATACCCAGAACGAAATACTGCTCATTGCCGTAAACTTTGGCAGCGTGGCAGCCGATATTTCCATAAACATTCCTCAGCACGCACTTGATATGATGAATGTAGGTGCAGGTGCATATAATGCTACCGAATTGTTGAGTGGAAAAAGTGAGGAAAAGTATCTTCATCCCGGCGTTCCATTCACTACTCCGGTGAACGGATATGGTGCTGTGATGTGGAAAATAAAAATTTCGCAAAAAACATTGCGTTCAGGGCGAAAAAAATGTGCGAAACAGTGTGAATAACGAAAACATAATTTTAACTTTGCAACAAATTTAAAAAACAGCCACAATTTCTTATTATATCTATGGAACAAACAACACCTTTCAAGGTTTTTTCAGGAACAAATTCACGTTATCTTGCCGAGAAGATCTGTAACAGTCTTGGTTGTGAATTGGGACAAATGAACATTCAACATTTTGCCGACGGTGAATTTGCCGTTTCGTTTGAAGAGTCGATACGCGGTCTTGAAGTGTATCTTGTACAATCGACATTCCCCAGTTCGGACAATTTGATGGAACTTCTTCTTATGGTCGATGCTGCCAAGCGTGCTTCGGCAAAGACTATTAATGCAGTTATCCCCTATTTCGGTTGGGCGCGTCAAGACCGTAAGGATAAACCCCGTGTATCAATTGGTGCAAAACTTATTGCCGACTTGTTGAGTGCTGCCGGTATCGACCGTCTTATCACTATGGACCTTCACGCCGACCAAATTCAAGGCTTCTTCAATGTACCCGTAGATCACCTTTATGCTTCATCGGTATTTATTCCCTATATCGAGTCGCTTAAACTTGAGAATATGGCTATTGCTACTCCCGACGTGGGTGGCTCAAAACGTGCCAGCACATACGCCAAATACTTCAACTGTCCTCTCGTATTGTGTGACAAGAAACGCAATAAACCCAATGAGGTAGCCGAAATGACCGTTATCGGTGAAGTAGAAGGTAAAGATGTAATCCTCATTGACGATATGGTTGATACAGCCGGTACTATAACCAAGGCTGCCAACTTGATGATGAGTTGGGGAGCAAACTCGGTGCGCGCCATTGCCAGCCACGCCGTTATGAGCGATCCCGCTTCTACTCGCGTAAAAGATTCACAATTGACCGAAATGGTATTTACCGATAGTATTCCTTACACCAAGGAGTGCAATAAGGTGCATATATTGACAATTGCCGATTTGTTTGCCGACACTATTCGTCGTGTCAATAGCAACAAATCTATCTCTTCACAATATTTGTTGTAAGACTTTTATTCGCGCTATATAAGTGCGTATATACTACCTAAAACTCCTTGGGTACCGATTGATATATCGGTGTCTGAGGAGTTTATTTTTTTGTTAATTCTATATTATATTAATATTTAAATAATCTTATATGAATCTGTTGAAAAAAGTAATACCTTTTGTGCTTGCTCTTATCGTAGGATTACCTTCGTTTGGCACAAATTGCAATTCTGCTCTGATGAGGTTGAAAGGCGATACAAATACCATTTTGCAGCGTTCAATTAGTTCAAAATCAATTAGAAATACCTCCTTGAAAGCTGAGTTGAGTAATGTTGAATCAACTTATGCCTACACTTGGGGAACGATTGATCACGAAAACGGTTATACTTGGTATTATACGCAGACTTTTGAGGAACGCGGTTGGTACTTGGGAGCTTCGGATATTACGATTTATGACAATAACTTTGAGCAAGTGTGTACGCTTCATATCGACATTCCCGAAGATATGAATGTAAACGATGTAATGCCGGTAGACTTTATTTCATCACAATTTTTTAATACCGATGCAAATTCTTATGAACTACCTGTATTTGTGCATGCTGTTGATAATGGTACACAAATCAATAAAGTATATGTTTATAACTTTGATGGTGAGATAGTACAAGAGTATAACTCACGTTCGATGTTGATGTTTACTGCATCGGATAATTATAAAAGAGTTCTTTTAGTAAATGAAGAAAATGGATTACTGACTATCAATATCCTCAAGGCTGCACAAGATAACAACTTGCCTGTTATTGAACATACCTTTACCATAGACCAAGATTTGCTATATTATAACAACGGACCTGCATTGAACTATTATACTCTTGCCGGTAAACCCTTCTATTGTATATCGCATTTTGAGAAACCTTGTATGGATGGTTATGATATGGAGTCGTTTATACCTACACAAACTCCCGATAACTACCTGCTTATAAAAACTTATGATGAGAAATATGAAATGGTTGATTCTTTGCGCATATCTATTGCATCTTCAAATCCCGATGCTACCTATGGATTTGCATCTTTAGGTATGATGTCTAACGAAGATGTTCGTTTGGGTGAGTTTACTAATGACAATCAACGCAATTATATCGTAACACATTACGACTATTATGCTTTGAGCGACGATTTTATTTATAATTTCCGTGTTTACGATCAAAAGGGTAACTTGGTTAATACAATTGCCGAAAATACTACAACGTGGTTCGGCTTAAGCGATATAAAAGGATGTGAAGAACAAATGGTATTTTTGAAAACGAACGATTCGGGAGAGCAATTGCTTGAAATGATTGATATACCCTCTTGTAACATTGCGGCCACATTCCCCGCTATGGTAGATGGATACCAAATTTCAACAACTCTTGATCGTTATCCTGTTGATGATGAATACCAGTATGTAATAGGTTTGAGTCAAGCTACACCTAATAAAGATGGTGATGCTATAGCTCGTATTGGTTGGTACAAGCGCGATTGCACAGTAGATCATTATGTAGAGTTTAACTTGGGCAAAAATGCCGAAGGCTTTACACCCTATATTGCCGGCTATGTGTTGAATCCCTATTTGTTCAATACCGATGATAAGCGCGAGTATTTCTACTTGGCAATGAACAAGCGCACCGATGGCAGTGATGTTCTTGACAAGACACTGTACCTTGCCGATGAAGATGGCAAAGTGTTGCGCACCATTAAGCCCGAAGCCGGTGATGAAATAGAGTTCTCGAGTGGCGATGTATTTGACTATAATACCGATTCTCCTTGTATGTTGTTGTCGTTCTACAATGGCGATAAAGATGCCTTTGAGATACAGTACTACAGTTTGCCGTTCGATAAGTTTACGAATGGTGGCGACGGTACAGTAGATAGTCCTTATGTTATAACCAACCCGGGCGAATTGGCGCAAATGCACAGCGAGCCTACGGCGCACTATGTATTGGGTAATGATATAGATATGAGCAGTTACGCTGCGCCCTACTATGGCGCTACTGAGTTTACAGGTACATTCGATGGTAATAATTATGTTATATCCAACATTGTACTCAATAATGGAGGTCTTTTTACAACTACCAATGGCGCAACAATCAAGAACGTACAATTGCAGTCGCCTATATTTAATGTAACAGATACCGATTGTGGTATCGTGGTAAACACAGCCAATAATACTACTATCGAAAACGTGCATATCTATGATGCCGTTGTAGAGGGGAATGGTAGCGATGATAAATATGTAGGTGGTATAGTGGGTGTAGCCGATAATACATCTATACAAGTAGCCTCAATGATAAGAGCATTGGTAAGTAGCAACTTGACAAACTTTGGAGGTGTTGCCGGTTGTCTTAATAATAGTGTTGTTACAGCATCTGTTACAAGTGGTGAATTTGATGTAGCATATAAGTCGGGAGGTATTGCCTCTTATGTATCTTATGATAGCCGAATTGCTAACTCGCATACTCAATGGACAGTTTTGTTGCCTTCATATTTTGGAGAGATTGCAGCACAAATGATAGGTGTAGTTCGTAACTGTTATACTGCAGGAACTATCTATGGCGAATTAGATGAATTAAATTATCCATACCACGATTATGCCGGAATTGCATATATGCAAGATTCAAATCCCGACGTTAATACCGTATCTGTAATAGAAAATTGTGTGTCATTGAATGATATAATTGTTGCCGATTATAAGAGTGGTATGTTGTGTAATAACTACAGCCAAAATATGTCGGGTGATGATGCATCGTCGGTATATGGTATGTATAAAGCACAGACCGATATGAATCGCGCTTTCTTTGAAGAACTTGGATACAAGTATGGTAATACCGTTGATGCTCCTTGGGTGGGCGAAGGCTTACCCCTACTCTACTTTGAGAACGAGCGTCAGAGTGTGACAGCAGTCAATAAGGAAGATGGCAACATTCAATATGATGGTACATTGGTATCGGTAGCCAATGCCGAGTCTGTTGCGCTGTTCAATATGCAAGGTCAACTTGTGGCAACAACCCGTGGTAATGAGTTGTATGTTGCAGATGTTGCCACAGGCGTATATGTTGTCGTTGCTGTCGATAACAATGGCAACAACCAAGTACGCAAGATTGTGGTAAGATAAGACATACTATCGCATAACAGTTTAGAGGCTGTGCTCAAAATGAAAATTTTGTCGCAGCCTCTTTTCGTTTGTACCCATTGATGTAAAGCAAGGTATTGATTATTGGTACTACACTTTTTTCCATTGTGCCAGCATACCGATAGTAAGAAAATACAACGTCGGTTACTACACACTGCCTCCTATGCCTCTTGCTTAAATTGTATTTATTATTTTGTTTTGTTTATCAAGAATTAATCGCTATATTTGTAGTAATATTCTGAATAACTAATCTAAAACAATAATGCTATGTCTATTTGGAGAGTAATCTTATCAATCATTTTCCCACCGTTGGCAGTATATGACCGTGGTTGTGGATCAATTCTTATTGTATTCATCCTTACTTGTTGTGCTTGGGTGCCCGGTGTTATAGGTGCTTTAGTGATATTGAATAAGAATAAATAATAGGATATAAAATGTAGATAAGCAGCCCTGCCATTATAGCAAGGCTGCTTTTTTATTGCGCATCTCATAACCTATATTGAGGGGCTATTAAAACAAAAAACCGAGCAGTAGTGCCCGGCTTTTTGTTTGTGTGAGTTTTTATCTCTTTATTAGAAACCCATTTCAAGTTCGATAAGTTTGAGGTTCTTTGCATCGTTAAGGTTGTAGTAGATGCTACGAAGGGCTACCATATACTCGCGCTCGTTGGCATCGATTTGGTGTGCTTTTTCGTAGTAAGGAAGAGCCTTGCGATACAAAGGAAGAACTTCGGTTTCTTTTGCAGCGTTGAATTCTGTTGTGTTGGTTATTTTCTCGCTCAATTCGTTGTTCTTCTCAACGGCTTGGTTGAAGTACATACGACCCATATTACCCAATGCGAGTGCAAAGTTGGGGTTCAAGTCGAGTGACTTTTGGAAGCAAGCGATAGCACCTTCGTTGTCCTTTTGAGCCTCGAGGAGTTGACCCTTAACGTTCCACAATTCGGCGTTGTTGGGGTCGTTTTTGATAACCTCGTTAAGAGTAGCAATAGCCTTGTCGTAGTCGTTGGCAGCAATGTGCAAGTTAATCAAACGCAGGCTGTAGTAGTTCTCTTTTTGAGTAAATTTAGTGCCGTCGGGGCGAGTGCCTTCAACGTCCAATGTACCGAAGAGTTGGTTACCTTCGTTAAGCAAAGGAATCAAGTTGGCTGTATCGCGCTCGCTTTCATAGATACCGATGAGGTATTTGTAAACGAGGTTTTGCTCGAAGCCGTTACCTTTGGCACGGAGCAACGCTTTCTTAGCCAATTCATCGTTGTCCATATTCAATGCAGCCAATGCTGTGTAATACTCAATTTGAGCATAGAGCGAGTCGGCAGGCATATTCTTTACATTGGCCATAAAAGGAAGGTCGCGAATCTCAATAAAGGTATTCCACATTTCGTATGCCTTGGCATAGTCTTTCTCATCGTTGAAGTAGTGCAAACCACCTTGAGTGAAACCGTCAGAGTTCATCAAAAAGTCTTTTTGAATATTCTTCAAGTATTTGGGTTTAACTTTACCCTTCTCGTTGGGGAGTGTGTCAAATGCTACGGCTTTGATGTAGTATTTGTAACCATTGAGCAAGGCTTGGTACATACCGGACTTGTTGGCTGCAAGACCATACATTGCTTGGCTATTTTCTTTCTCATAATAGCGTTGCTCGATGTTACCGGCAACATACCACGCCTTGGCATCTTCGGCCGATTCGCCGGCAAGGGCTTGTTGGATAGTGTTGCGTGCAGTCTTGAAGTCGGGCTTCTCAGTCTTTTTGGCAAGGCTCCAAGCTTGGTCAACAAGTGCTTTTTGTGCAAAAGTAAATGTTACAGAAAGTAGCAATAATGTTGCTGTCAATAATGTCTTTCTCATAATGTTTTCTTAATTAGAGGTGATTTATTGTTTCTTGTTATTTATTCATTATCGGGAGTTGCGTTTTCGGTGGTTTCGGTAGTTGTGTTGTCAACTGCACCGTCGGTAGTTGCATTTTCTGCTACGGTTTCATCGGTCGCATTTTCTACTTCATCGGTGGCCGACAGTACCTTACATACCGAGGCAATCTCATCGTTGCGTTTCTCCAAGTTGATGATGCGTACACCTTGAGTGGCACGACCCATTACGCGTACGTCGGCAACTTTCATTCGCAATGTGATACCCGACTTGTTGATGATAACCAAGTCGTTCTCGTCCGAAACGTTTTTGATGGCTACTACCTTACCGGTCTTGTCGGTAATCTTCATTGTTGCCACACCCTTACCACCACGGTTGGTGATACGATAGTCTTCGGCAATTGAGCGTTTACCATAACCTTGTTCCGAGATAACCATTATAGTATCCTCTTGGAAATTGTTGACAACAATCATACCTATTACGGCATCTTGTCCGTCTTCATCAAGACGCATACCACGCACACCTGTTGCTACGCGACCCATTTCGCGTACAGTGCTTTCGTGGAAGGTAATGGCACGACCGTTACGGTTGGCAAGTACAAGGTGGCTGTTACCATCGGTGAGGCGTACTTCAATAAGTTGGTCGCCTTCGACAATATTGATAGCATTCACACCATTTTGGCGAGGTCGTGAGTAGGCTTCCAATTTTGTTTTCTTGATGATACCGTTGCGTGTACAGAATACAAGGTTGTGAGTTGTGTTGTACTCGGGGTCTTGCAATTGTTTTACGCGAATGAATGCGTTAACTTTATCATCCGACTCGATGTTGAGCAGGTTTTGTATAGCGCGACCCTTCGAGTTCTTGGCACCCTCGGGTATTTCATACACCTTGAGCCAATAGCAACGACCCTTCTGTGTGAAGAACAACATATAGTTGTGCATAGATGCAGGATAGATATACTCGATAAAGTCCTCATCGCGAGTATCACTACCTTTGGCTCCTACTCCACCACGATTTTGCGCACGGAATTCGGTGAGAGGTGTACGCTTGATATAGCCCATATGTGATATGGTTATGATCATTTCATCATCGGCATAGAAGTCTTCGGCGTTAAACTCTTCGTTGGCATATACAATCTCGGTGCGACGCTCGTCTCCATATTTCTCTTTCACTTCGTTCAACTCATCCTTGATGACCTGCATACATACCTCGTGGTTTGAAAGAATCTCTTTGAAACGACGTATGGCCTCCTCAACTTGTTGGAACTCGGCGTGGAGTTTGTCTTGTTCAAGACCGGTGAGTTGACGCAAGCGCATCTCTACGATTGCCGCCGCTTGCTTGTCGCTGAGGGCAAAACGCTCTATCAAGCGTGCGCGGGCTTGCTCGCCATTTTGCGATGAGCGTATGATGGCAATAACTTCATCAATATTATCGCTGGCTATGATTAAGCCCTCGAGGATGTGGGCGCGCTCCTCGGCTTTCTCCAAGTCGTATTGAGTGCGACGTATCACTACCTCGTGACGGTGGTCGATAAATGCTTGCAAGAGTTGCTTGAGGTTGAGCAATTGGGGACGACCGTTGACAAGTGCGATGTTGTTGACACTGAATGATGATTGCAAGGCAGTCATCTTATAGAGTTTGTTAAGCACTACGCTTGCATTGGCATCGCGCTTGATATCGATAACAATGCGCATACCACTGCGGTCGCTCTCATCATTGATGTTAGAGATACCGTCGAGGCGTTTCTCTTCAACGAGGTCGGCAATGTTTTTGATAAGTTCGGCCTTGTTTACACCGTAGGGTATTTCGTGGACAATGATTGATTCGCGATTACCGTCGTTCTCAATTTCGGCTTTGGCACGAACAATGATACGACCACGACCGGTTTCAAAGGCATCTTTTACGCCGGCATAACCATATATGGTAGCACCTGTTGGGAAGTCGGGGGCTTTGACATATTGCATCAGGTCGGCAACCTCGGCTTCGGGATTGTCGATAAGTGCAATAGATGCATCGATACACTCCGAGAGGTTGTGAGGAGGCATATTGGTAGCCATACCTACGGCAATACCCGAAGCACCGTTTACCAGCAATTGAGGTATGCGAGTGGGCAGTACTGTGGGCTCTTCGAGCGTATTATCGAAGTTGGGAGTAAAGTCAACAGTGCGCTTGTTAATGTCGGCAAGCATCTCTTCGGCAATGCGCGAAAGACGTGCTTCGGTGTAACGCATCGCAGCAGGCGAGTCGCCATCGACCGAACCAAAGTTACCTTGACCATCTACCATACAGTAGCGCAGTGACCAATCTTGTGCCATACGGGCAAGGGCAAAATATACCGATGAGTCACCGTGTGGGTGATACTTACCGAGTACCTCACCGACGATACGGGCACACTTCTTGTAGGGTTGATTATGGGTGTTGTTAAGACGTTCCATTCCGTACAATATACGACGATGTACGGGTTTAAGACCATCTCTTACATCGGGCAGGGCGCGAGCCACGATTACTGACATCGAATAGTCGATATAAGACGACTGCATCACTTGCTCGATGTTGACTCTCTGAATTTTGTCTTGGTCTAACATATTTATGATTAGTTATACAATAATTACAAACAATTGCACACAACGCAAATCGCTCCCTTGCAAGAGCGTGTTGTTATGTGAGCATATTAGCGTACAAAGATAACTATTTTTTGGTCAACTTCGGCATCCATTTATTGTTTTTTATGACTATATTGCTAAAAAAATGGCACACTATTTGTTTAATATGAAAAAACGATTGATATAACTTTTTATATATTTATTCTGACAAAAACTACTACCTTTGTCACTCGAAAAGATTTAAGGTTAGGAGAAATATTTTTTTATGGAAAGAAATTTTTCAAATCACGCCAAGACAGTGTTGGCTTATAGTCGCGAGGAGGCCGGTCGATTGCAGAATACCGATATTCTGCCTGAGCACCTCTTGCTGGGCATTATTCGTGATGGAGAGGGTCGTGCCATTGATGCTATGTTGAGCCTTGGGCTCAACCCCCATTCGTTGCGTATGGCACTTGAACGCCAATTGCTTACCGATAGCGATGATATGGCACAAAACGAAATATCAATAGCCAAAAGCACCGATCGCGTGCTGAAGATGAGTATGCTCGAATCGCGTATGCTCAAGAGTAACGAAACCGATACCGAACATATATTGTTGGCTATTCTTCGCGATAAAGATACACAGGCTTCACGCATATTGAATATGAATAATGTGACATACGATGACGTTTTGTCTTATTTGAAGGATAGTAATGACACTCCCCTACATCGCGAATCGCCCCGAATGGGTGCAGGATTTGAGGAGGATGAGGAGGATGATGAGCCGCGTATGTCGTCAGGTGGCCGCACTCGTTCAACAAGTACCACTACATCGGCCGGCAGTGATACTCCTGTATTGGATAACTTTGGCTCTGATATGACTCGCGCCGCCGAGGAGGGTCGCCTCGACCCCGTTGTGGGTAGAGAGGTTGAGATAGAACGATTGGCGCAAATATTAAGCCGTCGAAAGAAGAATAACCCCGTGCTTATAGGTGAGCCGGGTGTGGGTAAATCGGCTATTGTCGAAGGACTCGCCTTGCGAATAGTGCAACGCAAGGTGTCGCGTGTACTCTTTGGCAAGCGTCTTATTTCGCTCGATGTGGCGTCGATTGTTGCCGGCACGAAGTATCGCGGACAGTTTGAGGAGCGTGTAAAGGCTATCTTGAATGAATTGTCGAAAAATCCTGATATCATCTTGTTTATCGATGAGATACATACCATTGTGGGTGCCGGTGGTGCTACAGGTACACTCGATGCTGCCAATATGCTGAAACCTGCATTGGCGCGTGGCGAAATACAATGTATTGGTGCCACCACACTCGATGAGTATCGCAAGAATATCGAGAAGGATGGTGCGTTGGAGCGTCGTTTCCAGAAGATTATGGTCGATCCCACTACTCCCGAGGAAACCTTGCAGATACTTAAAAATATAAAAGGTCGCTATGAGGATCATCACAATGTCATATACACCGACGATGCGTTGGAGGCTTGTGTCAAATTGACAGGTCGTTATATCAGCGACCGAAACTTCCCCGACAAGGCTATCGATGCGCTCGATGAAGCCGGCTCGCGTGTACACATTACCAATATTGTCGTACCCAAGGAGATTGAAAATCTTGAGCAAGCCATCGAGGAGGCAGGTGCTGCCAAGATGCAGGCTGTAAGTGAGCAGAATTATGAGTTGGCTGCCGGTTATCGCGATAAGTCGAAAGAACTACAGGAGCAACTCGAGGTGGCTAAACGCCGTTGGGAGCAGCAAATATCGGAGCATCGCGAGATTGTGGATGAAGAGAAGATTGCCGAGGTGGTGGCTATGATGTCGGGTATTCCTGTGCAACGTGTTGCCGAAGGCGAGACTTTGCGATTGCTCAATATGGCCGACGACTTGAAACGTGTGGTTGTGGGTCAAGACAGTGCTGTCGAAAAGATTGTGAAGGCCATACAGCGCAACCGTATAGGACTCAAAGACCCCAATAAACCCATTGGAACGTTTATGTTCCTCGGCCCTACAGGTGTGGGTAAGACGCACCTTGCCAAGAAGTTGGCCGAGATGCTTTTCGATAGCAAAGATGCACTTATTCGCATCGATATGAGCGAGTATATGGAGAAGTTTGCTGTGTCGCGTCTTGTAGGTGCGCCTCCGGGATATGTTGGTTACGAGGAGGGTGGACAACTCACCGAACGTGTGCGCCGTAAACCCTATTCGGTTGTGTTGCTCGATGAGATTGAGAAGGCTCACCCCGATACGTTTAACCTGTTGCTGCAAGTAATGGATGAAGGTCGTTTGACCGACAGTTTGGGTCGTCAGGTCGATTTCAAGAATACAATTATTATTCTTACCTCTAATATAGGTACTCGACAACTCAAGGACTTCGGTAGTGGCGTTGGTTTTGCCACTCAAACCATCGATGAGAAAGAGAATTCGCGCAATGTGATACAAAAAGCCCTCAATCGCGCATTCTCGCCCGAGTTCCTCAATCGTGTCGATGATATTGTGATGTTCGACCAGTTGGATAAAGAGTCGATATTCAAGATTATAGATATCGAATTGGAAGGCTTCTACAAACGCATCGAGCAGTTGGGCTACAAACTCTTGCTTACCGATGAGGCAAAGACATTCATAGCCGAGAAGGGCTACGATGTACAGTTTGGCGCACGTCCGTTGAAGCGTGCCATACAAAAGTATCTTGAGGATGAAATGGCCGAGATAATCATTCGTACTGCCATCCGGCAAGGTGACACTATCAAAGTCGATTATGACAGCGAACAAGGCAAGATTACAACTTGTGTTGTCGATTCTGCCGATAATGCCGAGTAATAACATCACTGTTATAGGTCAAAATGTCAGTCTTTTGAGGCTGGCATTTTTTTTGTACTTTATGGTGCAAACAATAAAAACAAAAAAACAATATATTATGCAGAAAGGAACTATAGGGGTAACGACCGATAATATCTTCCCCGTCATTAAAAAATTCTTATATAGCGATAACGAAATCTTCTTGCGTGAGGTTGTATCTAACGCTGTTGATGCTACGCAAAAGTTGAAAACGCTCTCTTCGGTAGGCGAATTTAAGGGCGAATTGGGCGAAATGGATGTGCGCATAGCCATTGACAAAGAGGCCGGTACTCTTACCGTAAGCGACCGAGGCGTGGGTATGACTGCCGAGGAGATAGATCGTTATATCAACCAAATAGCCTTCTCGGGTGCCGAGGAGTTTCTCGAAAAGTACAAGAACGATGCCAATGCCATTATTGGTCACTTCGGTCTTGGCTTCTACTCTACCTTTATGGTATCGAAAAAGGTGGAGATACGCACACGTTCTTACAAGGATGGCGCACAAGCCGTACAGTGGAGTTGCGATGGCTCGCCGGCATACGAAATGACCGAAATTGATAAGGCCGACCGTGGTACCGATATTGTCTTGTACATCGATGAAGAGAATAAGGAGTTTCTTGAGCCTCAACGCATCGAAACACTCTTGCGCAAGTATTGCCGTTTCTTGCCCGTTCCTGTTATCTTCGGTAAGGAGCAAGAGTGGAAAGATGGTAAGTATGTCGATACCGATAAGGATAAAGTTATCAACGACTTGACACCTGCTTGGACACGCAAGCCTACCGACCTTACCGATGAGGACTACAAGTCGTTCTATCACGATATGTATCCCGGTGCCGACGATCCTTTGTTCTGGATACACCTCAATGTCGATTATCCCTTTAAACTTACCGGTATTCTCTACTTCCCCAAGATTAAGAGTAACTTGGATCTCAACCGTTTCAAGATACAACTCTATTGCAATCAGGTGTATGTTACCGATTCGGTAGAGGGTATTGTACCCGACTTCCTGATGCTGTTGCAAGGTGTTATCGACTCGCCCGATATTCCTCTTAACGTGTCGCGCTCATACTTGCAGAGCGACTCGAATGTAAAGAAAATATCGACCTACATTACCAAGAAGGTGGCCGACCGTTTGCAAGAGATTTTCAACAGCGATCGCAAGCAGTTTGAGGAGAAGTGGAACGATGTGAAACTCTTTATCGAATACGGTATGTTGAGCGATGAGAAGTTCAACGAGCGTGCTATGAAGTTTGCCCTACTCCGTAATACCGAAGATAAATACTTTACTTTCGAGGAGTATAAAAACATTATTGCCGCCGAGCAGACCGACAAAGATGGCAACATTATCTACCTCTATGCTACCGACAAAGTGGCACAATACAGTTATATAGAGGCAGCAACAGCGCGTGGATATGATGTGCTGTTGATGGACGGACAACTCGATGCGCCCTATATAGGTATGTTGGAGCAAAAACTCGAAAAGAGTCGTTTTGTGCGTGTCGATAGCGATATTCTCGACAACCTTATTCGCAAGGATAATGCCAAGGAGGTAAAACTCACAGCCCAAGAGCGCGAGGCTATGACCACCGTATTCAAGTCGCAAATACCTGCTATAGATAAGTGCGATTTTATGATTATGTTTGAGGCTATGGGCGAGAATGCTGCACCTGTTATGATTACGCAGAGCGAATATATGCGTCGTATGAAGGATATGGCTGCCATACAACCCGGTATGAGTTTCTATGGCGAATTGCCCGACTCGTTCAACCTCATAGTCAATACCGATCACGCCTTGAGCAAGCGCGTAATGGCTGAAACCGATGCTGCTTGTCAAGAACGCATCGCTCCCCTCGCCTCTCAACTCAACGAAGTTAATGCCGAGATAGCGCGACTCAACGATGCTCGCAAAGACAAAAAGGATGATGAAATACCCGTTGCCGACAAAGAGGCACTGCGCAATGCCGAGAATACTGTTGCCGACTTACGCAAGCAACAAGATGCCGTTTATAGCGAGTTTGCACAAGGCAATGACCTCGTTAAACAACTTATCGACCTCGCTTTGTTGTCTAACAATATGCTTCGTGGCGAAGAGTTGAGCAAGTTTGTAAAACGCTCATTCGGTATGCTTTGATAGATTGCCTGAAAATCAAATAGTTTATATAGAAATCGCCCCGATGCATAAGCGTCGGGGCGATTTGTTTTTATGAGGTAAAGGAAGTACTATGCGAAGCACGTGTCGAGTGCCGATAGCTACATTATCACTTTCTTTACTTTGTTGTCTTGTTATACAATGTAAATACCTCTGCCTTGTTTGGGTTGTGCTATGCGACGACCGGTAAGGTCGTAATATACGACTTTGCCTGCTTTAATGTCGTTGGTAATATGGTGTGTGTTAGTGGTGGAGTCAAGTGTATTTGTAAATTCATTCTTCCAAGTAGTAATTGTATAAGCCTCAATACTCTCGGTGTACCCACTGAGTGCGTTGAGGCTTATCTACATCTTGAAATCTATTTTTTTAATATTGTTCGCTTATGGTTGTATTCCTACGCTTTCTACTCTCCTCGTTCAACTACCTTTCAAGGCGTAGGTCTTGGCTTTGAAGAATTTTGCCAATTCTTCTACGTCGTCGATGTGGGCGTATTCTTCGGGCATAATGGTTTCACCAATAACTACGCGCAGCGTTTTGCCTTTTTTGTTGAATACCTCGGTAGGCAGTCGCAACGAACTGAGTATATATGTAATGCTACGCAAGACGTAGAATGTAAGGCTGTTTCGGCCGTAGTAATATACGGGTATAACGGGCTTCTTGAACTGCTTGACCAAACGTATAATGTTGGGCTGCCAATCGCGGTCGCAGGTCGAGAAATCGGGCTTCAGATTGGATACTGCACCGGCAGGGAAAAATCCGATGGGATGACCGTCGCGAACGTGGCGCATTGCCGTCCTGATACCGTTCATTGATGTCGCTTTGGCCTGCTCGCTCGATGAGTGAGGCTCTACTGCAATGAAGTTATCTTTCATTGCACCAATATAGGTGAGTATCTTATTCACCATTACTTTAAATTCGGGTCTGTAACGCGCGAATATTGAGATGATTGATATGCCGTCTATTGCGCCGTATGGGTGGTTTGATAGCACTACGAATGCACCTTCGGGTAAGTTTTTTAACCTATCTTCGTTGATAATTTCGAGTTTTGCGCCTACTCCGTTCAGTATTCCGTCGGTAAAGTCGGCACCACGCATATCGCAGCAAGCACTGTGTAGTTCGTTGCACTTATCAACCTTCAAAAAATGGAGGACGGCATTGATTAGTTTATCGCTTTTGAGCGACGGTATCAATTGCTTTACGTCGTTTGCGTCTATTACAGTTCTTTTCATCCTATGTACTTATTTATTGTATCAACATTTCGCACACACCCATATATATGAGTACGCCTATAATGTCGCTCGTAATGGTAATAAATGGACCTGTGGCAAGTGCAGGGTCGATTTTGAGTTTTTCAAGAGTAAGGGGTACGATTGTTCCGAATATCGAGGCGAACAATACCACGGCAAGCAGTGATAGCGATACGGCTGCTGTGATGGCGTTGTTGTCGAGGAAGAAGAAGTTGTAGAACAATACGATGAGCGATATGATGGTAGCGTTGATAGTGGCTACTCCACTCTCTTTCAGCACTTGATGCCAAGCATTCTTGATGTCGAGTGTTCCGTTGGCCAAGCCTTGTACCACGATAGCCGACGACTGTATGCCCACGTTACCTCCTGTACCACCGATAAGGGGTATAAAGAGTGCCAACTCGGGATGTGCGCCCAAACTGCCTTCGAAGCCTCCCAATATGGTAGCACTTGCTATACCACCACCGATACCTATGAGCAACCACGGCAAGCGAGCCTTGGTTTGATCAAAAACGGTGTCGGTTGTTTCGATATCTTGCGAGATACCCGAAGCCAATTGGTAGTCGCGTTCCGATTGCTCACGCACCTCATCCATTACGTCATCGACGGTAATGCGTCCCACCAAGCGACCTATGCTATCGACAACGGGCACAGCCACGATGTCGTATTTCTCGATTATTTGAGCAACCTCCTCAATAGAAGTGTCGGTCTTGACGGCTACAGGGTCTTGCTCCATAACCTGCTTGATTTTCGACACGCAGGGGTTGGTAATCATCTTCTTCAACGGGAAGATACCTTTCAGTCGCTCATCATCATCAACAACATATACATAGTATATTTCATCCATTGTTTCGGCTTGCAAGCGCATCTCTCTTACGCACTCGGCCATACTCCAATTTTCGTTTACGATCACCATCTCGGTACCCATTATACCACCGGCGGTGTCTTCATCGTACTTCAAGAGGTCAACAATATCGCCCGCCTGCTCTACGTCGTCGATGTGCGAGAGAATCTCTTCTTGCACATCTTCATCGAGGTCACGCATCACATCTACGGCATCGTCGGTCTCCATATGGTCGATGAATTGCTTGGCAATGACATCAACCGGCAGGTGTTCCAACATCTTGCGACGCTCATCCTCATCGAGTTCCAATAGGACATCGGCAGCCTTGTCGGCATCCAATAACAGATATACAAACTCGGCCTCATCGAGGTCAAGTTCTTGATATAATTCGGCAATATCGGCAGGGTGAAGGTCGTTGAGCAGTTCAATGGCTTTCTCTTTGTCCTTGCTGTCGATTATCGAGCGAAATTCATTGTAAAATTCTTGTGAAAATTGCTCCATCTTATTGCTTTTTTATGCTCTTGCGAGCAGTATTGTTACTATTGCTGTTTCTCTTGTAGTAGGTTGTCTATCTGTTGTGTGAGTGAGATAAACTCGGCAACTGACAACTGCTCGGGGCGACGGTTGTATATCTCATCGGTAAGTTGCGATATGGCATCGCCAACAAGTGGCCGTAGTGAGTTGCGCAGGGTCTTGCGACGTTGGTTGAAGGCTGTCTTTACCACTCGCTTAAACAATTTTTCATCACAACCTAATGATGTTACGTTGTTGCGAGTCATTCGTATTACAGCCGACTTTACCTTGGGTGGTGGGTCGAAAACGTGTTCCGATACCGTAAATAAGTATTCTACATCGTACCACGCTTGTAGTAATACACTCAAGATGCCATACGCCTTGCTGCCCGGAGGCGAAGCCAAACGCTCGGCAACCTCCTTTTGTATCATACCACTGCAACAGGGTATCGAATCTTTATAATCGAGTACCTTGAAGAATATTTGGCTTGATATGTTGTAGGGATAGTTGCCTATCACGCAGAATTTGTCAGGGAAAATCTTTGACAAGTCGCATTTAAGGAAGTCCTCGCCGAGAATGCGTCCTTGTAACTCGGGGAAATGTACCGAGAGATATGCCACCGACTCGACATCAAGTTCAACAACGGTAAGGTTGTGACCCTTGTCTAATAGAGGTCGTGTGAGCATACCCATACCCGGGCCAATCTCCATTACCGGCATATCCTTATAATCGTCGAGTGTGTCGGCAATACGCTCGGCTATGGTAACATCTTTAAGAAAATGTTGTCCGAGAGCCTTCTTAGGCTTTACCTTATGTGCCGGATTGTATGCTGTCATTTAGGTATATTGTTTATGGTAAGGATGTATATCTTTAAATCAAAACAGCAAAAAATATTTTTCTTTACAAGAAAACTATTATCTTTGCGATGTGCAAATTTACAACAATATTTGGAATATACAATTTTGAAAAAAACACTATCACATATTATTAAGTATGTTTTGCCCTTAATGTTGGGTGTGGGCATATTCTGGCTGTTGTATAGACAATTCGATTTTGATGAGATAATGTCTATCCTCAAGAGTGATATGAACGTGTTTTGGGTAGTTGTATCGATGCTGATAGGTGTTGTAAGTCATATAGCACGCTCGTTGCGCTGGCGATTGCAATTGCGACAACTCAATATCAATGCATCATTCGGAACGGTATGCAATGCAATATTCGGAACGTATGCGTTTAATCTTGTACTGCCTCGATTTGGCGAGTTGTGGCGTTGTACCTACTTGGCAAACCACGAACAGGCCTCATTTACGCGCGTATTCGGCTCGATGTTGAGCGACCGTTTTGCCGATACCGTTACGGCAATGTCTATTGTTTTGGTGGTATTTTTTACACAAGTGGGTGTCGTTAATGAATTTATGGCGCAAAATCCTCAAACCCAACAGAATGTGTATGGCTTGTTGACATCGCCTTGGCTCTATGTGGCTTTGCTCGTTGTTGTGGGTGTATTGGTATGGCTCTTCGCACATAACAGTAATAATAAATTGCTCAACAGGCTTAAAGAGGCACTGCGCAAAATGTGGGAAGGATTCAACTCGGTATTGTCGATGAAAGAGGGTAAATTGTTATTTCTTTTTTATACTATCGCAATATGGGGTTGCTACTTTTTACAATTATATATTTGTACCTTTGCGTTCGACTGGATGAGTCATATTACAGTGATGCAAGCCTTGGTATTGTTTGTATTGGGCAGCATTGGTATGGCTGTTCCGGTGCAAGGAGGTATAGGCCCTTGGCACGCAGCCGTAATATTCGGAATGATGTTCTACGGATACTCGCACGAACAAGCCGGAGCCTTTGCCCTTATAGCGCACGGCTCGCAGATGATTGTAACGATGTTGTTGGGTGTATATACAACAGTGTCGATACTGCTCGAACGCCGACAAAATAAGAAACTTAATTAATAAAGTATATATTAACCATCAAAGAACTATGATTATGGCACAAGAACTCACCAACCTCAATCCTCAAGCAATTTGGAAATATTTTGCTCAAATTTGTAGCATCCCCCACCCCTCGGGACATACTGCAATGATTGCCGATTATCTGATGGAGGCAGGAAAGGCTCTCGGACTTGAAACTTATCGTGATAAAGCCGATAATGTCATAATTCGTAAACCGGCAACTCCCGGAATGGAAAACCGTACCACCGTTATCTTGCAGGCTCACTACGATATGGTGCCTCAAGCAAACAAGGCTACCAATCATAATTTTGAAACCGACCCCATCTTGCCTCGCGTCGATGGCGACTGGGTATTGGCTACCGATACAACATTGGGTGCCGATAATGGTATAGGTATGGCTGCTATATTGGCAGTGTTGGAGTCGAAAGATATTGTACACGGCCCTATCGAGGCCCTGTTTACTCGCGATGAAGAGACCGGTATGTATGGTGCCAAAGATATAGAACACGGCATATTGAAAGGTAAAATATTGCTTAATACCGACTCGGAGACCGATGGCGAGTTGTATATGAGTTGTGCCGGAGGTCTTGATATAGAAGCAACCTTCCGTTACCAAGAAAAAGAGACAGCACAACTTGCCGATTGTGTTGCCTTTAAGGTTACATTGGGAGGCTTGTTGGGTGGTCACTCGGGTATTGACATCAACCTCGGTCGCCTCAATGCCAATAAAGCGATGTTCCGTTTCTTGAAGATTGCTGTAGGTTGTCATAGCGCACGTCTTGCGTCTTATACAGGCGGTACATTGCGCAATGCTATACCTCGTGAGGCTGAGGCTGTTGTTGTGATACCTCAAGTACGCGCCAAGAAATTCCTTGCTTTTGTCGAAGATTTCAAACGCACTATCCAACACGAGTACGGATTCATAGAGAAAGGTATCGTATTTGGTGCTGCCGAAACCGAAATGCCTCAAAAGTTGATGCCCGAGCCTGCTCAAGATGACTTGATAAATGCTATAGTGGCTTGCCATAATGGTGTGTATCGTATGATACCTGATGCTCCCGAGGTTGTTGAAACATCGTCAAACCTCTCTATTGTTACAGCAAATGATGGCGTTGCCGAAGTGAAAATATTGGCTCGCAGTTCAAGTGAAACACAAAAATATACTCTTGCATCGGAACTTGAAAGCACCTTCTCATTGGCAGGTGCCAAAGTTATTTTCGACGGCGCATATCCCGGTTGGGAGCCCAACTTGCAGTCGGCTATCCTCAATACTATGCGCCCCTTGTATCCTCAAGTGTTGGGTCGCGAGGCAGAGGTGAAAATGATGCACGCCGGACTCGAATGTGGTATTATCGGATCGGCATATCCCGGTCTTGATATGATATCGTTTGGCCCTACTATCAAGCACCCCCACTCGCCCGAGGAGAAGGTAAACATTCCTTCGGTTGAGAACTTCTGGAGGATACTTTGTGCAACACTCGAAAATATTCCTGTTGAAAAATAACCTATAATAATTATGAATAACGATATTAACAAACAAAAAGAGACTACAGAGCAACCCCAAACTGCGGTTAAGAAAGGCAATCCGATTATGAAATGGTTTAGAAATGCCGGTTGTGGTCTGCTACTCCTTATAATCCTCGCAACCGGTGGATATTTGTATTGGAAATACTATTCGGTTTTTGGCGAAGGTGTAAAGAGTGGTACGCTCAACTACGTCGTATTGAAAGGCGATATATTCAAGACTTACGAAGGCAAACTTATTATGGAAGGTGTTGTTTCGTCGGGTCAAGGACAAATAGAGTCGAATCACTTTACATTCTCGATAGAGGATGAGGAGTTGGCGCAAAGACTTATGCGTATGAGTGGCGAGAAAGTAGAACTGCAATATAAAGAATATCACGGCACATTGCCTTGGCGTGGTCACAGCGTATATGTTGTAGATAGCATCTTGTCGCACGAAGAAGATAATGACTCGGGTAAATCGACCGAAGAAACAATTGTAGAAGTAGTTTCGACATCGATATAATCACAATAATCATTATGAAATTGATTTATGGGGCTGTATTGTAAAATATTGCCCCATTTTTGTGTCACATAATTCTATGAATACAAGATAAATTTTGTAAATTTGCACGATTTTGTATTTTGCAGAATTATAAACTTTCAAGAATATCATAACAAAAGACAAATAATAGAGTATGGATAAAGAATTGGCTACAAAGTACACCCCCGGCGAGGTGGAATCGAAATGGTATAATTATTGGTTGGAGCATAAGTTGTTTGAGTCAAAACCCGACACTCGTGATCCATATACAGTAGTCATTCCCCCACCCAATGTGACCGGTATATTGCATATGGGTCATATGCTCAATAATACCATACAGGATATACTTGTGCGTCGCGCCCGTATGGAGGGTAAGAATGCTTGTTGGGTACCCGGTACCGACCACGCCTCTATTGCAACAGAGGCAAAGGTTGTTGCCAAATTGGCTACTCAAGGCATTAAGAAGAACGACCTTACTCGTGAAGAGTTCCTCAAGCACGCTTGGGAATGGAAAGAAGAGCACGGAGGTATTATACTTAAGCAATTGCAACGCCTCGGCGCATCGTGCGATTGGTCGCGTACGGCCTTTACTATGGATGAGAAACGTAGCGAGAGTGTGTTGCGCGTATTTGTAGATCTTTATAATAAAGGTCTTATATATCGTGGTGTGCGTATGGTCAATTGGGACCCCAAAGCCCTTACTGCATTGTCGGATGAAGAGGTTATATACAAAGATGAACATAGCAAGTTGTATCACCTTCGTTACTACGTAGAGAACGAAGATCGTTACATTGTCGTGGCAACAACTCGTCCCGAAACCATCTTGGGTGATACAGCCGTGTGTGTAAACCCCAATGATGAGCGTTACTCGTGGCTCAAGGGCAAGCGTGTTATTGTTCCTTTGGTGGGTCGCGCTGTTCCTATTATTATGGATGAGTATGTCGAGATGGAGTTTGGTACAGGTTGCTTGAAGGTTACTCCTGCTCACGATGTTAACGACTATATGTTGGGCGAAAAGTATAACCTGCCCTCGATAGATATATTCAATGATAACGGAACAATAAGCGAAGCCGGTGGTATGTACATCGGTATGGATCGTTTCGATGTTCGTACACAAATTGTTAAAGACTTGGATGCAGCCTCTTTGTTGGAGAAGGTTGAAGACTATGATAATAAAGTTGGCTACAGTGAGCGTACCAATGTTGTGATAGAACCCAAGTTGTCGATGCAATGGTTCTTGAAGATGAGCGATTTGGCTCGCCCTGCATTGGATGCTGTGATGAACGATGATATCAAATTCCATCCTGCGAAGTTTAAAAATACATATCGACATTGGATGGAGAACATCAAGGATTGGTGTATTTCGCGTCAATTGTGGTGGGGTCATCGCATTCCTGCATATTTCTTGCCCGAGGGTGGCTATGTTGTAGCCGCATCGGCCGAAGAGGCTCTTGAGTTGGCTCGCCAAAAGACGGGTAATGCCAATATGCAAATGTCGGACTTGCGTCAAGATGAAGACTGCCTTGATACTTGGTTCTCATCGTGGTTGTGGCCCGTTTCGTTGTTCGATGGTATAAACAACCCCGGTAATGACGAGTTTAAATACTACTATCCCACAGCCGACCTTGTGACAGGTCCCGATATAATCTTCTTCTGGGTAGCGCGTATGATTATGGCCGGTTATGAATATTGCAAGTTGCCACCGTTCCGTAACGTCTATTTTACCGGTATTGTTCGCGATAAGATAGGTCGCAAGATGTCTAAATCGCTTGGTAACTCGCCCGATGCGCTTGGCTTGATTGATCAATTTGGTGCCGATGGTGTGCGTATGGGATTGATGCTTGCCGCTCCTGCCGGTAATGACATCCTTTACGATGATGCATTGTGCGAGCAAGGTCGTAACTTCTGTAATAAAATATGGAATGCATTCCGTCTTGTGAAGGGCTGGAGTGTTGATGAAAATATTGCTCAGCCCGATACTGCTGCTACTGCCGTAAAATGGTTTGATGCTCAACTCTCAAAGACACTTGCCGAGGTAAAAGACCTCTTCTCGAAATTCCGTCTTTCAGAGGCTCTTATGGCTGTGTACAAACTCTTCTGGGATGAGTTCTCTTCGTGGTATCTTGAGGTGGTTAAGCCCGGATATCAACAACCCATTGATGCTGCAACCTATCGCGCAACACTCGACTATTTCGATGCTTTGTTGCGATTGCTGCACCCCTTTATGCCGTTCATTACCGAGGAGTTGTGGCAACACATTGCCGAGCGTGGCGAGGGTGAAAGTATTATGACTGCTCTTATTCCCGAGGCGAAGCCTGTCGATGAATCGTTGATTGCTGCCTTTGAGGTGACAAAGCAAATCATAGCCGGTGTGCGTACAGTGAGATTGCAGAAGAATATTCCCAATCGCGATGCACTTGCGTTGCAAATTGTAGGAGCACACGATGCTGCTAATGACTGTGTTATAGCCAAACTTACCAATCTGTCGGATATCGCTGTTGTAACCGAAAAAGATGCCAATTCGATGACATTCCTTGTGGGTACTACCGAATATGCAGTGCCTCTTGGTAATAATATCGATGTAGAAGCCGAACTTGCCAAACTTAATGAAGACCTTAAATATATGCAAGGATTCTTGCGTACTGTTATGGGCAAGTTGAGCAACGAGCGTTTCGTAAACAATGCTCCTGCGCAAGTGGTAGAACTTGAGCGTAAGAAAAAGGCCGATGCCGAAAGCAAGATAAAATCACTTGAAGAGCGTATTGCTTCGTTGAGTAAGTAAAAGCCTCTTTGTATTCATATCAATGGGTGGTGGTTGCATTAAATCACCACCCTTTTTGTATGCTGTTTGGTATAATTAAACTCTTGATTTTTTGTTGTTCGTGGTTGTGTTAATTGTGCGAATTGAGTTGTTGTGTTGGAGTAAGTAGGTGTATAAATTGTTTTTGCGATAAAAATAGTGAAAATAACACCAAATATATCAATGAGGCTTGTTGTCGTGTAAGATATTTTCACTATATTTGTAAGTTGTAATATGAGGTAATGTACCTCGTTAAACCGAAATGCAATAAAGATATGGCAAGGAGAAAATTTTCGACATTCAACATCGTGTGTTTTGCCCTCTTGTGGGTAGTACTTTGTTATTTTGTTATAGCAGGAAGTGGCATAAACTTTATGACGGTATTTGCTATAGTTGCATCGGGTATTATTGTGTTTGCTCCTATTTATAAGAGCAAGAAAAGAGAAAAAGAAGAAAAATAATTTACGCGCTGATATATAGGATATTATGAATAAAACGGATAATATTTTATCAACAATCAATCTGCCGGCCGACTTGCGTAGCCTGCCTGTAGAGCAATTGCCGGCTGTGTGCCAAGAGTTGCGCGAATTTATCATAGATGCTTGTTCCGAAAATCCCGGACACTTCGGCTCGAGTATGGGTGCTGTAGAGATAACAGTGGCCTTGCACTATGTATTCAATACACCCTACGACCGTATTGTGTGGGATGTGGGTCATCAAGCCTATGGACATAAGATACTGACCGGTCGTCGTGACCGTTTCAATACCAATCGTAAACTGAATGGATTGAGTGGTTTCCCCAACCCTGCCGAGAGTGAATATGATGCCTTTATTGGTGGTCACGCCTCTAACTCTATATCGGCAGCGTTAGGTATGGCCATAGCAACCGAATTGCAGGCCGATGCTCCCGGTAGAAAGGTCGTAGCCGTTATTGGTGATGCCTCTATTGCCGGTGGGTTGGCGTTTGAAGGACTTAACAATGCATCGACCAACCCCAATGATTTGCTGATAATACTCAATGACAATGATATGGCCATTGACCATAATGTCGGTGGACTTAACAGTTATCTGGTAGATATAACAACCTCGCAACGATACAACAATGTGCGCAATAAGATATATCAATGTTTCAAGAAACTCAATCTTATTGGCGAGGATGGTAGAGGCTCGATATTGAGATTCAACAATAGTTTGAAGTCATTGCTTTCGAAGCAACAAAATATATTTGAGGGCTTGAATATCCGTTACTTTGGCCCTGCCGATGGACACGATGTGATAAGCATTGTGCGTATGTTGCGTACAATTAAGGAGATGAAAGGACCTAAAATCCTGCACTTGTGTACCAAGAAGGGTAAAGGATTTGCGCCTGCCGAGCAAGACCCCACAAGGTGGCACGCTCCCGGTAAATTCAATAAAGAAACCGGCGAAATCATCAAGAATACTGCCCCTAACCAGCCTTGTAAATTCCAAGATGTATTTGGGCATACGCTTGTAGAGTTGGCCGAGAAAAATGAGCGCATTGTTTCCATTACGCCGGCAATGCCATCGGGCAGTTCGATGAACTTTATGATGGAGCGTTTCCCCAATCGCTCGTTCGATGTGGGCATCTCGGAAGAACACGCCGTAACATTCTCGGCCGGCCTTGCCAAAGAGGGATTGCTCCCCTATTGTTGCGTATATTCGAGTTTCTTGCAACGTGCTTACGATGAAATCATACACGACGTTGCTATTCAAGGCTTGCCTGTTACCTTCTGTATCGACCGTGCCGGTATTGTAGGCGAAGATGGTGTTACACATCACGGATGTTTCGACTTGAGTTTTATGCGCTCTATACCCGGTATGACTGTCGCTGCTCCTATGGATGAGCATACTTTGCGCCATTTGTTATATACGGCACAAGCCATTGAACACGGACCTCTTGCTATACGCTATCCTCGTGGTGGTGGCGAAATAGTCGATTGGGAATGCCCTATGCAATTATTACCCATAGGTAAAGGTCGTTGCTTGCGTGAAGCCAAGGAGAAAGATATAGCCATACTCAGTATTGGTAATATAGGTACTAATGTTGCTCACGCCATCGAAAAAGTTGCCGAGCAAGGTATCGATGTGGCGCATTACGATATGATATTCCTCAAACCTATTGATGAAGATATATTGAAAGAAGTTGCTGCAAATTATAAGCGAATTATTACGGTAGAAAACGGTACTGTAGTAGGAGGCTTGGGCAGTGCTGTAATGGAATGGATGCTTGAAAACGGTTATTCACCCCGTATAAAACGTTTGGGAATACCCGATAAGTTTGTAGCACAAGGTACTGTCAAGGAGTTGCATCGATTGTGTGGCTTTGACACTGATAGCATTGCCGAATTGTTGACCTCTAATTGGTAAAGAAAGGATTGTGATATGAGAATCGTTATTGCAGGAGCAGGAGAAGTAGGCATTCACTTGGCCAAGATGCTATCGCGCGAGGAACTCGACGTGGTGTTGATTGATAGCAACGAGGAGGTGTTGTCGGAGATTGAGAACAACTACAATCTTATTGCTATAGTTGGCAGCCCTACTTCGTTTGAAACTTTGAAACGAGCCGGAGCAGGCGAAGCCGACCTGTTTGTTGCTGTAACTCCTTACGAAACACGCAACATAGTCGCTTGTACTATTGCTTCGTCGATGGGTGCTGATAAAACCGTGGCTCGAGTCGATAACTACGATTATTTGAAGCCCGAGTGTCGCAAGCACTTCAAAACGCTTGGTGTTGATGACTTGATTTACCCCGAAATGCTTGCCGGCGAAGAGGTTATCAATGCAATGCGTCACACTTGGGCTCGCAGTTGGTTTGAGTTACACAATGGCGCATTGGTGCTTATAGGTGTAAAGTTGCGTGATAATGCAAGTATCCTCAATCGCAAACTGTATGAGTTGACAAGTAACAGCAACATATTTCACATTGCTGCGATAAAACGACAAAATCATACCATTATACCTCGTGGTAACGATGAGGTACTATTGGGTGATATAGTCTATTTTACCACTACCCCCGAGTACGTTGAAGGAATACGCGAAATATGTGGTAAAAAGCAGGTCGATGTCAAGAATATTATGATACTCGGTGGTAGTCGTATTGCTATACACATAGCCGAGGTTATGAGTGACGATGTGAAGATAAAACTCATCGAAATCGATCGCGAGAAAGGTTATAAACTCGTTGAGCGTATGCGCAATACCACCATTATACAAGGCGATGCGCGTGATGAGGAGTTGCTCAGTGAGGAAGGTATAGCCGATACGGATATGTTTATAGCCTTGAGCGACAGTTCCGAAACAAACATATTGGCCTGTCTTACAGCCAAGCAAATGGGTGTCCCTCGCACCGTTGCCGAGGTTGAGGATATACAATACATCTCGGCTGCCGAGAATATGAACATCGGTACGGTTATCAATAAGAAACTACTTGCTGCAAGCCATATCTTCCAATTGCTATTGGATGCCGATGATACCAATGCCAAGTGCCTTGCCCTTGCCGATGCCGAGGTTGTTGAGATGATTGCCAAACCCGGTTCTAAAATTACCCGTCGCCCTGTCAAAGAACTCAACCTGCCGGGCGATATAACGTTAGGTGGAGTTATACACAACGGTGTAGGAACTATTGTAACCGGTAATACAATAATCGAGCCCGATGACCACGTTCTTGTATTCTGCCTTGATACTGCACTCTACAAGTTGGATCGTTGGTTTGGATAATTGAAGTAGATATATGAACAAGATACACATAGGCATATTGTTGCGCGTTCTCGGAATATTACTCTGTTTCGAGGCTTTATTTATGTTCATACCCACAATTGTGGCTTTCGTTTACAATGAGCCTGATCGTTGGGCATTTCTTGTGTCATCTATCATTACACTTCTTGTAGGTGGTACAATGGCCTATCGCTTGCGCAACTGTCGCGATGTAATGGGACGTCGCGATGGAGTCTTGTTGGGAACATCGGTGTGGATAATTTTTGCCTTG
>JAFXIZ010000020.1 GCA_017532725.1 Bacteroidaceae bacterium
ATCATCATAATAACCATCGGGAATAGCAGCAAACACACTGCCACACACCCCTGCAAGGGTTAAAACGAATGATACGACTCTATTCCTGCTCATAGTTGCTACTTTTCGTTAATACAAGACTACAAATATAGCAACTAATTTCAACATATTGAAACATTTAAAATTAAAAAAATTTCGAATTCTTCATATTGAATAAGTATCAAACGAACAGGTTATTCGCCGAAAATTTTCGATGAATTGCCGTAACAATCTCCTAATCGGGTGAGCAGGAACAGCCACAAACAAAAAAAATAGCGACTCCTTATGGAGTCGCTATTTCATACGTTATGAATAGTATCGACTATTATTTTGCCAAACTAAATACGCCCTTACCTATCAGATAGTTGTCGGCAAAAATTTCCACTTCATACTCCCCGGGGAAGAGATATTCATCGACGTTCCAATACATCTTCACATCGTTGATTTCTTCGCCGGCAAACTCTATAATCTTACTGCAAGAATAGAGTATCTCACTATCCTCAAAGGGGAATACATTGCTCTCGCTCTTATACAACACATCGCCATCGGGCTTGCGAATACGGGCATATACCGACTTCTCGCCGGTGCTGGCTGTAACGTTCTTGGCTATAGAGAATGATATCTCCAATTGTGTTATCTGTTTGATTTTCTTTGCCACTTTGCCGTTTTTGCGCAAGGGCACAACCTTCACATTTACAGCATCGAGTTTCGATGCAATAACAACTTTCTCATTGAGCGAGTCACGTTGATTGAGCAACACCTCGGCTTGCTCCGACACCTTCTCATACTCGCGACGCACTTTACGATTCTCGGCTCGTAAGTTCTTATTTTCGCGATTAAGCGAGTCGATTTGAGCCACATACACGCGCATAATGCCACGCAAAGTTTCGAGTTCGGCACGCAACTCGGCAATACGCTTTGCGCTGGTTGCTTTCTCCGACTTCAACTCCTCATACAAGCGTTGCACCTTGATTTGTTCAGCCTCAAGACGCTCTATCAAAGAGTCGTTTTTAAGCACCATCTTTTGTCCTTCATAGAGAGCATATTGCTCGGCAAGGTCGGCATATTCGTGCTCGAGTTCCATACGCTCACTCTCTACCTCAAGACGCTCTATCTCCTTGGCCTGTTTACTACTCTGAACAAGGAGAAGAATTATTACGACAACCAATAGTATTACTGCCGCAATTATACCCCAAAACAATTTGTTATTTTTCAATCTTTCGTCCAAAACCATTTCTATATAATTTTAAAATACAAGTGCAAAGGTAACGCTTTAGCCGGAACGGTGCAACGATAATCACTTTTTTTAAGTATAAATTGTCAAATAAAACTTATTTATCGACATTGCGACATAGCACTCTTATTCTTAAAGCATTACAACAGCATCGGCAAGGCTAACTTAAACATTAAAAACAATATATTGATTTTTTTGGCTTGGTAATATGCCCAAAATCACTACCTTTGTAAAAAATAGGAAGCGACTCGGAATAAAAATTTGAGATTGCTCACTTTTTTATTTCCTTGACTTTCACTACCTTTGTAGAAGTAGAAATTAACACATCAAAAGAGTGACTATGAAGAAGTTTTGGGATTTTCTAAAAAATCACCGCATCATCACAACCTTGTTGCTGATGCTATTGGTTACGATTATATTATTTATAGGACTTAATATATGGCTCAATTCATATACCCGTCATAATGATGCCACGCAATTGCCTTCGGTCAAGTATATGACCGTCGATGAGGCTACACATATACTGCAACGATATAACTTGCGATACGAAATTATCGACTCGATATACAACGAGAAGGCAGCACCGGGCATCGTTATGGATCAAATTCCGGCTCCCGACTCAAAGGTCAAAGAGGGTCGCGTTATATACCTTACAATCAACGCCTTTTCGCCAAGGACTATTAAGTTGCCTCACATTATCAACTCATCGGTGCGACAAGCCAAAGCACAATTGCAAAGTTTAGGATTTAGAAACATCGAAATTCAATACCAACCATCGCCCTACAAAGACCTTGTACTCAACGTCAAGCACGACAACAAAACCGTTTCGGGTGGCGAACAAGTAGAAGCAACAGCCCACATCGTATTGGTAGTTGGTAAGGGTCAATCCAATACAAACGAATATGTATCGATGAGCGACACCCTGCAAGAGGAAGAAACCATCGTTGACGATTCATTCATCTTTTAATTCATCACAGGGCTATGAGTGAAGAAGTATATACAAGCGAGGAGGATATGCTCCTTACCGACGAGAACGAGCGCGAACTGTATGAACACTTTCGTTTTGTCGCCGATAAGGGACAAACTCTGCTACGCGTAGATAAGTTTCTGGTCACTCGTATGGAGAATGCCTCACGCAATCGCATACAACAAGCCGCCGAGGCCGGCTGCATATTGGTCAATGGCAAGCCTGTAAAATCGAACTATCGCGTAAAGCCTCTCGATGTCGTGTCGATTGTTATGGACCGACCTCGATACGAATGCGAGATTATCGCCCAAGATATTCCCCTCGACATAGTATATGAAGATGATGATGTGTTGGTAGTAAACAAGCAAGCCGGACTTGTGGTACACCCGGGACACGGCAACTACAGTGGCACATTGGTCAATGCTCTGGCTTGGCACTTTCGCGACACACCCGACTACGATGTAAGCGACCCCCGATTGGGTCTTGTGCATCGCATCGACAAGGATACATCGGGATTGCTGGTTATAGCAAAGACTCCCGAAGCCAAGACTCACTTGGGACTGCAATTTTTCAACAAAACCACCCAACGCAAGTATGTTGCTGTAGTGTGGGGTGCTATGGAGAACGAAACAGGGCGCATCGAGGGTCACATAGGGCGCAGCCTGAAAGATCGTCTGCAAATGACCGTTTTCCCCAATGGCGATTACGGCAAGAGTGCTGTCACACACTACAATACGATAGAACGGTTGGGATATGTATCGGTTGTGGAGTGCGTATTGGAAACAGGACGCACACACCAAATACGCGTACATATGAAACATATAGGTCACACCCTGTTCAATGATGAGCGTTATGGAGGCGACCAAATTCTGCGTGGAACAACCTTTGCCAAATATCGACAGTTTGTACAAAATTGTTTCGATATATGCCCCCGTCAGGCACTCCACGCCAAGACATTGGGCTTCAAGCACCCACGCACCGGCGAAGATATGTTTTTCGACACCGAGATACCAGCCGATATGCAAAATCTGATAGGTCGCTGGCGTCAATACATCGCCTCGCGCGACATCAATGAAGAAGAATAATACTAAAAGAAAAAACTATACTATTCTGTTATGGAACTAATAGCCAATTTTGAAGACATTCGCTCATACAACGATAATGAATATCGCATCAAAGCCGCAAAGTTACTACAAGAGCCTCAGTTCAAGACTGTTATAGAAACTGTTATGCCCGAAGTTGACTATGAACTCTTCGGCAAGAAAATGCTCAGTCTTAATTCGATTCACGAATTTCAGACCGAAATCATCGTAAGTTTCTTAAATAAGTTGATAGCCAATACAACAAAAGGACTGGAGAGCGAAGGAATTGAGAATATACCACACGATAGAAACTTCCTCTATATGTCCAATCACCGAGATATTGTTCTCGATGCCTCTTTCCTTTGTATGATACTCAACGCCAAGGGTTACGACACTTGCGAGATCGCCATCGGTAGTAACTTGCTTATATTCGATTGGATATCGGATCTCGTACGCTTAAACAAAAGTTTCATCGTAAAACGCGGTGTGGGCGTGCGACAAGCGTTAGAGGCAGCCAAGCAATTGTCGGGCTACATTCACTATGCCATCAACGAGAAGAAACAATCGATATGGATAGCCCAACGCGAAGGTCGCTCGAAAGACTCGAACGACCGTACTCAAGAGGCTCTCATCAAGATGCTTACCCTCGGGGGGACTAACATACTCGACACTGTGCGTTCGCTCAATATTGCCCCTGTTTCTATATCATACGAATACGACCCGTGCGACAGCCTTAAAGCATACGAGTTGCTGCAAAAGAGTAAAAATCCCGACTTCAAGAAGTCACCCAAAGACGACCTCGTGAGTATGCAGACCGGCATTATGGGCTACAAAGGACTTGTTCACTACCACTTTACTCCCTGCATCAACGATGAATTGAACGAGATAGATGCCAATGCCGACAAGGCTACCGTACTGCAATCGGTATCGCAAATTATCGACCGACACATCCACCTCAACTACCACATCTTTACAAACAATTATATTGCATACGACACGCTGTATAACACCAACCGTTTCGCACAACAATATAACGAAGATGATAAGTTGGGATTTGAAAAATATATTCAAAAACAAATTGCAAAATTGGGCAATCTATCGGATGAGGATGCACAGACCATTCGCAACACAATGTTGTTGATGTATAGCAACACGCTCAAGAACAAGTTGGCAGCCGAAGAACAGGTATAACTTTTTTCAATATGAACCACACCCTACTACACCTTATAGGCATTGCCATAATAGGAGCAATAGGCGTACTGTGCAATTGGTATGTATCGCGCCGTATCATCAAGCCCCTTTATGGCACTGCAGGATTGAGAGGCTACAGAATCTTTCACCTTGCACTATTGCTTATATTAGGCACATTGGCCTGTATAGCCAACTTCGGAGGACTCAACAACAGTATAGCCTTATTGGTGTGGGTGATGTATGGGTTTATGCTGTTCTATATACCCAAGTTGTGTTATGTTATCATTTCGAGCATCGACTATCTGCGACGTCCCCGAGGTACTTGGGCAGGACACATCGGATTTGTTGTGGCAGCCATCTGCGCCGTTGCACTCATCTATGGGGCTTTCAACCGATACAATATACAAATTAAGGAAACAACCATAACAAGCCAACGTATCCCCTCGACATTCGACAACTATCGTATCGTGCAATTTTCAGATCTTCATCTCGAAACGATGTATTCACGCCGGTATGTACAAAGATTGGTCGATAGCATCAATGCTCAACAACCCGATGTAATACTATTTACGGGCGATATGGTTAATCGCAAAGCCTCCGAGTTGCTACAATATAACGACATTCTATCGCAACTGAAGGCTGCCGATGGTGTATTTACCGTTATGGGCAACCACGACTACGGCGACTTTGTGAAATGGGAGTCGGAAGCAGCACACGAAGCCAACCTTGCACAACTACGCACATTGGTAAGCGATATGGGGTGGCATCTGCTCGATAATGCATCCACCTACATTTATCGAGACAACGACTCTATAGCCATTATTGGCGTAGAGAATTGGGGCGAGCCTCCTTTCCAACAATATGGCGATCTCGCACAAGCCTATCCCTCGCTGCAAGATGACACATACAAGATTCTGCTCAGCCACAACTCGCGACATTGGCGTGCCGAGGTGTTGCCTCACAGCAACATCGACCTCACACTGTCGGGGCATACACACGCTATGCAACTCACAATATGTGGATTTTCACCGGCTATAGCACATTATCCCGAATGGGGAGGACTCTATAAGGAAGGCAATCAATACCTCTACGTTAATATAGGTGTAGGCTGCACGATGTATCCGGCTCGCATAGGGGCTACACCCGAAATTACGGTTATAACCCTCCAATCGACACGATAGACCTATGACAACAGCCTTGATAAGCCTCGGAGCCAACACACCCGACAAGCACGCCACACTGACCGACACAATAGAACGCATCAAAGAGTTGGCGCAAGTGACAGCACTCACACCGGTGTACGAAACCCCGGCCGAAGGCAGCATTGCAGCAGCACCATACGCCAACGCTCTACTGCAAATATCTACCAACATCGACTACCACACACTGCACGACACATTCAAGGAATGGGAACAGGCAGCCGGTCGCACCCGAGAGTCAAAATTGCAAGGCATCATCCCTCTCGACATAGATATTATTATGTGGGACGGCAATATACTGAAAGAGCGTGATATGCAAATGGCATATATGCAAGAGGGATTGCAATTGCTCACACACATCTGACACTATATTCATCGCATCGCAACAAAAGCGTCGATACGGTTGTTTCAAAAAGAAAAAGCCGTATGAAAAACATTATCGACACCCTACTGCAACGCACCTCGATTCGACGCTACGAGATGCAACCCATCGAGCCCGAGAAATTATCGCTTATATACCAAGCCATAAACAACGCACCATCGAGTTACAACGGGCAACAATACAGCGTCATAGCCATAGATAATCAACCACTCAAAGAACAAATATACGCCCTGACAGGGCAGAAACAGATAAAGACTTGCGCACTATTCCTTGTGTTTTGCAGCGATTACCACAAGATAGAAGTTGCCACCCGCCAGAAGGAGTTATCATTACCACCCTTTCAGCGCACACTCGACGGTATCTTGGTAGGCGTAATAGATGCTACCATAGCAATGAGCAACGCCCGTGTAATGGCCGAAGCGTTGGGATTGGGGTGCTGCTGCATCGGTTACATACGCACAGCCGCTCCTCGCGAACTATCCGACCTGTTACAACTGCCCAAAGGGGTAGCCATTGTGTGTGGGCTGGCAATAGGACACCCTCGCGAACAACCCGACAAGCGTCCCAAACAGGATGAGGCACTCGTTATACACCACAACCAATACCACACCAATGGGATGAGCGAACTGCTGGCTCGTCACGACCGCAACATTGCACTATACAACCACTCACACAGCATAGGCACTACCGATAAGGGATGGGCCATACATATGACCGAATACTACAAAGAGGGTATGAGTTACCACACCCTCGACTATTACAACCAACAAGGCTACGGAGTTGTTGAGGAATACGATGTTTAGCGAATGAGGTTTAGCAATTGGTCGGCTCGGTTTATGGTATATACAGCACCCGAATCGACCAATTCGGTCTCCGAACGGAAGCCCCAAGTAACCCCTACCGATGTCACACCGGCAGCAGCAGCCGTCAGCATATCGACACCCGAGTCGCCCACATACAACACCTCATCGGGCGTAACACCGGCTGTAGATAATATGTCGTTGACAATAGCCGGATGAGGCTTGACAGGCACACCTTCGCGCTGTCCCAACACTGCCACGAAACGAATGGTTGGGAAATAGTGCGCTATCAGTTGTTGTGTTGCACTATGATACTTATTAGATGCCACAGCCATCATCACGCCCCTACTTTGCAACGTTTCAAGCAACGCCACAATACCCTCATACGGGCGCGTATGCACTGCATTATGCGCATCGTAGTAAGGCATAAATATTTCGCGCATTCGCATCACTTCAGCCTCACTACGCACCTGCTCGGGCAAGGCACGCTCCAACAACTTACCGATACCATTACCCACAAACATAGGATATCGGCTCACTTCGTGCTGTGGATAACCACACTGCGCCAAAGCATAATTCACAGCCACAGCAAGGTCATCAATCGTATTGAGCAATGTACCATCAAGGTCAAATATAACAAGACGTTTCATACATATTATATATACGAATGCAAAGATACGGATAAACGAGAGAGAAATATCAAGCCTGCTTGAATATTTTTCACAGCAAGTGCAAGTGTCTTCGAATGCTTATCTCAAAGATAATGGTATAGTAACGTATCCTATAAGAATAATAGAATAATAACAACATCTAAAAAAATATTAAACGGCTAACTGTTGTGTAGGATATATATTTTGGCTAACTTCGCGGCAGATTTCAATAGGTTATATTTTCGATAAAAATACAACGCCAAAAAACATAAAAAATGGAATGGTTCACAGATTTAATTAGTGGCACGTCTATTGCCCATACGGCATTCTTATATGCCTTGGTGATAGCGGCCGGTGTAATGTTGGGCAAAGTGAAAATCTTTGGAGTTTCGCTTGGCGTGACATTTGTGCTTTTCGTAGGTATTCTTGTAGGACACTTTGGACTTACAGTCAACCACGACATCCTGCACTTTGTAAAAGAGTTTGGACTTATACTCTTTGTATTCTCTATCGGTTTGCAAGTAGGTCCCGGTTTCTTTGCCTCATTCAAGAATGAGGGAGTAAAACTCAACATCCTTGCAATGGCCATTATCGCGCTCAACATCATTGTTGCTCTTGTCATTTATTTCCTTGACGATAGCATCGGCCTGATGATTGTGGGTATCCTTTCGGGTGCTGTCACCAACACGCCCGGTCTTGGTGCTGCCGAACAAGCCCTCACACAACTCTACAACGACGGCATCATCACCGAGGTACCACAATTGGCATTGGGTTATGCCGTAGCATACCCCTTGGGAGTGGTAGGTATCATACTTGCTATGATTATAATACGCGCCATTTTCAAGGTAAAATTCAGCGAAGAAACCGAGCAATTGGAACGCGAAAACAACGACAGCCAATTGGTGCCTCACATTATAACCTATCGCATCGAGAACAAACTCATTGTAGGTCGTTCACTCAGCGAATTGTCATCGATGATAAATAGAAACTTCGTTGTGTCGCGTATCAAACGCCACGAAGAGATAATCATTCCCAACTCCAAGACCATATTGGAAGATAAAGACCTATTGCTCACTGTCCTTTCAGAGCCCGATGAAGAGGCACTTACAGCCTTTATAGGCCCTAAAATAGAGATGGACTGGGAGGCAATACAAGCACCCGTCGTATCACGTCGCATCTTGGTATCAAAGGAGGAGTTCAATGGTCGTAAGATAGGCTCTATGCGCTTGCGTATGGGTTATCGCCTCAATGTAACGCGTGTAACACGTGCCGGTGTCGATCTACTTGCAAGTCCCAATCTTGCATTGCAGATGGGCGACCGCATTACCGTTGTGGGTAAGGAAGAGGATATCGACCGTCTTGCCGAGAAGTTGGGCAACTCAATGAAGCATCTCAACCACCCCAACCTATTCACTATATTTATAGGTATTATGGTGGGTATCTTCTTTGGCTGTATGCCCTTTACCATACCCGGTATGCCCGTACCTATGAAATTAGGTTTGGCAGGTGGCCCTCTTATTGTAGCCATTCTTATAGGTCGTTTCGGACACAAGTTCCACCTTACCACATATACATCGACAAGTGCCAACCTTATGTTGCGCGAAGTGGGTATCTGCCTCTTCCTCGCCAGCGTAGGTATCAGTGCCGGTGGTGAGTTTGTAAAGACCATTATGGAAGGTGGTCTTATGTGGGTATTGTGGGGCTTCCTTATCACCCTCATACCTCTGTTGGTTGTAGGCTCAATAGGTCGTGGTTATTATAAACTCAACTATTACACCTTAATGGGACTTATGTCAGGAGCTTGCACCGACCCTCCCGCTCTTGCTTATAGCAACAAAGTTGCCAATAATGATGCGCCCTCGGTAGCCTACTCTACAGTATATCCTCTTACTATGTTCCTACGCATTCTTACAGCACAAATTTTGGTGCTTGCATTGGCATAAAGGACAGCATATTACAACACCATACACAGTCGCCTCTACAAATCTTATTGTAGGGGCGATTTTCTTTTCTATAACAGCCCTAAAGGTTAGCCACACCACTGTTTTTTCGCTATCGGGCACATCAAAAGTTTACAATTATCAAAAAAAATTCTCAACCGCTTACATTTTTTTGTGTTCACTCCACATTTTTCTAAATTTGCATAAAACCAGACGCTTTTTTATACAGAAAATAGGCACAAAAAGAACAAAAAAAACAAGAATAAATATATTTTCAAAAACAATTTTTAAACAGTAATGTTATGAAAACTTTTACTAAAAAACTTTTGGCCTTATTCCTTGGCATTCTGTGCTTTACAGGAATGGCTATGGCATCCGATCCGGTTGCTTTCTCTATTACAGAGAGCTTCGATGATGCCTCACACTTCAATACCGATGCGAAGGTACCCGACGGTTGGTTAACGACAACTGCTTACAATGACAAGCCTGTTCGTTACTACGCTACCGATGCAGGTATTCTTGCTCACAGTGGCGATTACGTTATGCTTTCGTTGGATAACCAAAGCACTACTCGCGATGAAGTTATCTACACACCGATGAAAAAACTTGCCGGTGGAAAAGAGACTACTATCTCTTTCTGGATTAACGCACCCGGTGGTAATTTACCAACGATGTTCTATTCTTATATTATAGTGAAAGCCGGTAATGCGCAAACTCCCGAGGCGCAAACAATTGAGTTGGGCAAAACAGACCAAGTGTACAGCGACTGGACCGAGTTGAAATACACTTTCACTCCCGAAGTTGATGGCGAATACTGCTTCTCGATTACAATGAAAGAAAAGAACGAATCGATTAACCAACCCAAAGGTCTGGTTGCTATCGATGATGTGACTATAGAAGGTTTCGAGCCCGGTGAAGAGGTTGTTACTCCTCCTGCAAGTGGTGAATCTACCGCATTCGTATTTAGCGAGAATTTCGACGATGCTTCACACTTCACTGCAAGTTCAAGAATTCCCGACGGATGGTTGGCTACTACTGCCTACAGCAATATGCCTTACCGTACATTGGGTACTGATGTTAATTATGCTCACAGTGGTGAATACAT
>JAFXIZ010000021.1 GCA_017532725.1 Bacteroidaceae bacterium
CTTGATAAAATAGGTGATATTCCGGCTGTTGGTTATCGCATAGCCTCTTTGCGCTTTCTCTACATTTTCTCTGCGTCGAAGATAGCAATGCTCGGGATAAAAAATAAATACATTTATTTTGTTCTCCTCTCGCTTATCGCTATCTTTGCCAAAAATTTCACTGATGAAGAAGATACTTGTTGTTGCATCGTCGTATTATTGTATGAGGATTTTTCTCCTTCCTCACTTGCGCCACTTGGTAGAGAAGGGGTGGACTGTGCACGTATCTTCGGCTAATGATGGTGAGGCAGTGCCTTATGCGCACAAGCAGATAGATATTCCTATATGTCGTTCGCCGTTTCGCTGTGACAACCTTAAGGCAGTGAAAGTATTGGCAAAGCATATTGAGAACGAACGGTACGATATTGTGCATTGTCACACGCCTATAGGAGCAATGGTGGCGCGATTGGCAGCCCGAAAGGCGCGTCGCTCGCTGGGTACAAAGGTGATATATACCACTCACGGACTTCATTTCTATAAAGATGCCCCCCTGAAAAATTGGTTGCTTTATTATACGGCCGAGAAGGCTCTTTCGCCTTTGACCGATGCTATAATAACTATAAATGAGGAGGATCGTAGTCAGGCTGCTCGTTATTTTCCCTCTATCAAACAGCAATTTAAGATATCGGGTATAGGATATGATGCCGAACGTTTCAAGCGTTTGGACCTGTCGCGCAGGGACGAGTTGAGGCGTGAATATGGCTACGATGCGAATGACTTTATTTGTGTCTATTTGGCACGATTCTGCGATGGTAAGAATCATCAATTCTTATTGTCGAATATGCCGGCGACAATAGCCCGAATACCCAATGTGAAGTATATCTTTCTTGGTGAGGGTGAGACTATTGAAAAATGTCAAAAGTTGGCATCTGCTGTGGGGGTGCAAGATAAAGTGCGATTTGAGGGCTTTAAGACCGATATTACCGATTGTCTTGCCATTGCCGATGTGGGCATTTCATCGAGCGAGGTTGAAGGCCTTGGTATGGGATTGATAGAGGAGATGTATGCCAAACTGCCGGTGCTTGCCTCTGATGTGCGTGGCCACAGAGAGTTGATTGAGGATGGCAAAAATGGCTTGCTGTATCCTCTTGGCGATGTACAACGGTATATAAGTCAACTCGAATTGCTGTATAACGACCCACAATTGCGAAAGCGATTGGGCGAGTATGCGTCACAAAATATCGATTGCTACCGAGTGGAGAATGTTATAAAGGAGATGGATGCAATATACGATTTGATATAATGAATATATTGTTAAAACTCCTTAAAATATCATTCTTCTTTAATCTTTTTACAGATATTATTAGTTATTTTGCAATAAATGTTATCATAATAACCTTGAAGAATTAATTTTGTTATTATTCGCTAATAATCAATCGAATATGTTATTATGTTGGTTTGTTGTGATAATGTGAATTTATTCTTTTTATTAATAGAAAAGTGGCTTTATGTTAAGTGGATTATCGAAAATGAAAATACTGAAAAGATGCTTTGCATCGATAGTACCTCGTCGTGTAGTGCTTCTTATCGATATGGTGCTTGTACTTGTGTCGTGTATCTTCTCGCTGTACATTGTCAAGACCAATAATTATTCGGCACTTGCCTTCGATAGTTATAATCTTATCAGAACGGCTATTATTCTTGTAGTCTTTGCATTGATGAGTCGTGTTACCAAGAGTTATTGGGGTATAATACGATATACCGGCTTGGAGGATGCCTATCGATTGTTCAAGATGACCACATTGTCGTGTGTGGTGCTTCTTGTAATGTCGGGTGTATATCAGTTGCTGGGACACAGATTCCTGTCGTTGATAGAGATAATAGAGTTGGGTATTTTTACCTTTACATTTATATTGCTTGAACGCTTGGCTATCAAGGCGTTGTACCATCGTATGACCTCCGAGAAGTCCAATCGCAAGCGCGTTATAGTGCTTGGCTCGGCTATCAACTCGGTTGTGCTATCCAACGCATTGCTCAACGAGATAGACAGTGCTTATGAGCCTGTGGCTCTGTTGTCGCTCAATGAGGGTCGTACGGGCGATAATGTGAATGGCTTACCTATCGAAACCTATCATCCCGATAAAATAAATAACATATTTGAGAAGTACAACACAAAGACGCTGATATTCCTTGCCACCCATATGGAAATGATGAAAAAGGGGTTGGCCGATAAGTTCTTGGAGGCCGGTGTCGAGTTGTTGTTGCTCAATCAGGTTGAAGAGTTTGACGGCGACAAGGATAAGAGAGATGTTTCGTCGTATGTGTACAACATAAATATCGACGACTTGTTGGGTCGTGAGCCTATTCATACCGATAACCCACACATCAATAAAATGATGACGGGCAAGGTAGTGTTGGTAACAGGTGCCGCCGGTTCGATAGGTAGTGAGATTGTGCGTCAGGCAGCGATGTTCCATTCAGGCTCTATCATCCTGCTCGACCAAGCCGAGACACCTATGCACAATATGCAACTTGAACTTGAGAAGAATTATCCTCAAATAGATATTCATCTCTTTATAGCCGACGTGCAGAACAAAGACCGATTGCGCCAAGCCTTTGAGTTGTATCACCCCGATTATGTGTTTCACGCTGCTGCCTATAAGCACGTTCCAATGATGGAGAATAACACTACAGAGGCTATCCTTACCAATGTGGGTGGAACTCGCAATATAGCCGATCTTGCACTTGAATACAACGTAGAGAAGTTTGTAATGATATCGACCGACAAGGCTGTGAATCCTACCAATATAATGGGATGTTCGAAGCGTATTGCCGAGATATATGTACAATCGTTGTTCTACGATATGGAGCGTAGCAAGAAGGAGCATCGCACATCGTTTATTACAACACGATTTGGCAATGTGTTGGGCTCAAATGGCTCGGTTGTGCCCCTCTTTAAAGACCAGATTGCGCAAGGAGGCCCTGTTACGGTAACACATCGCGACATAATTCGCTACTTTATGACCATTCCCGAGGCTTGCAACCTTGTGCTTGAAGCCGGTTGTATGGGGCACGGTGGCGAGATATTCATATTTGATATGGGCGAGCCTGTGAAGATATATGACTTGGCAAAACGAATGATACGCTTGGCAGGTCTTACCCCCGGGGTAGATATAGAGATAAAAGAGACAGGATTGCGCCCCGGTGAGAAACTGTATGAGGAGTTGCTCAACGACAAAGAAAAGACTATTGCAACATACCACAAGAAGATAATGATAGCACAAGTACGCAAGTATGAGTATGCACAAGTATTGGAGGCCATAGAGCCTATGTTGCAACAAGCCAAGGAGGGCGATGCAATGGGTATGGTGCGTTGTATGAAGGAACTTGTACCCGAGTACAAGAGCCGTAACTCAATCTTTGAAGAACTCGACAAAGCTATTGAGGAGGAGAAGAAAGAGGAAACAGTAGCGTGATATTATAATAGGTACTATAATAAATAGCGATACCCCGGGCAAGATGTCCGGGGTATCATTTTTATGAGAAAGAGCATCTTGTTATTGTTGACAGTGCAAGACGGCTGCTCCTCCAAAACCCGACTTGCCTACTGTGATGATAACTTTCTGACTCTTTCTACACATATAAAACCATTGAGAAGCGAAAAAGTTCGCCACACTACGAAATTTTTTATTTACTACTTTAGTGTGTATTTTGATAGTGTTGTCTTTAGGGTATAGTTATATGATACTTTCACTCGCTGTGAAGAGGCAGGGTGAAAATTGGGGTAATACTCCTCAGTCAGCAGGGCTGACAGCTCCTCTAACTTAGAGGAGCAGAAGCCTACGGCTTTAAATCAGCGTTACGCTGATTTCTCCTCCCTTAGATTAAGGGAGGTGGTCGCAGACCGGAGGGATATTTCAATTTTGACACAGCCTCCCTTCTCGCTCGTTTATGCGTATCTTTGAGAAAAGTACTCGAAGATACTTTCACTCGCTGTGAAAAAAAATTCAAGTAAACTTGATTTTTTCTCGCTCGTTTATGCGTATCTTTGCACTAATTTGTTACACATAATAATTATTAATTATGAAAACTATTCTTTCAAAAATCTCTATTATCCTGTGTATGGTGTGCTGTTTTACCTATACAGCATCGGCACAATTCTCATTGGATAATCTGTTGGGTGGCTCATCATCGAGTAAGTCGAGCGATAAACAGGCTTCGTCGGCCGTTAATGATGTGTTGAGCAAACTTGCAGGTAATACATCGTCGAATACTACCGACAAAACAACCGATGCGCTCACCTCGACATTAGGCGACATCCTTAACAGTGCTATCACTTATAATCAAGAACTTACCGTGGCCGACCTTGCCGGTAAATGGGTATATGCCGAGCCTGCTTGTAAGTTTAAATCGAGCGACCTCTTGCAGTCGGCCGGTGGTAGTGTTGTGTCATCGCAAGTATCCAAGATGCTCACATCTTTCTATAAGTTGTTGGGCTTCAAGTCATCGACCTACAGCCTTACTTGCCAATCGAATGGCGACTTCAAGATGAAATACAAAAAAATATCTCTGTCGGGTGATGCTACTCGCGCCGCCCAAAAGGGTTATTTTACATTCGAATTTGTAAAACTTGGCTCATATTCGTTGGTTAAAGTGCCTGTATATATTGAAATAGCCGGTGATACAATGTTGATGCTTTTCGAAATTGATGAGTTTGTCGAATTGTTCCGTTCGCTTGTAGGTAAAGCCGGTATCTCGACGCTCAACAAGATGTTCGATTACATTGATAAGTATGAAGGTATCCTCATTGGTTTTGAAATGAAACGCCAATAAGAGTAGCACAATCGTGATTATACAACGAGGGCTTCACCCTGAGTGAAGCCCTCGTTATTTGTAGTAAGTCGTTTATAATCAGAACTTGGGATTCATACCGAGGTTGTACATAATGAATGCAAACATATCGGTCTTTTCGTCGATAATCTTGTGGCGAGGACGGCCTGCACCGTGTCCTGCCTTCGAATCGATGCGAATGAGGGTAGGATTGAAGCCATCATTGCAATGTTGCAACTCGGCAGCAAACTTGAATGAGTGAGCCGGTACCACACGGTCGTCGTGGTCGGCTGTCATAACCAATGTAGCAGGGTAGGTAGTACCCTCTTTGAGTGTGTGCAAGGGAGAGTATCCGATGAGGTATTTAAACATCTCGGCACTGTCGTCGGCTGTACCGTAGTCGCCTGCCCATCCCCAACCGATGGTAAACTTGTGATAGCGAAGCATATCCAACACACCCACTTGAGGTACGGCTACGGCATACAACTCGGGGCGTTGGGTCATACAAGCACCTACAAGAAGTCCACCATTTGAGCCACCGTTAATAGCCAACTTCTCGGGAGAGGTATATTTCTCGGCAATCAGGTACTCGGCAGCACCTATAAAGTCGTCAAATACATTTTGTTTTTGCATCTTGGTACCGGCAACGTGCCACTCCTCGCCATATTCGTTTCCACCACGCAAATTTACCTCGGCATAGATACCACCTTGCTCCAAGAAGGGTATCATAGAGTTGATGAAACGAGGATTGAGGGTGATGGCAAAGCCACCGTAACCGTAGAGTAGGGTGGGATTTTGACCGTTTAACTCAAGTCCCTTACGATAGGTTACAGTCATAGGAATGCGAGTGCCGTCTTTGCTGGCAAAGAATAACTGTTTGCTTTCGTAGTCTTCGGGGTTAAAGTCAACTTCGGGTGCATAATATTTTTCAGATGTATTCTTTTCGACATCAAAGCGATACACTGTTTGAGGATAGGTAAACGATGTGAAAGTGTAGAATACCTCGGCCTCTTTCTTGTCGGCACTGATGCCTTGCAATGTACCTTGTGCCGGGAGTTCTACTTCGTATAGTCTTGTACCATTCATATCGTAGCAATACAAGTGGCTCAATACATCGATAGTATAGGCAGCCAAAATCTTGCCGTTGGCAATGGCAACGTCGGCAAGAACACTCTCTTGCTCGGCGATGATTTCTTTCCAATTCTCACGTTGAGGCTTGTTGGGATCGACCGAAACGAGGCGATAGTTGGGGGCGTGGTCGTTGGTGTACAGCAAGAGGCGATTGTTGTCCATACCTACCAATACATACTCATAGTCGTATCCTTCGACAATGAGGCGTACGGGAGCATTGTTTTGCTTAAGGTCTTGTACATACAGTGCTACGCCCGATGTGCCTGCCGACTCGGTGAAAACCAAGTATTGCTTGTCGCCCGAAACCTCGGCTTGTACATAACGGAAGGCATTATCCTCGTTGCAGTATATCTTACGGTCGTTTTCGACACCTGTACCCAACTTGTGGTAATATACGGTGTGATACTTGTTGGTGGCCGATAGTTCTTTACCCTTCTCGGGCTTGAATGCGCTGTAGTAGAAGCCATCTTTATACCACGAAATAGGAGAGAATTTTACCCATTGGATGTGGTCGGTAAGCAGTTCGAGTGTGTTGAGGTCCATAACGTATATCTCGTTCCAATCCGATCCACTGCGTGAAATAGAGTAAGCCAAATATTTACCGTCGGGCGAAATCTCAACTTGCGAGAGGGCTACCGTTCCGTCGTCACTCAACTTGTTGGGGTCGAGTATGAGTCGAGGCTCGGCATCGAGTGATGCTTTTTCGTAAAGCACGCTCTGGTTTTGTGTACCGGTGTTACCATAATAATAGTATTTGCCGTTTTTCTTTGAGGGCATCGATTGAGTGGCATATTGCGATACGGCGTCCAATCTTGCGCGCAAAGCCTCACGGAATGGGATGGCCTCCAAATAGTTGTTAGTAACTGCGTTTTGAGCCTCAACCCATTGTGCTGTTGCTGCCGAAGTGTCGTTCTCGAGCCAGCGATAAGGGTCGGCAACTGTTTCACCCCACAATGTATCGGCGACAGCAGTACGCTCGGTAGTGGGATAGGAAATCTTGTCGCTCGATGTACAAGCCGTAGCAAGAATTGCTCCCATCATTAAGATTGTTTTGTTGTTCATAGATTAAATTTTTTAGGTGTATTTGACGCAAAAATAATAAAATGCTTTAGTATAAGTTGCAGTTGTGGGCTTAAAAATGTCATTTATAGCAATTTGTTATTGAAAAGTGAATGAGTGTCCCTTAAAATATTCACTTTTATTTGCTAAAAACAAGATTTTACAACCTGAAAACTTTTTGCGTTTTTATAGTTTTGTGTATCTTTGCACCGCTAAAATTGAGAAATAATGGCAAAGGAAACGCAAGAGTTTATAGTAGATAAGGCTCAACCGCTTTTTTATCGTTATGGTATCCGTTCGGTTACAATGGATTTCATTGCATCGGAATTGGGTATGTCGAAACGTACGTTGTACGAGAATTTTGAAAATAAAGAGGCTCTTATCATCGCTTGTATGGAGAAGGGTCGTAAGGCGCAGGAACAAGATATGTGTGCCATTTTTAACAGTGACGCCAACATTATAGAGAAGTTGCTTCGCTGTTACAATCGTATTATGTATCACATCAACAAGACAAGTCGTTCGTTCCAATTGGATGTAGAACTTATGCACTCAAAGGCAAGTGAAGAGGCCGAGTTGCATAGGGAAAAACAATATTCCTATATACGCGACATTCTTCAAGAAGGTGTTGAAGATGGGCTTATTCGTGCCGATATTGATGTAGATATAGCCACAATGTTCCACAACAGCCAGTTGGAGTGGTTTCGTAAATCGCAGCAATATACCACCAAAGTGTGGGAATTGAGTGATGTCTTGCGAACGATGGTGCAAATATTCCTCTATGGTATTGTTACCGACAAAGGACGCAAAGTGCTTGATGATAACAAAGAATTAATAACGCAAATATTATAAACAAGTAAAAGGTATGAAAAAAAGATTTAGTTTGTCCATTGCCACAGCGTTGGTGTTGACAACCGTGATGTCTGCCTCTGCTCAAACAGCTATTACAACCGATTCGGTGCTACATCTTGATATGGAAAGAGCACTGACCATAGCTTTGAGCGAAAGTCCTACCATTAAAATAGCGGACTTGGAGGTGAAAAAAACAGACTATTCGAAGCGTGAGGTTATAGCCGGATTGTTGCCTCAAATAGATGCATCGGCTTCTTATCAACGCGCTATCAAGAAGCAACGTATGTATATGTCGGGCAAAGGATTCGACATAGCCGGTATGATGGGTGCATACTTGGGCCCGTTGTATGCCGCTACAGGTATTCCTTTCCCCGAAACAGAAGACTCATCAACTTCATCGGCCGATGAAGGATTTGAAGTAGGTCTTGACAATACCTATTCGATGGGCTTCTCAGCAACATTGCCTATAATAGCACCTCAATTGTGGAAGAGTGTGGAGATAAGTTCTATCAATATACAGACCAAGTTGGAGGCTGCGCGTTCATCACGCCTATCACTTATCAATGAAGTGCAAAAAGCATATTATAATGTATTGTTGTGTCAAGATTCATACAAGGTGTTGCGTGACCAATACGACAATGCCAAGTTGAATGCCGAGACATACGCCAGCCAATACAAGCAAGGTACAGCATCGGAATATGATGTGTTGCGTTCGGAAGTTGCAATGCGCAATATCGAGCCTTCGTTGCTCTCGACCGAGAATGCTGTGAAGTTGTCGAAATTGCAACTCAAGGTGTTGATGGGTATCGATGCCGGTATCGAGGTTGTTATCAATGACAGCCTTGCCAACTATGAGCAAGATATGTATAATGTAACAATGAGTATCAATCGCTCGCTCGACAACAATACCGACTTGCGCCAATTGGACTTGCAAACCAAGATGTTGCAAAAGACAGCCACATTGCAAAAGTTTGCCTACATCCCCACATTGGGAGCGCAATTTGGCTACAATTGGATATCGATGAGCGACGGTAATATGTTCAAGAACTTCCGTTTCAATCCCTATTCGACAGTGGCTGTAGCCTTGAATATTCCCATCTTCTCGGGTGGCTCGCGTTTCTATAAAGTGAAACAGGCTCAAGCCAATGTGGCTCAAATGGGCTTCCAACGCGAAAACCTTGTGCGTGCGCTTGATATGCAAGTACAGGCTCAAATAGACAATATATCGAAGTCGGTAAAACAAATTGACTCAAACAAACTCGGTGTACAACAAGCCGAGAAGGCATACAAGATTATGCAAAAGAGTTTTGAGATAGGCTCGGCTACATTCGTTACCCTGAACGATGCCGAACTTGCACTGACTCGTGCGCGATTGGCATACAGTCAAGCCATCTACGACTTCCTTGCCGGTGTGAGCGATGTGCAAAAGTTGTTGGGCTCGACCGACATAAGCAAGTATGAACCCCAAGAGGATAATAATAAATAAGAAAACATATAGAACAATCACAAGTTATGAAAAAGATTAATCTTTTCTTTGCTACTGCGAGCATCGTTATGCTTGCTGCTTGTTCGGGAGGAGAAAAAACAACCGAGCAAACTACAACAGAGGAAACTATCGAGTCGGTAAAAATCGAGTCGGCTGCTCTCCAAAATGTACCTCAAGAAACAACTTACACAGCGACGGTACAACCTGACAAACGCAATAACATCAGTTCGTCGATGCCCAACCGTATCAAGAAAATATATGTTGAAGTAGGCGATTATGTAAAGAAAGGTCAAGTGCTTGTTGACCTTGATGCTTCTAATATCATCCAACAAAAGGTACAACTCGATAACTTGGAGTTGGAATACAATCGTGCCAAAGAGTTGGTGGCTGTAGGTGGTGCTTCGCAACAACAACTCGACCAAATCACTACTCAATTTGAGGCAGCCAAGACTGCATACGACAACTTGATGGAAAATACCAAGTTGCTCAGCCCCGTAAATGGCGTTGTAACAGCGCGCAACTACGATGATGGCGATATGACTCAAGGTCCTATCCTCACCGTTATGCAAATCAATCCTGTGAAGATTGTTATCAACGTATCGGAAACCGAGTTTACCAAAGTAAAATTGGGTATGCCCATCGATGTAACATTCGATGTATTCGGCGATGAGATTTTCAAGGGTCGTGTATCGCTTATCTATCCTACCATCGATCCTATGACTCGTACATTCGGTGTTGAGGTAGAGATACCCAATGGCAACAATCGTGTGCGTCCCGGTATGTTTGCTCGTGCAACCATCGACTTCGGTGCGCGTGAGCGTGTAGTAGTGTCGGATCGTGCTGTTATTAAGCGTGCCGGCTCGGGCGACCGTTTTGTATATGTATATAACAACGATGGTACTGTTACTTATACTCAAGTAGAGTTGGGTCGTCACGTTGATACTTATTATGAAGTTCTTTCGGGTGTATCGGCCGATGCGCAAGTAGTAGTTGCCGGTCAAACTCGTTTGAGCGATGGCGTTAAAGTGAATGTAGTAGAATAATCGAAAGATAGATATTCTGATTGCTCAATTAAAAAAATAATATAACTATGAGTCTATATGAAGGTGCGGTCAAACGACCGATTATGACGTCGCTTGTATTTATTGCAGTGGCGATATTAGGACTCTTCTCCTTGACGAAGTTGCCTATTGACCTCTATCCCGATATTGAGACCAACACTATTATGGTAATGACGGCTTATCCCGGTGCGAGTGCCGAGGATATTGAAACCAACCTTACCCGTCCGTTGGAAAATGCGCTCAATGCCGTAGAGGACTTGAAACATATGTCTTCGCAGTCGCGCGAAAATTATTCGTTGATTACTCTTGAGTTTGAGTATGGTAATGATATCGACGTACTTACTAATGATGTGCGCGATAAACTTGATATGGTAGAGTCGGTGCTTCCTGATGATGCCGAGAATCCTATCATCTTCAAGTTCAGTACCGATATGGTGCCTATCATTATCCTCTCGGTGCAAGCCAATGAGAGTATGCCTGCCCTCTACAAGATATTGGATGATGCTGTGGCAACCCCTCTTGCGCGTGTCGATGGTGTAGGTTCGGTGTCGATTGCCGGTGCGCCCAAGCGCGAAATTCAAGTGTATGTCGATCCTAACAAACTTGAGGCTTATAACCTTACTGTTGAGGCTATATCGGGCATTATCGGTGCCGAGAACCGTAACATCCCCGGTGGTACATTTGATCTCGGCTCGGATACTTACGCCTTGCGTGTCGAGGGTGAGTTTACCGATGCTTCGCAAATGAATGACCTTGTTGTAGGTACATTCAACGGACAAACAATATACTTGCGCGACGTGGCTCGTGTAAACGACTCAGTCGAGGAACGTGCGCAAGAGGCGTATAATGATGGTATACAAGGTGCTATGATTGTTATCCAAAAACAATCGGGTGCCAACTCGGTGCAGATTGCCGATGCTGTGAAAGCCGCAGTGCCCGATTTGCAAAAGAACTTGCCAAAGGATGTGAAACTTGATGTGATTGTCGATACCTCCGACAACATTCGCAACACCATCAATGGCTTGTTTGAAACCATTATGTATGCCTTGCTGTTTGTGACTTTGGTGGTATTTGTATTCTTGGGTCGCTGGCGCGCTACAATGATTATCGTTATCACCATTCCTCTTTCGCTTATTGCAGCATTTATTTATCTGTTCATTGCCGATAGTTCACTCAATATTATATCACTCTCGGCATTGACCGTTGCCATTGGTATGGTTGTGGATGATGCGATTGTGGTACTCGAGAACGTAACCACTCACATTGAGCGTGGTAGTGATCCTAAGCAGGCAGCCGTACACGGTACCAATGAGGTGGCAGTGTCGGTAATTGCATCGACGTTGACACTTATCTGTGTGTTCTTCCCCTTGACAATGATTGAGGGTATGACCGGTGTGCTGTTCAAGGAGTTGGGTTGGATGGTAACAATCATTATGATTGTATCTACTACTATTGCCTTGTCGCTTACACCTATGTTGTGCTCGCAAATGCTTCGCTTGCAAAAGAAACGTTCTAAATCGTTTACTCGTTTCTATGGTCCTATCCAACGTGGTCTTGATGCCTTCGACCGTTTCTATGGTCGTATCCTTAAGTGGGCAACAACTCATCGTGGTGCAATGGTGACTATTTGTGTGGTATTCTTTGTGGCAAGTTTGGGCTTGATGAAGTTTGTGGGTAGTGAGTTTATGCCTACATCCGACAACTCTCGTATAGGTGTAACCCTCGAAATGCCTATAGGTACTCGCACCGAGATTACTCGCGAATTGGCATTGGAATTGCAAAAGAAGTGGAGCGAGGATTATCCTGAAATGACAAAGATTAACTTTACCGTAGGTCAGGCCGATACCGACAATACATTTGCATCGTTGAGCGATAACGGCTCGTATATTGCTACCTATAATATACGTCTGTGCGACCCCGATGAGCGTGAGCGTACCTTGCAAGAGATTTGCGACCTTATGCGTAAAGACCTTGCCGAGAACTATCCCGAGTTGAAGAAAGCCGAGGTTAAACTCGGTGGTGGTGGCGGTGGTATGGGTGGTGAAACCACTCTCGACTTTGAGGTGTATGGTTATGACTTCACTGCCAGCGATACTATTGCCAACTACTTGAGCAACAAATTGCGTGGTATAAAGGGTGTTACCGAGGTGCGTATAAGCCGTGGTGACTATCAACCCGAGTATCAGGTTGACTTTGACCGTGAGAAGTTGGCTCTCTATGGCCTTAACCTCTCTACTGCTGCTACATATTTGCGTAACCGTATCAATGGTGCTACTGCATCGCTCTATCGTGAGGATGGTGATGAGTATGATATCAAGGTAATGTATGCCCCCGAGTTCCGTACCTCTATTGCCGACCTCGAGAATATCCTTATCTACAACAACCAAGGCAAGGCTGTTCGTGTGAAGGATGTGGGTACTGTAGTTGAACGATTTAATCCTCCTACAATCGAGCGTAAAGACCGTGAGCGTATCAACACCGTATCGGCTATCGTGTCGGGTGCGCCTATGAGCGACGTTGTGGCTGCTGCCAATAAGGAGATTGATAAGATGGATATCCCCTCGGGCTTCAACATCGAGTTGTCGGGTAGTTATGAGGACCAACAAGAGTCGTTTGGCGACCTTACTGTACTTATGGTACTCATCATATTGCTTGTGTATGTGGTAATGGCTGCACAGTTCGAGTCGTTGAAGTATCCCTTCCTCATAATGTTGTCTATTCCGTTTGCCTTTTCGGGTGTTATCTTAGCCTTGGCTATATCGGGTAGCACGCTCAATATGATGTCGATGTTGGGTGGTATTATGCTTATCGGTATTGTGGTGAAGAATGGTATCGTGCTTATCGACTACATTTCGCTCAACCGAGAGCGTGGTATGAGTATTCGTCGCGCTGTGGTGTTGGGTGGTGAGTCGCGTTTGCGTCCCGTTATTATGACCACACTTACTACCATCCTTGGTATGATGCCTATGGCACTTAACCACGGTGAAGGCTCGGAGATGTGGCGTCCTATGGCGTGGGCTGTGATAGGTGGTCTTACTGTATCTACCGTTCTTACCCTGTTGCTTATCCCCACACTCTACTGTACAGTAGCCGGTCGTGAGGTGAAGGGTAACCGTAAGAAATTCCACAAAAAATTGCGTAAACAAGCCGAACTTAAGGCTTTGGGTATAAAATAATAACAATACTCGTATGGGTATCGGTTGCGATACCCATACGAACTAACTTATAAGATATGAAATCTATATTGATAACTTTCGACCAAGCCTACTACGAGCGTATCGTTGATATGCTCGATAAGCACAACTGTCGTGGATTTAGTTACTTCCAACAAGTGCAAGGTCGTGGCACAAAGACCGGTGAGCCTCACTATGGTAGCCACGCTTGGCCATCGATGTGTTCGGCTATTATATCGGTGGTTGAAGACCATCGTGTGAAACCTCTGCTCGATTATATGCGCGAGATGGATGAGGCTACCCCTATGTTGGGTATCAGAGCCTTCGTGTGGAACATCGAGGATGGTATGTAGTATAATAGTATAATCAACTTTCTTCATAATCAAGGTCCGTTGGGTAATGGTTGTTGCCCGACGGACTTTGTTTTTATATTTACTATTTATTACTTTTGTCGGCGATATATGTGCGCTTATGAAAAAGTATATATTACAATCGGTTGTTGAGGCTGTTATCGTAGCCTTGTGTGTGTCGGGGCTGATTGCTCTTGCATACGGTTTTTTCGATAAGGTGCTATGTGCTACCGATATAGGGCATATATTGCTCATTACGGCTGCCTTATGGCTGATGAGAAGGGTTGTTGGGTGGATGTGTAGAAGGGAATAAAATACCTATAGTACGAAACATCTGAATAATGTGAGTGTGGATGTAAGAGAATAATTACTACCTTTGTAGGGATAGATATAAATCAAACAAATAGAACTGATGAAAAAATATATTAAAGACTTCGTGCTGACCGAGAATAAGCAATTGCACTCGGCCTATGCGCTTATGAAGTTCCGTCCTCAAGATGGCGAGTTGCCCGATATGTTGCCCGGACAATTTGTTGAAGTACGCATCGATGATAGTACAACAACCTACCTGCGTCGCCCCATATCGATACACAACATAGATAGCAACAACAAAGAGTTGTGGCTGTTGGTGCGTCGTGCCGGCGACGGAACAAATCGTTTGGCATCGTATAAGGAGGGTACTATAGTAAATATGGTGTTGCCGCTGGGTAACACGTTTACAATGCCTGCCGATAAGCAACACCAACCCCTGTTGATAGGTGGTGGAGTGGGGGTTGCCCCCTTGTTGTATTGGGGTAAGGTATTGCAAGAGCAAGGTTTGCGCCCTGCGTTCTTGTTGGGTGCGCGCACCGATAAAGACTTGCTGCAACTCGATGATTTTGAGGCTGTAGGCGATGTCTATCTCTCTACCGAAGACGGCTCGGCAGGCGAGAAGGGCTTTGTAACCCAACACTCGGTGCTACAACAACAGTTCTCTTATATCTATACTTGTGGCCCCAAGCCTATGATGCAGGCAGTGGCACGCATAGCACGCGAGAAAGATGTTCCTTGCGAGGTGTCGCTCGAGAATATGATGGCTTGTGGTGTAGGTGCTTGCTTGTGCTGCGTGGAGGATACCGTCGAAGGCCACGTTTGTGTATGTAAAGAAGGTCCAATTTTTAATATCGATAGATTGCAATGGTAGATTTAAGCGTAAAAATAGGAAATCTCGGGTTGAAAAATCCCGTAATGACAGCATCGGGTACTTTCGGTTATGGTCTTGAATTTGCCGATTTTATCGACTTGTCGCGTCTGGGTGGCATTATCGTAAAGGGTACTACCCTCAATCATCGCGAGGGCAATCTCTATCCCCGTATGGCCGAAACCCCCTCGGGTATGCTCAATGCTGTAGGATTGCAGAATAAAGGTGTTGAATACTTTGCCGAGCATATATATCCACAAATCAAGGATATCGATACCAATATGATTGTGAATGTGTCGGGTGCTTGTGTCGAAGATTATGTGGCAACAGCCGAGCGCATAGCATCGCTCGATAAGATTCCGGCTATAGAGTTGAACATATCTTGCCCCAACGTGAAGCAAGGAGGTATGGCGTTTGGTACGTCGTGCGAGGGTGCAGCGTCGGTGGTGAGTGCAGTGCGTAAGGTGTATCCCAAGACCCTGATTGTGAAGTTATCGCCCAATGTTACCGATATAGCCTCTATAGCAAAGGCTGTAGAGGCCGAAGGTGCCGACTCGGTGTCGCTTATCAATACGCTGATGGGTATGTCTATCGATGCCGAGCGTCGTCGTCCACGCCTCTCTACTATTACGGGTGGCTTGTCGGGTGCTTGTGTTAAGCCTGTGGCTTTGCGTATGGTGTGGCAAGTGGCAAATGCTGTGAAGATACCCGTTATAGGTTTGGGTGGTATCTCATCGGCTACCGATGCCGTAGAATTCCTCTTGGCAGGTGCAACAGCCATACAGATAGGTACTGCCAATTTTATCGACCCTGCCATTACCGTCAAGGTGGTAGAGGGTATTGAGGAGTATCTAAAACGTCACAACTTCAACTCGGTACAAGATATTATAGGCGCCCTTGAGGTGCGATAAATTATAATGAATTGATGCAAGAATGGGGATTGGTATTTTGATATCAATCCCTATTCGCTTATATTTTGTTGCAAATAGCGAGTATGTGCTTGTTGTCGTGATTGGTGGTGGCAAAGAGGTATATGTCGCCACCGTCTTTTACTCGCAGTTTTTTGCGCAGGTCGTTTGCCGATAGGGGGAAGTTGCGCGTTGCGATGTTGCAGGCAGGGTATTGTGAGGCAAACTTCTTGCATAGGCTCGATGAGAAGGGTAGGGTTTCGACTACTCGGAAGCCCCTGCCGGGAAAGTCGTTGATGATAGTATCGGACGTGTACAGGTGGCTGCTTTTGTTGAGTTTTGGCGCAGCAAAACGCTCGGATATCAACTTGAATACACCGGCCTTCATAATGGCTGCATCGGGCTCATACAGGTAGGCTTGTACCTCGTGGGCAATGGAGTGGGGGAGCGATGCCTCTTGTTGCAGGTCGAAGCGATGCTCGGTAGGTGATTGGCCTTTTCTCAACAGGTCGCATACGACGGTGTGGCTGTCGGGTGTGGTGTCGCTGTTGAAGTCTATCACTGCCAATATCTCCTTACACTCGTTATTTACCGATACTATGTGTATGCAGCACGGGCGTTGCAATTCTTGTTGCAATAGCGTTATATCTACCATTGGCGACAGTTTGATAATGAGTCTTTTACAGCGCGTCGATAGCGTGTCGAGCATAAGTAGCACGTTAGGCTCGCAGTCGGCAAGCGCATACACGCGCTCCTGCAACTTGCTGCGTCGCGCCGGATCGATATATATGGTGTCGAAATATTGTGCCGATTCTTGCAGGAATGTGGCACAATCGCTGTTTAGCACAGTGACGTGTTGCAACCCCAATTGGGCAAAATTATGCTTGGCACAGATGCTGTATAGTTCGTTTTGCTCGATATATACGGCCTGTTTTACGCGCTGCGCCATATAGTAAGTATCTATGCCCAAGCCTCCTGTAAGGTCGCACAGCGTGTCGCCAACGACCAGAGGTTGCTTGTTGCGTGCAGCATCCTCCGAGGAGCATTGTTCGGTAGCGAGGATCGACGGAAACACCACCTTGTCGCAAGCCGTCCACGAAGGCAATTTCTGCTCAAGACGGCGATTATGAGCCTCGACTTGTGTAATAGCGAGGTCGATAGGAAAGTCGGCATCGCAATTCTTCTTCAGTCGCAGTCGCATCGCATCTTTGCCCATATTTTCCTTGACATAGGCAAAGAAATTTTCGTTGAGTGATATCGTATTATCGCTGTCCATAGGTTGCTGTTGCTTAATGTTGCAGTGCATAACAACTATCTGTATGCCTTCCATTGCAAGTGCAAAAGTATTCTTTTCCTATGGTTTATGCAAGTCTTTTAGCATTGAGAGGATTATCCGATGCGTATTTAGTGTATTTATTTGTAATGTATTATCCGAAATACGTGTTGAAAAGGCTTTCTCTACGTAGTGTATCTACATTATAAATATACTACCATTTTTGTCCTATAATTAATATTATGTTAAATAGAGTTTGAATAATGTTTGGAATATTGTGTGGGAGTTGGTGTTTGAGTGTGTGTTAGGTGCTTTTGTATGAGTTTGGTACTTTAGAGAGAATGACTGTTGATATAGCCCCTATTGTGTGGATGTGTTACAATCGCAATTGCTGCTACAAGTTGATGGTATAACGAAGTGCTCTTTTATTTATCAACTCTACCATTTGTGTGGATGCACCTGCACTATAATAGCAAGTGCTGCGAGATGTATAATGATGTTGCACTTTAGCCAATGCTGGTACAATAATTTATCAACTCTTATTATAGTTACCAACAGGCTGTGGCTATTTATTCTTTCCTATATAAAATGTGTTACTATTATTATAAATGTGTTCCTTGCAGTGCCGGCTGAAGAAACGCAGATATGTGTTACTATTCTTAATCTACAATAGCCGATACTGCTATGATTGCCGAAAATTTAAGCCTTCATTTCAACGGCGTGAGTTTTGCTTATTTTTCTCCTTTTTACTCCGGCTTGAAACTCTCGAAGGTGTTGTCGTCGTAAAATACCATTATCTTGGTTATTTTACGTTGCTTTTGCACAGGCTGTTCTACAGGTATTTTATAGCGTTGTGGCATATCTAAGACGGGAATTGCCGATTGTTCAACTTCAATTTCCTGCTCATATTTCGATTCTTCTTGCACATCGGTCGGGAATATTGCATTCTCGTCGAAGAATGAGAGTTGGGCTTGTTGTTGGAAGTGGTCGGTTGTCGGCGATGATGGTTGTTGTTGCAATGGTTGTTGTGCTAATTTTTGAGTGGTGGTGGTTGTTTCCATTTCGCCTTCGCCGAAGAGCAGCCATTGGATAGAGAGTTCGGGAAAAGCAGTGTGAATTTTTCCAATGGTGGCATCACTTATCGACTTGTTGCGTCCGTTCATCAATTGCGAGAACGATGAACGAGGCATACCCAAAGCGTCGGCAAATTGCGAAGGCAACAGCCCTCGTTTTTCTATGTACAATTTTAGCCTCTCAACCATAAAAAATTAGTGTTAAATCTGTTTACATTTGGAATTTTTGCTATTTGCAAATGTAAATCAAATAATTTAAATATGCAAATTTGGTTTTGCAAATCGAAAGTTTGCAAAATGGATTTGTAATATTACCTGTACATCTTTCCTGTAATATACGTTGGAATGTGCTGTATATAATATACTTTATATTTAAGTTGCTAAAACTATTGGTAAATAGGTGTTTGTGTGCTAAATAATACCTATAAAACAAGTATACGTCTGTATTGTGTATTAGATTTAAATAATAATTTATATTTATTTTGTAAATCGCAGTAAATTAGCGTATTGTGTAATTGGTTTATGTGTATAAATGCCGTTTATGGCGTGATTTTCTCAAATTGGAATGGTGTTTTGTAAACGCAAATTGCTATTTGGTTTATAGAATTGTGTTGTTTGTGCTATAGAATTGTGTTTGTGATTTGAAATCGCAAACAGTTAATATTAATAAATAATAACATATTGAGTTCTCCTATTGTGTGCTAAACAAAGGTAAAACCCCTATTTTTTGAAATTCTGCGATAGAGTGATTAACTATGTGACGTAATTGAGAATATTTAATTCTCGTGAGGGTTAAATTGGCGAATTGTTGATCTATCTCCCCTATTATCAGTTAATTGGATGTACTAATACCTGTGTATGTCTTTAGAGGCTAAAAAATCATAAATTTGTGTTATTGCCCCCTACTCTTTTGTGGATTTGTGGTAAGTAGGTACTGATTGATGTTATGTGTTGCTATTATTATGTAGTGAAAAGTAACCCTATATGCTTTAATAATCTTCCTTGTAAAACTTGCATTTATGCTATATATCTTCTATCTTCGCTGATGTAACACATAAATAATATAATGATGGAAATAGTACAAGCAACATTAGACGATTTTGAAGGTATCGTTGCCCTACTCCGCCGATATCACGTTGACTATATCTCGCCCGAAGATAAGAAAGACGGATTTGTAACAACTAATCTTACTACCGATCAACTTACGCGCCTTATTGTCGATGAGCAAGGTGTAACCATTGCCAAAGAGAATGGTCGTGTATATGCCTTTGCATTGGCTGCATCGTGGGATTATTGGGCAGAATGGCCGTTGTTTGCTTATATGATAGAGCATCTTGAGGAGTATGAATTGGATGGTGTGAAGTTGACACGCAATAACTCTTATCAGTATGGGCCTATATGTGTCGATACGGCTGTGCGTGGTACAGGCGTGTTTGAAAAGGTGTTCTACGCATCGTTGGCAAGTATGCGCAGTCGCTACCCTATTATGGCAACGTTTATCAATAAGATTAATCCTCGTTCGTATGCAGCCCACACACGCAAGGTGCATACAACCGAGGCAGGAACATTTCAATTCAATAATAATAACTACTTCCTAATGTCTTGCTCGACATCGCTTGAGCCGTAATATATTACATATATATAATATAGCATCCCTCCCTTGCAAAGCAAGGGAGGGATGTTGTTTATGGGGCTGCGTTGTGCGAGGGTTATTGGTGTTGGTCGCGCAACAGGTCGTTAACCGTCTTTACGGGGTTGAAAGTGGTGATAGGTACCTCTACAAAGAGTGTGTTCCAATCGCTCATTGCGCCATTCCACAGGCCGGGCAACTCAAGTGCCTTCAGTTCTTTACCACTCTTCGACTTGTACGAAATAAAACCTGTGTTTTTATCGACGTATTCGGGCAGATTGTATTTCTTCTCCTCGCCATTGCGTACGGCGCATACAAGGTCAACGGGGTTGAAGTGAGTGCCTTTTTCAAACAGTGCCTTGGCTGTAGCATCGTTCATATCTATTTGCGAACTTTCGAGTATTTGCAACGATACCGTTCCATCTTGGTTGTACGCAAGGAATGGGCCACCACCCGGCTCGCCCACGTTCTTTACCATACCACACACGCGCACGGGTCGGTCAAATTTCTTCAACAGATAGGCTGCGAGTTGGACGTCGTCGAGTGTGTCGATAGCCTCGTTGCGATTGTATAGCGACTTTTCGAGGAATGTTGCCATAGCCTTCAGGTCGTCGCTTGTGTAGTTTCCGGCCTTCAATTGAGCCATATAGGCATCAATTTGTTTCTTGAGCGAAATAAGAACGCCACCGATAATCTTTTTGTATTTTACGGTTTCATCTTTGAGGCGATCGGGCACAACGTTGTCGATATTCTTTACGAAGATAACATCGGCATCTATGTCGTTGAGGTTTTCAATAAGTGCGCCGTGACCACCGGGACGGAACAGCAGGCTGCCATCGCTGTCGCGGAATGGGTTGTTGTCCATATCGGCGGCAATGGTGTCGGTCGATGGCTTTTGCTCGGAGAATGAGATGTGATATTTCACGTTGTAGCGACTTTCGTATTCGGGGCGTACTTGCTCTACAAGGTCTTTGAACAGTGGCAAGTGGTCGTGCGAAACTGTAAAGTGTACGTTTACATCGCGCTCGGCATTGCCGGCGTACATAGCACCTTCGGCAAGGTGTTCTTCCATAGCAGTGCGCACTTGGTCTTCGTAAGCGTGGAATTGCAGCAAGCCCTTGGGCAGTGCGCCGTAGTTCAAACCCTCCTCGCCCAATAGCGCAGCGACAACCTCCTTGTAGTTGCCCTCCTCTACCAATCCGTCGATGGTGTTGCCGTAGAGTACAACGCAAGCATCGTTCAGGGCGTCGTAGAATGCAAATCGGGTTATGTTGTCGAAGAATCTCTTTTCAAAGTCGGTGGTAGGCACATCGTACTCGGCATCGAGAAATTCAAACAAATTCTTAAACATACGGCTTGCTGCGCCCGATGCCGGTACAAACTTCACGATACGGTGGTTTTGTGCCAAATATTCGTTCCATTCGGCCAAGAACTTCTCGGCAAGCGTATCGTCAACGGCCAATATGCCATTGTCGATGGCTGCCGATGCCGATAACTTGAGGAATGGAAATCCTGTTGCGAAACAATTGAGTTGTTCTTTGATTTTTTCCTCCGAGATACCTCGCGAGGCAAGTGTCTTAAGGTCTTCTTGAGTAAACATATACTGTTTAGTTTTATGGTATTATCATTATGATTTACAAAATTATGAAAAACTCCCGAAACATTGCATCTATATGCCAAAATAATTTTTGAAATAAATTTTATGTTGTAAAATTTGCATTTTATTAAATATGTGTTTAACTTTGTTGCGTTAAATGAAAATAAAATTGCGGAAATGAAAAAGAATTTTCCTACAGTGTGTCCCTCCTGTGGTGGTGGACTAAAGGTGCAATCGTTGCATTGCAATGAATGTGGAACAACCATTTCGGGTGAATATGATGTGCCTGCCATTTTGCGCCTCAAGCCCGATGAATTGGCGTTTGTTACCGGATTTGTAAAATGTAGTGGCTCGCTCAAGCAGATGGCGAGCGATATGGGGTTGAGTTATCCCACTGTGCGAAACCTGTTAGATGAAATTATTAATAACCTCAATAAACTTGAAAAAGATGGACAGACTATTTAATCCGTTCCGTTACATTGCCGGAACTAAATCGTTGGTATTAGGGCTTATTTTTATGGTGTCGGCCGTATTTCTGCTCTATAGTGCAGGAATGATACAAGATGGTTATTTGCATATAGCACCCACCGATGCGACTATATGGAGCATCTTGCTGATGCAATTGCTGTGGTGGATAGTACCTGCCCTATTCTACTATGTGGGAGGCTTGTTGCTCTCACGGTCGCACATTCGCATTGTCGATGTGTTGGGTACAACTGCATTTGCCCAATTGCTGCTTATACCTATGATTGCACCTATGCTTCTGCCGGCTGTGAAGAATGGTATGAATACCATTTTGCAAGCCTTGCAACAAAGTGTACAGCCTGCTATGGGCGATATGATGGCTGTAATGATTAGTGGCATTGTGTCAGCTTTGTTTATCGTACTGTTCTTTATATGGAACTACAACGCCTTTGCTACAAGTTGCAATGTGCGTGGTTGGAAGGCTGTACTCTATTTTGTTGTCGTACAACTTGTTGTTACCTTTGTGGGCGTGTTGGTATGATGAATGTTTAGAGTTTCGATTGTTGCCGAGAGGCACATTCAGTTATCATAAATAAGAGGGTGTGTCAAAATTCCGGTAATACTCCTCAGTCAGCCAAACTGACAGCTCCTCTAATTTAGAGGAGCAGAAGCCTACGGCTTTAAATCAGCGTTTTACGCTGATTTCTCCTCCCTTAGATTAAGGGAGGTGTCGCATAGCGACGGAGGGATATTTCAATTTTGACACGCCCTCTTATTTGTGTTTAGGGTAGTGTCTATTCCTTTTTTGATATTTAACTATAAACTCTCACCTCTCATCTTTTATCTTTCATAACATCTATCATTTCGATAGGTTGTTTTTGCTCTTGGTCGAGAGGCCGTACAGTGGCTTTAATGCGCGAGAAGTCTATAGCCCGTAGGTCGATGCAACGAATATTGCTATTGTAGGCCGTACGATAGTAGATGCGACGGTTGGTAATATCGCTCACAACAGTCCATTGTGTAGCCGAAGGCATATCTTGAGGTGCTTCGCCCAAAGCGTGTTCCACACCAATAGGTACATCGAAGTTGTTGAGGATGTGGAAACATTGCAATACTGTGTCGAAAGCCGTCTTGCGTTGAGGCGCTGTGGCTGTGAAGAAGGCAGCACGAATAAAGCGCGATGGTGAGGTAGCATCGCCCGGGATGCCGTGAAATGCCGATCCGGCACTGATGGATGATAGTTCTACCCCATTCCACATTTGTGACTTGGCAACACCGGGATATAGGTTTACATAGTTGTTGAGGTTGGTAACGTGCCAATTGAAGTCGGGCGAGTTGGTAAGTACGCCTATCTTGTTTTCGTGAATGTTGTAGTGACCGTCGATAATCTCAAGTACAACTTGTCGCCCACTCGGCTCGGCAATGCGCCAATGTATGGTGAGGGTCGAAGGGTCGAGTGATACCACCCTTACCGAAGGCAGTGCTGCTATTACCTCGTCGATGGTGGAGAATTGTGATAAAATCCATTGTACGAGTTGCAAGTCGGCAATGGTGTTGGCATTTTGTGCTGCATCGTAACTAACATAACTGCCATAGTGAGGGAAATAGAAGAGTCCGGCCGAGAGTCCTACCTCGTTAAGACCTTCGGCAACAAATCCCGGCTCTACGACGCTCATTCCTATGTAGCCATACTTGGCCTTGAAACTCATACCGTTGCGCCCCGTCGGGGTAAATGATACCAACTCCTCGCCACGAGGAATGGCTGTGTATTCGCTTTTGAGTGTGCCACCCGCCCACTCGATGGTGCGAGCAACGACAAAACTGCCGTCGGCTGCGTGAAATGATATGCCTGTACAGGCCTCTACACCTGCCAAGCCTGATAGTAATAGGCTCATACTGCTCATAATAAGTTTAGTCGTTTTCATATTTATAGTATTTAAGTATAGGATATAAACATAAAAATATATAAGAGGTTCTCGATATAATGGAAAAAGTCGTAAATTTGGGGTTTCAAAAAAATAGGTAGGAAATGACAGACAAGAGATTTTTTACAGAAACTGAATGGAGCGAATTTCGTAGTTGCTATCGTGAGTTGGTGGCAACACTTCGCGATGTCTTTTCGGGAGAAGAGTTGCTGTCGATAAGAAAGATTGTTTCGGATGCTATATTGCAGGGCGAGTATAAGCGCGATGCTAATGGCGTCAATGCGCTGTTGCGTGCAATGCAGACAGCACAACTGTTGAGCGAAAAGGTTGGAGCAGAGCACGATATGATAATGGCGGTATTTGCGATGCCACTTGTGGCCTCGGAGTATTGGGGTATCGACGATGTGGCAAGGTTGTACGGGCCGGACGTTGTCAAGTTGGTTCGAGGCTTGCTCAAGTCGCACGAGTTGGATAGCAAACTCGGTGCTATGAGTAGCGAATACTTCAAAAATCTGCTTATGGTATTTGCCGATGATATAAGGGTGATATTTATCATTATTGTAGATAATTTGGCACTAATGCGTATGCTCAACAATCATCCCGATGACGAGTATCGCCTTCGTGTTACCAACGAAGCGTTGTGCCTGTATGCCCCATTGGCGCACAAGTTGGGCTTGTATAAGGTAAAGTCGGAACTTGAGGACTTGTCGCTTAAGTACTCCGATCGAGAGATGTATAACTTTATAGCCCAAGAACTTAACTCCAAGAAAAAATATCGCGATGAGTATATCGCCTCCTTTATAGAGCCGGTAAAAAAAGAACTTGAAAAGGCCGGATTGGTATTTGAAATAAAAGGTCGTACCAAGTCGATATACTCGATATGGAACAAGATGAAAAAGCAGCAGATAGGCGTAAGTGGTATCTACGACCTCTTTGCTGTGCGTGTGATACTCGATAGTGAGGGAAAGAACGAGTATGCCGATTGCTGGAAGGCTTTCTCGATCGTTACCAATATGTATCCCCATAACCCCAACCGTATGCGCGACTGGTTGTCGGCTCCCAAAAGCAATGGCTATGAGTCGCTGCACGCCACTGTGATAGGCCCCGAGAAGAAGTGGGTTGAGGTGCAGATACGCTCCAAGCGAATGGATGAAATAGCCGAGCGTGGATTGGCTGCACACTGGCGATATAAGGGCATCAAGAGCGAGGGTAACCTCGATGCTATGATGAACAGCGTGCGCGATATATTGGAGTCGGACAGTAATGACCCATTGGAGAAGATTAAAGACTTCCAGATGGATGTTTACGACAAAGAGGTGTTTGTCTTTTCGCCCAAGGGCGACCTGTATAAATTCCCATACGGCTCTACTGTACTCGATTTTGCTTTCCATATACACACCAAGTTGGGATGCTCTTGTACTGGTGCGCGCATCAATGGCAAAAATCAGACTATCAAATATCTGCTCAAGAGTGGCGATACGGTGGAGATACTCACATCATCGACACAAAAGCCCAAGAAGGAGTGGCTCAACATCGTCAACTCGGCCAAGGCTCGCATTAAGATAAAGCAAGCCCTCAATGAGATAGAGAATAAGAGTGCCGAGTTGGGCAAAGAGTTGCTGTCGCGCAGGGTGAAAAACAGAAAAATAGAGATTGATGATGCCCTGCTTATGCGCCTTATCAAGAAGATGGGCTATAAGACGGTGACAGCCTTTTATCTCGAATTGGGCAACGAAAAGATAGATGTAAACGATGTTATAGACCGTTATATAGCCCTTGTCGAAGCCGATAAACAAGAGGCAGTGGAGCAACGCTCGGCCGATGAATATACGCTCGATAAAGTGCATCAAGACGACAATAAGGTCGATGAACTTGTTATAGGTGGCGATATAAAGGGTGTCGATTATCGATTGGCTCGTTGCTGTAACCCCATCTTCGGCGATAAGATATTTGGCTTTGTGTCGTCGGAGGGTACTATAAAGATACATCGCAACGACTGCCCCAATGCTGCCAATATGCACGAGCGATATGGCTATCGCATTATCAATGCACGTTGGGCAGGCAAGATGGGTACGAAGTATGTTGTAACCCTGCGTGTGGTAGGTCACGACGATATAGGCATCGTAACCAATATATCGTCGATTATAGGTAAGGAGAAGAATGTCTATCTGCGCAGTATATCGATTGACTCGAATGATGGACTTTTTCAAGGTCACCTATCCGTTGCCATCGATGATATATCGGCACTCAATGCGCTTATTAAGAAACTCAAAACCGTTAAAGGTGTGAAAGATGTACAACGTGGTGCTATGTAAGACCACATAAAATATAAGAACAATGAACACCAAAATTTTATTCCTCCCCCTACTCCTCTTGGCTGTGGCTTGCAGTAACAGCAAGCAAGATGCCGAGGATATGTTGAGCACTGCCGAGCGTCACTTCCTGTCGGGCAACTATGCCGAGGCAACTCAATGGATTGACAGTATCAGTGCTGTGTATCCCCACGAAGTGGATGTGATACGCGAAGGTATGATGTTGCAATGCAAGGTCAACCAGATGATGTATGAAGAAGAACTTATACGCGTAGATAGCCTATATAATGTGGCAAAGGCCGAGGTGGAAGCGTTGAAGCCTCAATTTGTACTCGTGCGCGAAGGTAAGGAACAAACCTTGGCTAACTATGTGTATAAAGGCTATGAATCGAATGGCGCTGTATCGAAGAGTGGCTTGCGTGCGCAAGTAACCGAAAAGGGCGACTTCCAATTGACAAGCATCTATTATGGTGGTAGCAAGATAAATCATACCGGCATAAGTGTCAACGGTGTGGCATCGAAAGCCATAGCCTACGACGGTGCCAAGAACTATCGTTACACCACAGGTGGTAATGTTGTGGAAATGGTAACTTACAATATGTCGCAATGCCGTGAGGTGGCCGATGCTATTGCTAATGCGTCGGGTAAACTTGCTGTGAATTATACAGGTGGCAAAAAGTACAGTGTTACACTCGACGGTAATCACCGTAAGGCCATAGCCGATACTTATCGTTTGGCGTGTGCCTTGGCGCAAACCGACTCGCTACAGTCGTGCTATGAATATTGTAAACTGCAAGTTGAACTCGCCGACCGTCAACTGATGAAACTCGAAGAACAGACCTTTCTTGAATAGTAATACAAACACAGTGTTTGATAAAATAACACCCCCGACAGCCTTGAGCCATCGGGGGTGTTTTGTGCTTTAAGACGTGCTATTTTATTTATAGATTTTATGCGCTGTAATGCGCTATAATATTATTTCATTTGTCGTATTTTTTACTAATTGCTTGTTAAAAGAAATTATTTTATTATATTTGCAATGCAGTCTTCGGATTGCATACATATTTTGATGAAAGTGTATTAGCTTTTATCCTTTGTGCGAAATCTGGAAAATTTCAATAAAACAAGGATAGCAATTACGCTCATCACTTCGTATTGGTATATCCCAAGGGGACTCTCCCCTGTCCAATACGAGTGTGAGGTGTTGTTTATTTGTTTTAGGGTATTCCAGAACCTCGCACAAAATAAACTAAGTAACCTCACACTTTCTTTTTATAATACCCTTATTGAGGTTAGAGGGATAGCAAACTCTTATTATGAAAAAGTTTTTATTGGTTTTGGTTGCGGCAATGAGTATAACTCAATTTGCGATGTCGCAAGATGTTATCATTTTGTTGAATAGCGAGGAGATACAAGCGAAGGTTAAGACTGTGGGAATTAACGAAATAACATATATTAGATGGGATAACCTTGATGGTCCTGTTTATGAATTGCCCAAATCGGATATTCTCTATGTGAAGTATGCCAACGGACAAAAAGAAATTTTTAATACTGGGGCAAATGTGAATAAAACTACAAAACCTTACATTAGTAGATTTCAAAGTTATATCTATCTTGGTGCTGATCTTTTTATAGATTCTGGTGGACCTTCTCTTGATGTTAGTTTAGGTGCCCGTACTTCGCAATATTTCTATATTGGTGGAGGTATTGGGTGTCATAGTTTGTTTGGACGTGATATGGGGTTGTTGTATGTTCCTTTTACATCAGATATTAAATTCTTTGTTCCTACAAAGAGTGACTTTAATCCGAGATTAGATTTATCTGTTGGTGGTATGATGTTTGTTGCACGTCCATCATTCGGAATTTATATGAATTTGGGTGCTGGTTTTGACTGTCGTAGATTCTCTTTTGGTGCTGGATATCAAATGATTGTAGGGGGAGGATTTACATCTTTGGGTTATATTCGTTTAGGAATAAGATTGGGTAAATAATAAAAATTCATATATATAACACCCCCGACAGCCTTGAGCCATCGGGGGTGTTTTGTGCTTTAAGGTGCACTACCTATTTTCTATAAGCGTTGCTTATTTTGCAGCGATAACTTCGATTTCTACCATTACGCCTTTGGGGAGGTCGCGAACAGCAAAAGCAGCGCGTGCGGGGAATGCTGTGCAGCCTTCGAATGCCTTGGCATAAACCTCGTTCATAGGTACGAAGTTGGCAATGTCAGAGAGCAAAACAGTTGTTTTAACAACATCTTCCATAGTGTAACCTGCCTCGGTGAGGATGGCTTTGATGTTGGCAAAAACTTGAGTAGTTTGTGCTGTGATACCTTCGGGAACTTCGCCTGTAGCGGGGTTTACGGGAATTTGACCCGAGATGAACAACATATTGCCTGTTTGAATGGCTTGGCTGTAAGGACCGATTGCTGCGGGAGCGTTGGTTGTTGCAATTACTTTTTTCATAATACGATTATTTTTATGGGTTAATGTGTTATGGTTTCTATCTCTTGGGGTGTGGGCAGGTCTATTACCAGACTCTTGTCGCCCTCCTTATAGTAACTCTCGACAATGGTGTCGAGTGTGGCTTGTGCCGATTGTTGGGTGTGTAATGAACTGACAAAATCTTGGTGTCCGTAATTGTCTATTTTGCGCATCATATAGCCTACGGTGAGTATGTTGCTATCGACGGTTGCAATGTAGGCAAAGTCGTTGCCTATGGGAGTTGGGGCTACTAAATCGACGGCCATAAGGTCGTTGACTGCGCGAGTGACCAAGGGCATAGGTAGTTGGTAGTGTTGCGACAAGTCGTAGCACGATAGAGGCTCTTTCCCTTCGTTGCGTCGCTTCAATATGATGGCCATTATGACGGCTAAAACGTTTTCGTAGTAGTTGCGCGATATGTGCTTGATATCTTTCTCAAATTCAAAGTTAAAGACATTCTGTGATGAGTATGACAATACGACTCCTATCAAGCATATTAGCCACGACAACTGCATCCACAGCATCAGTAATGGCAAGAAGGCAAAACTACCATATATGGCGTTGTATTTCGATACCCATATCTGTCCCGATAGGTATAGCCATTGAAACAGGTTGAATACCGTACCACAAATGATGCCCGATACAAGTGCGTGCTTGATTTTTACCTTGGTGTTGGGCAGTAGTTTGTATGTGGCGGCAAATAGCAGCCAAGCAAGCACATACGACGAGAATTGCATTATGTATTGTCCCAAGGATGAGAAGTATGGCAGTTTGTCGAGCAAGGTGTTGACAAACAATGACATACCACTGCTGGCTATGAGTAGGATGGGGATGAGGATGAATACTGCCATATAGTCGGTAATGCGACGAGCCAACTTGCGATTGGGTACATTCCACAGGTCGTTAAATGTGTTCTCGATATTGCTTAACAATGTAATCAAAGCCCATAACAATAGTATAAGACCGATACCCACGAAGATGCCGTTGTGCATCTGCTCCATATAGGCATCGACAAAGGTAAATGCGTATTGCAGTGCGCTACGCTGTGCCGGGATGCTATCGTATAATAGGTTTTCGAGTGCTGTGTAGAAACCAAAACCTCGACTGATGGCTATCAGCACCACCAAGGCCGGTACTACCGACAGCATACTGTGAAACGTGAGGGCTGCCGCACGTTGTTGCAACTGTTCGTTGAGGAAGCATCGCACCGAGAGGTTCAGTGTCTTGATGATGTGTATAAATACATTGTTGCTCTTGCACTTCCACACATCTTCGCTCACAAACGACCAACCCTTGCGTATGGCAAGGATGAGGCGATTCCATTGTGATGCGATGTTTGATGTGTTGTTCATATTGCAAGTATAAATATAATAGTCATAAAAAAACAGTAAGCCTATAAGCCGGGTTATGTACTCCGTTTCCGGAGCGTCTGTCATTTATCTTGGTTTTATGTCACCATAAAACTCTTTGCGGTTTACCCCCCGGCATCGGACGAGCAGCCCTACTGCGCCGGTATACATAACCTTACAACCCATAAGACGTACGGCACAATGTGTTGCCACACTGCCCGGTGGGCTCTTACCCCACCTTTTCACCCTTACCACCTTGCGGTGGCGGTTATTCTCTGTTACGCTACTCCACCCTCACGAATGGCTTCTCGTTAAGAAGTATGGTGCTCTGCGTTGCCCGGACTTTCCTCACAAGAATATCTTGCGCGACAGACCGACCTACTGTATCGTGCAAAGGTAATGATTTTTTGTGTGATAGCGTGATTATATCGAAAATATACCTATATAATTATATATTTTTCGTTATCGATGGAACAAAATGCCCTACTCATTACCTTATATAGAAAAGGGCTGTCGGGGCTGTGAACTGTTAAATGTTAACATAAAACCCTTGTAACGTTAATCGCAGTTAAGTCAAGCCTTGCCGTATTAAAAGTGCTTAAATTAATTGCTTTTGCGATACAATGTATTGTTGTAAGTGCTAATTTTAACACGAGATTTTTTAAAACGGTAAATATTTTAACATTTAAATGATGTGGATATGAAAATGAAAGATGTAACAAAGGCAATGCCTATATTATTGTTGTGTGCAAGTGTAATCGCTTGTGGCTCGACAACATTCAATAAGCAGAATGATGAGGTAACGGCTGTTGAGGAGGCTGTATTTACTCCTACATCCTATCGCTCTACAGGCTTGGACTTTACGCAAGCAGCCGAGAATACGGTAAATGCCGTAGTGAGTATTCGCACTACCACAGTGGCGCAGTCGCGAGGTGGTGGGTTTAATGACCCTTTCCTCGAGTTTTTCTTTGGGCCGGGTTATAATCAACCTCGCCAACAACAACCACAAAGTGGATTGGGCTCGGGTGTTATTATTTCGCAAGATGGATATATCGTGACAAATAACCACGTTATATCGGGTGCCGACAAGTTGGAGATAACGCTGAACGACAAGCGTACATTCAATGGTCGTGTGGTAGGTGCCGACCCCACTACCGACTTGGCTCTTGTTAAGATCGAAGCCGAAAATCTGCCTACGGTAAGAATGGGTAATTCCGATAACCTGAAAGTGGGCGAATGGGTGCTTGCTGTAGGTAATCCGTTTGGACTTACATCAACGGTAACGGCCGGTATAGTAAGTGCCAAGGCGCGTCGTATCAGTGGCAATATGAATCAAGGTCGCTTGGATATAGAGTCGTTTATTCAAACCGGAGCCGCAGTCCATACCGGAAACAGTGGGGGCGCGTTGGTAAAAACTGCCGGAGAGTTGGTGGGTATCAATACAGCCATCTTCTCGCAAACGGGCAACTATGCGGGGTACTCTTTTGCCATACCGTCGAGCATAGTAAGTAAGGTAATAGGCGACTTGCGCGAGTATGGTGCAGTGCAACGTGCCGTTATGGGTGTAATGTTCCAAGAGATTACAGCCGACTTTGCCAAGAGCAAGGGCATAGATGTGCTTGAAGGCGTATATGTGGCACAAGTAAATGATCGCAGTGCTGCGATGGAAGCCGGCATTGTCGAGGGTGATATTATCACAGCCATAAATGGTGTGAAGATATCGAATGGTGCCACCTTGCAGGAGCAAATGAGTAAGTTTAACCCCGGCGATAAGATTACCGTTACCATCAATCGTGGTGGAAAGACCGAGGTGAAAAGCCTTATACTCAAAAACAGTCAAGGAGGAACAGAGGTTACCAAAGCCGTAAAATTCAACTCGTTGGGTGCCGGATTTAAAGAACTTACCGATGCGCAAAAGAAAGAACTGAACACACGCAACGGTATTGAAGTCGTAGGACTGAAGGATGGTAAATTCAAGTCGGCAGGCATTCGTGAGGGCTTTGTGATACTCGAAGTAAACAATGTGCCCATAACCTCGGTGAGCGATATGGAGCCTCTTTTTGACCAAATAACCCATTCATCGGGTAGCCGTAAGGTAATGTTCATTACCGGTATATATCCCAATGGTAAGGTAATGTATTACGCAGTAGATTTGTCAGATTAATAGAGTTGTTCTGTTTCACCGTTGAACTTTTCAATGGTGAAACAGTTATAAAAAAATAACAAACATACTTAACTGTCAAACTACAATAACACCGGTGTGTTGACAATAAAAGTGCCTATCGATGCGTTAAGATTATAATTTGTGCCACGAAACGTAAAAAAGTTTACTAAAGAGTGGTATTTTAACAATAATTTGCGTATCAGATATGCAATAAAGTCGTAACTTTGCAATTCACATCATATTGTAAGATGAGACAACTAAAAATTACCAAATCAATCACTAATCGTGAGAGTGCCTCACTCGACAAGTATCTACAGGAAATAGGCCGTGAAGACCTTATTACAGTCGAAGAGGAGGTAGAGTTGGCGCAACGCATTAAGCAGGGCGACCACGCTGCATTGGAGAAATTGACTCGTGCAAACTTGCGTTTTGTCGTGTCGGTAGCAAAACAGTATCAAAATCAAGGCTTGAGCCTACCCGACCTTATCAACGAGGGTAATCTCGGTCTTATTAAGGCTGCCGAAAAATTTGATGAAACGCGTGGTTTCAAGTTTATTTCTTATGCAGTATGGTGGATACGTCAATCGATTCTGCAAGCGTTGGCCGAGCAATCTCGTATCGTTCGTCTGCCTCTCAATCAGGTAGGCTCGCTCAACAAGATAGGTAAAGCCCTTTCGAAGTTTGAGCAAGAAAACGAGCGTAAACCCTCTCCCGAGGAACTTGCCGAGGAGTTGGACATTCCGGTAGATAAGATTTCGGATACACTGAAAGTATCGGGACGTCACATTTCGGTAGATGCACCTTTTGTTGAGGGCGAGGATAACAGCCTCCTTGATGTCTTGGTTAACGACGACTCCCCCATTGCCGATCGCACTCTTATCGATGAATCTTTGTCAAAAGAGATTGAGCGTGCTTTGCAGTTGTTGCAACCACGAGAACGTGAAATTATTAAAATGGTCTTCGGTATAGGTTGTCAAGAGATGACTCTCGAAGAGATTGGCGACAAGTTCGGATTGACTCGCGAGCGTGTACGCCAAATTAAAGAAAAAGCTATCAGACACTTGCGTCAAAAGGCTCAAAGCCAATTATTGAAATCTTATTTAGGATAACAGTCTGATAAAGTTTTAAAAGCCACCTTCGGGTGGCTTTTTTGTTGCTTTGATAGCAGGTGTATGTGTCGGATGTGTATAAGTAAAACCTCTATCGCAAGGAACAGAAAAGAAGATTATATCCTCGTGTGTAAGAGAGATATCGGCCGAGAAACCATTTGATGTGCCTTGAAATCTACTGCAAACTGTGGCGCGACGGGCTATTGCAAGACTATCGACGGTAGGTAATGTGTCGGGTATGGAATAATAACTCAAGTGCGAGGGCAATTGCTCGACTGCATCATCCGGGATAATGAGGGTTGCGAGCATCAGATGAAACAGGTTGTTATTAACATTGGCACGACACCATTTTTCGGCTTCGCTTTGAGGTAAATACGAGTTGTAAGTATAGCCCTGATGTAAATGTCTATAGTACAAAAGAGGCTATCTACATAGTTGCAGATAGCCACTTGATATTTGTTGCTTTTGTTATTATTCTTCGGGAGTTGCAGGAGTTTCCTCGGCAGTGGGAAGAACATCGGTAGGTGTTGATGTCTCGAAGTTGGCAGTAGGAACTTCTTGAGTTTGACCTTCAACAACCGATTGTTGTACTGTAGCCTTGGGCATAAATGCTACTGTGGCGATGCACAATACCATAATGATAACGGCGATAGTCCAAGTTGTCTTTTCAACAACGTCGGTAGTTTTACGAACGCCCATAATTTGGTTTGAGCCGGCAAAGTTTGAGGCCAAGCCACCACCTTTTGACTTTTGAATAAGCACAATTCCTATCATCAATATCGATGCAATAAGAATTAAAATGGTAAGTAATGTTGTCATTTTTATCTTTTAATTTTTGACGTTAATAATCAATTTTTCCAAAAATCTAATTTGGTCTGCAAAGTAAATATTTTTTTCTGGATTATTCAAGTTTAATTTACGAATAATTTCCAAAGCTTTTGCATATCGTCGTTGTTTGATGTAAATTTTGGCCAAACTTTCGCTGAAGAACGACTCGTTCTCCTCGGTTGTGGTTTTGGGAACGGCAGTGCTTGTGGTTGCAGTAGTGGTATGCTCGGGCTTGGAAAAGAGTTGCTCTCCTGCAGCATCGGCTTCGAGAAATCGCTCCAACAGGTCGCCTCCACTCATTGGTTGTGCATCTTCGGCATCGGGCATTGCTTCCAATTCGCTCAAGTAGTCGTATGCCGGTATGGCAAGCAGTTGCTCTTTCTCTTTTTGTGCAACGGCTTGTAGGGTCTCTATGGTGGGCTTTTCCGATGATTCATCGGTTGATATGGGCAACTCTACATTGTAATCGGTATTCTTTCCGTAGGTCTGCAAGAATAGTTCAATGGTCGATTCGGTGGTTTCGCTTGGTTGTGTATCTTGCGGATACAGTTGCGAAAAGTCCTCTTTCAGTCCTGTCTGTACAGCCCAATATTCGATATCTCCTGCATAAATGGCACTTAATGATAGGGCTTCGCAATCGTTCTTGCGCTCTTGGCGAGCATACAGCATCAGTGGCAGCGAGAAGTAGGGATACAACTTTCGCCACTCTTGCAACTCACCTTGCCCCATAGGCTCTTGATTGGCAAGTTGCTTATATAATGTATCAATCAACGATTGCATATAACTACTGTCTATTACCAATTGGCTACTGTTGCATTGAATATCAACTCAACAAGTTCTTCGGTGATAACATCAATCAATTCATCTTGTACATCGGTGAGCATACGGTCGCTGCTAAAGTCTTGGTAGGCCGAGAATGTACGATTTTCGAAATCGAATTGTGGGTCTTTGGTGTTGATGAATGTGACTTTGACCGATATGGTGAGTCGCGTCATTGTTGCATAGGCATCCGTTCCTACGGCTTGAGGTGTCAGGTTGTAGCCTGTTATTTCGCCACTTACTTGCAAGTCGCCGTTGGTATCAACCATTTGCAAGCGAGTTTGTCGGGTATAGGCGTCTTTGAGTTTATTGCTGAATACTTCCTCTAATGGTGGATATACCAATGCGGCACGAATAGGGAAATCGGATACCGATATGGTTTTTATCAAGTTGTAATTGATAGATGCTCCGTTGAACTTGTATGAGATGGTGCAAGACGTGAGCATTACCAAGAGTATTGCCAAGAGTTTTTTCATTACTATTCGAGGTTATATTCTTTGATTTTGCGATAAAGTGTTCTTTCTGAAATTTGCAGTTCCAAAGCCGTTTTTTTGCGTTTGCCGTTATTACGGGCCAAGGCTCGGCGAATGGTTTCGCGCTCGGTATCTTCAAGTGAAGCCGGTTGCTCCTCATAGTCGTTCGACAATACTTCGCCACTCTCTACATCGCTATACATAGGCTCATTTATATGAATTGAGTCGTGTGGATATGAGATGTGTGTGGTAGTACCCGATGGATGCGATATCATACGAGGCATTGTTTCTATTACTGTGTTATCCTTGCCTGCCATCAATCCGTTTACTATCTCGCGCAACTCTTTTAGTTCCTTTTGCATCTTGAGGATGGCTTCGTATATCACCTTGCGCTCGTTGTCGAGTAGTGGGTTGCTACGTTGCTGATCTTCGTTGCTCACACTCTGCCTTAATACAGGCAAGTTGCCTACAGTGTATTGAGGCAAGTACTTGATGAGCATTTCACCGGTTATTTCACGCGAGGTTTCGTATATCGATACTTGTCGTGCTATGTTCTTAAGTTGTCGTACGTTGCCCGGCCAACGATATGATGTGAGTACGCTGCGGGCATCGTCGGTAAGACGAATGGCCGGCATACGGTATTTCTCGGCAAAATCGGATGCAAACTTGCGAAATAACAGTATGATGTCGTTGGGACGTTCGCGCAACGGTGGTACTTCGATGTGTACGGTGTTCAATCGATAGTACAAGTCCTCACGGAAACGACCTTCGGATATAGCCTTGAGCATATCGAGGTTGGTGGCTGCAACGACGCGCACGTTGGTTTTATATACGGCCGATGAGCCAACGCGAATGAACTCGCCACTCTCCAATACACGCAACAAGCGTGCTTGCGTGGTAAGTGGCAACTCTCCTACTTCATCGAGGAATATTGTACCCCCGTCGGCCTCTTCGAAATAGCCTTTGCGTGATGATACAGCACCTGTGAAGGCTCCCTTTTCGTGACCGAACAATTCCGAGTCGATAGTTCCCTCGGGTATTGCACCACAGTTTACAGCAATGTACTTGCCGTGTTTGCGCACACTATAGGCGTGAATGATTTGAGGAAAGAACTCTTTACCCGCACCACTCTCACCTGTAATAAGCACATCGGCATCATCGATGGGTGCTATCTGTACAGCGCGTGATATAGCTTGTAGCAATTCGGGAGTATCTCCGATAATCCCAAATCTCTGTTTTACTTGTTGTATTTCGGCGTTAGTTTGCATATCAGACTACAAAATTACAAAAAAATGGGGCAAAATATCATATATTCGCTCCATTTTTTAATATTGTATCACATATTACACTGTTTGTAAACGGTTGTTTACATATTACAGTGTGTTTAATGATGTGTTTGCTCCTCTATTTTATCTTCAGCAGTGTTGTTGCCATTGTGCGTATGTCGATGCTGAACAGACTGCCTATCAATGGCGTACCCAAGTGGGTTATGAGTTTTATTACTTCCGTTGCTTGCACAGTACCTATTATGCCGGGCAGTGTACCTATTACGCCTCTTGTTTGTTGTGGTTGCGACAGTGCATACGCTTTGTCGGGATATAGGTCGATGTATCGCCACCCTTGTCGAGCATCGAATACCGATACCAGACCGACATAATCGGATATTGCTCCATAGACATAGGGCTTGCCTTGTCGGGCGCACTCATCATCTATGAGGTATCGCGTGGTAGCATTATCGCATCCATCTACCACGATGTCGTATTGTGCTATGATGTCGGCAGCGTTGTGTGGGGTTATCATTGTATTGTAGGCCTCGATGTGTGTATGTGGCGACAGTTTGTGCAAGTGGTGTTGGGCGCATAGTGCTTTGCTCTCACCCACTTCATCGGTGTGGTATAGCACTTGTCGTTGCAGATTGCTCAACGATACGGTGTCGGCATCGACAAGCCCCAGATGCCCTATACCGGCAGCCGTAAGATAGAGGGCTGTAGGAGAGCCTAACCCTCCTACTCCCACTATCAATACGCGTGCTTCGGACATTTGTTGTTGCCCTTTCTCACCTATCTCGGGCAACATAATTTGTCGTGAATACCTCTCGTTCATCAGTCAAATATTTTATCCCAATCTTTCCATACAACCTCGTATCCGGCTGCTTTAATGGCTGCCTCTACCTCGCAAGGGGTGCGTTCATCGCTTACCGAGAACTGCTCCAATGCTTGTGGATAGGTATAATAACCACCCGGCTCGGTCTTGCTGCCGGCACTCATCGATGTTGCACCCAATGTGGTTATGTGGTTACGGAAGTGAGGCGTTTCGCGTGTCGATACCGATATATCGACATCGTGGTCGAAGATGCGAAATGCAAATATGAGTTGCGCCAATTCTCGGTCGTTCATAATGACATTGGGAGGAAAGCCTCCTGCGCTGGGTCGCAGTCGAGGGAAGTTGACACTGTATCGCGTGCGCCAATAGTGCTTGCGCAAGTATTGCAGATGCAGTGCCATAAAGGTTACATCGGTGCGCCAATCTTCAAGTCCTATCAGCACGCCCATACCTATCTTGTGTACTCCGGCTTGTCCCATACGGTCGTAACCGTTCAGCCGCCATTCGTAGTTCGATTTCATACCTTTGGGGTGATAGAGTTTGTATCGCTTGGCATTGTAGGTTTCTTGAAAGCACACAACTCCGTTCAGTCCCGATTGTGTAAGCCTGTAATAATCCTCGCTCTTAAGGGGCATAACTTCAATCGACAGATTGCTGAAGTATGGTCGTGCAGTTTGCAGAGCCTTCTCGATGTATGCTACGCCGGCATCACGAGGGTTTTCGCCGGTCACTATCAGCAGGTTTTCAAATGGAGCAAGGCGTTTGATGGCTTGGCATTCTTGCTCAATCTCTTGCATTGTGAGTATGGTGCGAGGCATAGGGTTGTTGTGATTGAAGCCACAATATACGCAATGGTTGGTACAAGAGTTGGTAATGTACATAGGAATATACATCGACATCACCTTGCCATATCGCTCTTGGGTGTATTGCCTGCTGAGGTGTGCCATACGCTCGATGTAGGGTGCTGCAGCAGGTGAGATAAGTGCCATAAAATCTTCTATATCGCACACTCTCTTCGACAGCGCAACTTCTACATCCGACGCACTCTTTTGTGCTATATGTTGGGTTATTGCATCCCAATCATATTTGGTTATTTCATCCGAAAACATAATGAACGGGTTTATTGATTCTTCTTATCGCAATCTTTTACTATATCTTGCGAGAGGCGCATAGCGCAAAAGTTAGGGCCACACATCGTGCAGTAATTGCCATCATATTCGCCTCCCAACTTGTAATATTCAAGCGCACGTTCAGGGTCGAGCGATAGGTTGAATTGGTCTTTCCAACGAAATTCATATCGTGCCTTACTCATCGCATCGTCGCGAAGTTGCGCCCCGGGATGTCCCTTGGCTATGTCGGCTGCGTGTGCTGCTATCTTGTATGCAATGACACCGGCTCTTACATCCTCGCGATTGGGCAGCCCCAGATGCTCCTTGGGCGTAACGTAGCATATCATTGCTGTTCCCAGCCACGCTATCCGTGCAGCACCTATGGCCGATGTGATGTGATCATAGCCCGGCGCAATATCGGTAGTGAGAGGCCCGAGTGTGTAAAATGGTGCTTCGTGGCACGTTGATAGTTGTCGTTGCATATTTTCATCGATTTTGTGCAAAGGAACGTGTCCCGGGCCTTCGATGATAACTTGAACATTATGCGCCCACGCCTTCTGTGTGAGTTTGCCCAATACATCCAATTCGAGGAATTGCGCTCGGTCGTTGGCATCGTGTATCGAGCCGGGACGCATACCGTCGCCCAATGATACGGCTACGTCATATTGCGATAAGATTTCGCATATCTCATCGAAGTGTGTATATAGGAAACTCTCTTGGTTATGTATGACACACCATTTGGTCATTATAGAGCCTCCTCGTGACACAATTCCGGTAAGGCGTTCGCCTACAAGATTGGCGTGTGCGCGTAGCACTCCGGCGTGAATGGTGAAATAATCTACACCTTGTTCGCACTGCTCTATTAGCGTGTCGCGATAGACCTCCCAAGTAAGTTGCTCGACCTTGCCGTTAACCTTCTCAAGTGCTTGATAAATAGGAACAGTACCTACAGGTACGGGGCTGTTGCGAATTATCCATTCGCGTGTTTCGTGTATGTGATTGCCTGTCGATAGATCCATCAGTGTGTCGCCACCCCAATGGCAACTCCACACAGCCTTTTCAACCTCTTCGGCAATACCCGATGAAAGTGCCGAATTACCAATGTTGGTGTTGAGTTTTACCAAGAAGTTGCGTCCTATTATCATAGGCTCGGCTTCGGGGTGGTTGATATTGGCAGGGATAATGGCGCGACCGGCGGCTATCTCGCTACGAACAAACTCGGGAGTGATGTGCGATGCAATACCTTGTTGTTCGTTCATCATATTCTCGCGTATGGCTACATACTCCATTTCGGCTGTAATGATGCCTTGTCGGGCATAGTACATTTGTGTTATTGCTCTACCCTCTTTGGCTCGATATGGCTTGTGGGTGTTCTTGAAGCGTATGCTGTCGAGTGTCTTGTCGTTGCGACGTGCCTGTCCGTACTCCGATGTGATGTCGGGTATCTGCTCTACATCGCCACGTTGCAATATCCATTGCTCGCGTATGCGTTGCAATCCCTTTTCAATGTTTACTTCGACGTCGGGGTCGGTAAATGCTCCACTTGTATCATATACATATACAGGCGCATTGTGTGTGACTATACGCTTGCCGTCGATGATGCGTACGGTATCGGTAAGATTTATCTTCCTCATACCTACTCGTATGGGATGTAAATTCCCGTTGACATATACTTTCTCGGAACTTGGGTATGAATCTTTTACGATGTTATTCTCTATTTTCATAGTAATATAGGTTTATAAATCAAGGAATGATGTCAAAGGGCTGCTTGCCGAGGCGTGAAGCGATTGTGCGCCCAATCCTGCAAGGTATGCTTCGCGTCCTGCCACTACAGCGTCGCGAAAGGCTGTGGCCATACGCACAGGATTGTGAGCCACTGCTATGGCTGTATTGACCAATACTGCGTCGGCACCCATCTCCATTGCCTCGGCAGCGTGTGAGGGTGCGCCTATGCCGGCATCTACGATAACGGGTACATTGCTTTGCTCGATAATAATCTGCAAGAAATCGCGTGTGAGCAGACCTTTATTGGTGCCAATGGGTGCGCCCAGAGGCATTACGGCAGCAGTTCCCACCTCCTCAAGTCGCTTGCATAGTACGGGGTCGGCTTGGATGTAGGGCAATACTACAAATCCCAATTTTACCAACTCTTCGGTGGCGCGTAGTGTTTCTACCGAGTCGGGCAGCAAGTATTTGGGATCGGGGTGAATTTCGAGTTTTATAAAGTTGGTTTCAAAGCATTCACGCGCCAATTGCGCCGCTAAAACGGCCTCCTTGGCATCGCGCACGCCCGATGTGTTGGGCAGTAGTTGTATCGTGTCGCTTTTGATGTGTCTTAACATATCATCATTGGCATTATTCATATCGATACGTTTCATCGCCATTGTTACCATTTCGGTTTGCGAAGCCAAGATAGATTGTTGCATTAACTCGTTGGAACTGAACTTGCCTGTACCAAGAAAGAGTCGCGATGTGAATGTGCGACCTCCGATTACTAATTTATTCTCCATAATGTATTTTATTAAGTGTTTCTATGATATCTCTTGTTGTTTGTGTGGGATCTTCGGTGCGTAGTATTGCACCCGAAACGGCTACCCCCGATACCCCTGCCTGCATCAGTGTGGCAAGGTCGCCTACCTCTATACCTCCTATGGCTACAATGGGTATATCTATGTTGGCATTCTTACACTGTTTTACAATGTTTTTGTAACCCTCGATGCCGAGTATGGGACTCAAATTTTGCTTTGTGTCGGTGTAGCGATATGGGCCTACACCCACATAATCGGCACCTGCTTTGACGTGTTTTACTACGTCGTCGAAGGTATTGGCAGTGCCACCTATTATATATTTCTCGCCCAATAGTTCTCGGGCTTGCTCTATGGGCATATCGTTCTTGCCGAGGTGTACGCCATCGACGTCGAGTTGAGCCACGAGTTCGACATAATCGTCAAGCAGTAGTATGGCTTCGTGCTTTTTGCATAGTGGTTGCAGTTGGGCAACAGCCTCTTTTACTTCATCGGGTGTGGCATCTTTCATACGCAGTTGTATCCATTTACAACCCCCGTTGAGGGCTGCAATGGCTCCGTCGATGTATCCGTATCGAGGCGTGCGATGTGTTATAAATTGCAGCATAACAATTCTCTTTTTATTTGTTTAATGGTATGTTCTATATGTTGTGTATTGGCGTTGTTCCACAGGCAACCCATAATGGCAACACCTCCAAATCGATATTGCATAGTACGCTCGATGTTTGCTGCCGATATACCTCCGAGGGCTATTACACGATGGTCTATAATGCCACTCGTTGAGGCTTGCATCAGTTGCTCGTGAGTGAATGCAGCCTTATATCCTGCCTTCGATATACTGTCGTATATGGGGCTGAGAAACAGGTACTCGTGCGAGGTCTTGTGTTGTGCAACTTCCTCCAATGTGTGGCAAGAGCGACTTAATCTTACATCGGGGTGCTGTGTCGATACCTTATTGTTGCGAGCATTGATGTGAATGCCACCTACAGCATAGTGTTGCGACAGTTCGTGCCAATCGTGCAGCACAATGCGATTGTGGTACTCGACAGGTATTTGTTGTAGCAACTTCTCCAACTCACCACACGAGGCTTGGGGCTTGCGCAGATGCATATAGTCTGCTCCCGCATCAAGGGCGCACCTTATCAATAGCGATTCATCGGGTAGGAATTGTGGGTGTGTTATAACGATTAATTTACTCATTACCTACCCTCCGTATGCTGCCGCTATGATTATAATACGGTCGCCTTCGTGAAGGGTGTGTGTAGCCCAATTATTGCGCAGTACGATGCCGTTGTTGACGGCAACGGCAATGTTTTGCATAGGCATATTCTCCTGCTCGATGAGTTGCTGCAAGGTCGTGTCGGCTGCAACTTCTTTTGCTTGATTGTTTAGTGTGATATTCATATTATTGATTATTAATGGTTTGTAGTGGTTGTGGCGCATAGGCGTGATTGAGTGAGCCGTGACCTCGGCCGGCAAAGATATCGGCACCACCGGCTATTGCCTGCGATACATAACTTTTGGCCTTTTCGATGGATGTTGTAAGGTCGTACCCCAATGCCCTATATGCAGCAATAGCCGATGACAGGGTGCAACCTGTGCCGTGAGTGTTGTGCGTATCGATAAAGCGTGAGGTATAATGCCGTGTCTTACTATCGGCTGTGAACAGACGGTCGGTTGCTTCACAGCCTTGTAGGTGTCCTCCTTTCATCAACACGGCTTGGCATCCACATTGTAATATCAGGTGTGCAGCGCGTGTTATATCGGCTTCGCTCTTGATGGTAATGCCCGACAATAACTCTGCCTCGTGAATGTTGGGCGTAATGAGTTGGGCTATGGGAAATAGTTGTTGTGTGATTACCTCTATGGCATCATCCGACAGCAGTTTGTGCCCCGATGTCGAAACCATAACGGGATCTAATATAATAGGTATATTGGTGTGCCGTAGCGTGTGGGCTACAGTCGAGGCTATCTCGGCATTACACAGCATACCTATTTTTATACTGTCAACAAAGAGGTCGTCGAGTACAGCCTCTATCTGCTTACGCACCATATCGGGCGTGATGGCTTGTATGCCTTGCACACCGAGTGTGTTTTGTGCCGTAACGGCAGTAATGGCAGTGGCTGCATAAACTCCTATGGCCGAACAACTCTTTATATCGGCTTGAATACCGGCACCACCACAACTGTCGGAGCCGGCAATAATCAGTGTTGTAGGATAACGTTTCATCTTGTATCTCGTCAGGTTACGGGATACAACAATCGGCTCGGTCGATTATACGCCCGAGAACAAAATACGAGAAAGCCGAAAAGTATGGATATAAAAGTGACTACCAATTCCTACGGCGGCATTACCCGCATCAGGTTCATAGGGTATAATCTCAGCCGCACGATTGCAGCACCCCTTTGTGTGTTGAGCGCAAAGATATAAAAGTTTTTTTGTATATTTGCACTCGCAATAAAAAAAATAATCTTATGGCAGCATCTAATTTTGTAGATTACGTTAAGATATTCTGTCGCTCGGGTAAGGGTGGCACAGGCTCTATGCACTTGCATCGTGCCAAATATGTACCTAAAGGAGGCCCCGATGGTGGCGACGGTGGTCGTGGTGGACACATCATACTGCGTGCCAATCGCAACTTATGGACACTCTTGCACTTGCGTTACTCACGCCACGTCTTGGCAGGAAATGGTGGTCACGGTGGCCCTTGTCGCAGTTCTGGTAAGGATGGCGAGGACAAAGTGATAGAAGTACCGTGTGGTACAGCCGTATTTGATGCCGATACAGGCGAATTTCTAACCGAAGTTACCACCGATGGTCAGGAACTTGTATTGCTGAAGGGTGGCCGTGGTGGCTTGGGTAACTGGAATTTCCGTACCTCGACCAACCAAACACCTCGCTACGCACAGCCCGGCGAGCCGGCTATCGAGCGCAATATCATTCTCGAACTCAAGTTGTTGGCCGATGTAGGTCTTGTTGGTTTCCCCAATGCCGGTAAGTCAACCCTACTCTCATCAATCTCGGCTGCCAAACCCAAGATTGCCGATTATCCTTTTACTACGCTCGAGCCTAACCTCGGTATCGTGTCGTATCGCGACAACCTTTCGTTTGTTATGGCCGATATTCCCGGTATCATCGAGGGCGCAAGCGAAGGTCGTGGATTGGGCTTGCGTTTCCTTCGTCACGTCGAGCGCAATGCTCTCTTGCTCTTTATGATTCCGGCCGATGCCGACGACATACGCGAACAGTACAACATCTTGTTGCGTGAACTTACCGAGTTCAACCCCGACTTGCTCGACAAACAACGTGTATTGGCCATTACCAAGTGCGATATGCTCGATGATGAACTGATGGCGCAGATGCGTCAAGAGTTGCCCGATGATATCGAAACGGTATTTATATCTTCAATAACCGGTATGGGACTTACCGAACTGAAAGACCTCTTGTGGCGTACGCTCAACGATGAGAGTAATCGCGTACTTACGTTCACACATCGCGACCTCGACAAGCATCATCGCATCAAGGAAGAAGATGAGTTTGACTTGTGTGTTGAGGCACTCAATCGCAAGGATGATGAGGATGAGGACTATTTGGAAGAAGATTGGGATGAAACTTTTGATGAAGAAAACGATGATTCCAATCATCGTGAGGAGGAGTGGTAATGCGTGTAACCTAAAAAAGTGGCGTAACACTATATAGTTTCGAGTCACCGGCTTTTGAGTCGGTGACTACTTTTGTTACCACCCGACACAACCCCGACGGTGGTGCCGATAAGCGTGGCAACTTCAATCTCGGACTCTATTGTGGCGATGATAATGTGCAAGTAGAGGCAAACTTACAACGGTTAAGTGCAGCCTTGGGCATCGGTCGCGACAGGCTGTGCTATCCTCACCAAGTACACGGCAAGGATATACTTGTGGTTGATGAAGCCTTTATCACCCTGCCCCACGCCGAGCAACTCGCTGCGCTCGATGGCGTGGATGCCATTATTACCAACGTTCCCGGGGTTGCTATTGCCGTAACAACTGCCGATTGTGTGCCGGTTGTTCTATATGATGCCGAGCATCGTGCCGTTGCTGCCATTCACGCCGGTTGGCGTGGTACGGCGCAAGAGATTGTGCGCCACACCATCGACCGTATGCAGCAACTGTATGGTACTGATGCCACCCATCTGCAAGCCGGTATTGCACCTTGTATTGGCGTTGAGGCGTACGAGGTTGGTAATGAGGTAATTGATGCTTTGCGAAGCGTGGGATATAATATTAATTCCATCGCCATTCGCAACCGTTCGACAGGCAAAATGCACATAGACCTTGCAGCAGCCAATACCGACCTGCTGTTGCGCTGTGGAGTGCAACTCGATCGCATCGAAGTGTGTGGTATCTGCACCTATCGCAACAGTCGCGATTTCTACTCGGTGCGCGCCCTCGGTAGCGAAACAGGCCGTTTCCTCACAGGCATAATGTTGTGATGAAAGTTGAGTTTACATTGGCGTAGAGCCACAGTGCCTGTGGCTGAATTTTATATGAGTGTGCTATGCACGTGTTGAGGGCTGCAAGCCGAGGGATTAAGACACAAGAGCGACCTTGCACCGGTGCAAGGTCGCTCTTGTTTATGTAAGTTTTCGGGTTATAAGCGTGCTATGCACGCTGCTATAAACACTAAACTCTAAACACTCATCATTCACTACAATGCTACTTTTTGTGTAACGCCATTCACTTGCACAAGGTATATGCCGTTTGGCAATGCTATACCCGATGCTTGGGCTACAGTTGTGTGGTGTAGCAATGCTCCGTTGGTGTTGTAGATGTTCACCACAGCATTATCGGCAGCACCGGCTATAGCAAGTGTGCCACCTACAACTGTCACCGAGAAGGCGTCATCGGCTCTCACCCCCTCTACGCTTGTCAAATCATCGGTGATATTGGTAAAATATTCCCAATAGGGAGCCTCTGCATATACATCTTTATACCCCTTTACAGTGTGTAGTATTACGTCGTTGTTCTCATAGTATCTAAACGTAAACGTGTTGGTATATATGGTAGGAGGCACTGTCGGATAGGTATACACATCTTTTATTTTATTACAGCCGGAAAACGCATTGTCGCCTATCTCTTGCACTCCACTGCCTATTGTTACAAGACTCAATTCGATACATTCACTGAAAGCACTACAACCAATCGAAGTAACACTATTAGGAATAGTAATAGAAGTCAATCCGCAGCAACAAGAGAAAGCCCGATCGCCAATCGAAGTAACACTATTGCCGATAGTAACCGAAGTCAATCCGTAGCAATAATCGAATGCTTCATTACCAATTGAAGTAACGCTATTTGGGATAGTAACAACTGTCAATTCGTAGCAGTAATAGAACGCACCATCACCAATCGAAGTAACGCTATTAGGGATAGTAACTTCTGCCAATCCGGTGCAATACGAGAATGCCTTATCTCCAATCGAAGTAACGCTATTGGGTATCGTAACCGAAGTCAATCCGTCGCAATCAGAGAAAGCCTTATCTCCAATCGAAGTAACACTATTGCCAATAGTAATCTTTGTCAATCCGGTACAATACCTAAAAGCACCATCACCAATCGAAGTAACGCGATTAGGGATAGTAACCGAAGTCAATCCGTCGCAATTTGAGAAAGCATAATCACCAATTGAAATAACACTATTGGGGATAGTAATCTCTGTCAATTCGTTGCAATCAGAGAAAGCCTTATCTCCAATCGAAGTAACGCTATTAGGGATGGTCGCCTCTGTCAATTCGGTGCAAACCGAGAATGCACCATTACCAATTGAAGTAACACTATTAGGAATAGTAATAGAAGTCAATCCTACGCATCCAGTAAATGCACTACCGCCTATAGAAGTAACACTATTGGGGATAGTAATAGAAGTCAATCCGGTGCATCTATAGAAAGCATTATTACCAATCGAAGTAACGCTATATTTTGTACCAGAATAGGTTACAGTTTCAGGAATAACTACCGAACCGGTGTATCTGTCATAATTTTCAGAATAATATGATCCACTATAAGTAACCATTACTGTTTTTTCTGTTTCGCTTGTGATGTAGTAATA
>JAFXIZ010000022.1 GCA_017532725.1 Bacteroidaceae bacterium
CATTGGCAATCGCAGAATACAGATTCTCATAACAACAATGGTGGTCGCCGTTATACGGAACAGTCGCAAACAAAGAATAAAATTATTCTCTTTGTGCGTGAGGAGAAGAAGGATGGCTTTGGCAATACCTCTCCATTCCATTGTTTCGGTTTGGTGGACTATGTTTCATCGCACGATGACTTCCCGATGAATGTTAAGTGGAAACTCCAGAAGCCGGCAATGGCTCAATACTTAAAGGCTATTTAATAATGAAGAAAATAGAGGTTGTTGCAGCAATTATACAGAGTGACGGAGCATACTTCGCCACTCAGCGAGGATATGGCGAGTTTGAAGGTATGTGGGAATTTCCGGGCGGAAAGATTGAGTTTGGCGAAAGTCCGAAAGTTGCACTCAAACGCGAAATCCAAGAGGAGTTGGGTGTGGACATAACTATCGAGGAATTACTTTGCACAACAGAGTATGACTATCCTTCATTTCACTTGACAATGCATTGCTATTTATGCAGTGTCGCATCAGGTGAGATAGAATTGCGAGAACATAAATCAGCTTGTTGGCTAACTGCAGAAACACTTGATAGTGTAGCGTGGTTACCTGCCGATCAAGAGGTTATAGAAAAACTAATAACCAAGTAGATTTATTCTCCACCAATTTCAGCACAAACACACAACTTGCAGATTATCAGCATCATTTCACAAAACATCAGCAAACAACTCTTTACAAAAACCATTAATATCAAATAACTATGGCGCGAGAAATTAATCCAATGGATACGACAAGGGCAAGGGCCTATGAACTTTGGTTGAATGCTCCCAATCCGATGGTTACTTTTATCAAAACGATTGATGTTACCCGGTTGATAAAGGTCAGTCGCAAGCGTGGGTTAAAGTTTAATATGCTGATGGATTGGTGTATTGGTAAGGCTGCTGCGCCTATTAAGGAGTTCTATATACTTCCCGTTGGCGATAAGTTGATGCAATACGACTCGCTTGCCGTCAACACAATTGTACTAAACACAACCGGCGAAGTAAACTCGTGCGACATCCTTTTCACCCACAATCTCGATGATTATAACAGAGAGTACCTGAAGTACACTGCCGAAGTAGCCCAGACTTGTAAAGACCGTGATCTATCGACCCACTGTATGGTTATAGGCACATCGGCCATAATCAACACCGAGATAGACGGTGCTGTAGGTATGAATAGTGGAATTTTCAACAATCCATTTATTATTTGGGGCAAATACAAGAAAAAATTCTTCAGGTATTATCTGACATTGTCTTTCCAATTTCATCACACACAAATGGACGGAGCACACGCCGGACGCTTCCTCGCTAATCTGCAAGATGCGATTAATAAATTATAATAACTGCACCCCACCCTATTACAAAGATAATTTTTGCTAAAAGCAGGGAGAAACTCCCATCGCCTTGTACCGTTTTCGCAAACTCTCTTATATCTTTGCATCGCATTAACGAATTTACTTGAATAGGTATATGAAGGCTCTCAGCAAAAGTGCTATTATAGGTTATCCTGCAGGTATTATTACAGGTATTACATACGGACTCAATCCCCTATTTGCCGTTCCATTGATGAACAAGGGTGCAGCCATCGAGTCGATTCTGTTTTTTCGATACTCATTTGCCGTGGTACTCCTCGGAGCATTCCTCCTGCTCACCAAGCAGCGTTTCAACATCACAGGCAAACAAGCCGGCATACTATTCGTTCTCGGACTTCTATACACGTCAAGCAGCCTTTTCCTTTTCGAGGCTTACAACTACATAGCATCGGGGCTGGCTACCACATTGATATTCCTCTACCCCGTGTTGGTGGCTATTATTATGGTCTTTCTGCGAGTCGTTCCGTCGTGGCCCGTATGGCTTGCCATTGCCGCAACCTTCGGGGGCGTTATCATTATGACACAAGGCAGTGGCAGCGAGGCCATCAACCCCATTGGCGTAGCACTATCGTTAGGCTCGGCATTGGTCTATGCACTCTTTATAGTCATTATCAATCGCAGCAAGACAATAGCCAACATATCCAACACGCTACTCACCTTCTACACCCTCACCGTAGGAGCATTCGTATTTCTTGGCAAGATAGCCTTCTCCGACACGGCCATTACAGCAGGCATTACCACCGGAGGCGATTGGCTCAACTTGGTAGGCTTGGCACTGCTACCCACCATCGTATCCACAGCCACACTTGCCATAGCCACTCGCAACATAGGAGCCACGAAAGCATCTGTATTGGGCGTATTTGAGCCGATAACAGCAATACTTGTAGGCACACTGATGCTGGGCGAGCCACTCACCACCAACATCGTCATAGGCATAGCCATCGCCATCGTAGCCGTAACCTTTATGATATCGGTAACCAAGAGATAAGAACCTACAAGACGTATAAACAGACAATGTGGACAAAAGTAGCAACCTTTTCGTCCACATTGTCTGTTTTGCTTCGTGGTCAAGCGATTTATACTTTTCAAAAGATGGCTTATGGGTCAAAAGATAAAGAATTTCTTGTTGGCTTCGTCGGCATTGAAATCTTCATCTGACATATCGGAATAGAGACGTGCTCGGCTGCTGCTTACGATGCCGGACATTCCCTTAACGCCGGCCATTGTTGCCTTGAAACTCAAGGTGTTGGAAATCGATATTTTGGCAGCCACTTCCTCTACATCTTGATTGGCTCCGATGTAGGCAAATATCCATCCTTGTGTCTTCAACTCTTCGACAAGTGCCTTGATGGCCAAGCCACTATACTCTACGGAGGCATTTTCGTATCCATCGGTAACAACGGTTACAAGTACTTTGTCTTCCTTGGCTACTTTGGCGCGTAGTGCATTCAGCGACATACCCATAGCATCGTATAGTGCTGTGCTACACCGTGGGCTATATGTCGTTGTGGTTAGTTCCTTTACTTCATCTACGGGCACGCATTCATATACGGTCTTTACGTTGTTGTTGAAGGTCACAAGACTCACATAGTGTTTTTGGTCGTCGTTATTCCTTTGTGCCGAGTCGATGGTTTGGATGGTTTCGTTTACGCTGTCTATCGCTGCTGTCTTGATGCTCTGCATTGAGCCACTCTCATCAATGATAATGAGGTTGAAAATTCTGGTCTTCACAACTCTTAATGTTTATTGTTTAATAACTTTTATTTCTGTGTACACTCTCTTTAGTAGTACCTGCGAAACGGTTTGCTGACGTACGACATTGCGTGATAGTCGTCAAGGTTATCGCACGAGCCTCTTACCAATTGCCCTATCTTTGTGTTGGAATATTGGCGAGCAATGGTCTTGAAGTTGCATAGTTCGTAATGTATCGATGCCGCAACCTCATCATCAGTGGTCATTTTGCACGCTTCATCCACCATTTTATTGGCTCGGGCAATGGCTGCTTGGGTGTAATGGTCGTTCTCCCAATCACGTTTGTCGCACACTGCGCCCCAATAACAACTGCCTCGATAATACTGGGTAAGTCCCCAACACCAGTTAAACGAATTGCGCAATCCCAAGGCAAATTTTAGCATCATCTGTGCTTTGCGATTAGGCTCGGTGGTGAGTTGAATGCTCTGTTCGAGCGAATACATCTCTCGGGCAAAGTCATACTTAAACTCTTCGATGTAATCGGTCTCTTTCGGTGCGGCTGCAAATGGTTCATAACAGATGTATATATTGCTATGATTGACATATTGGGTGCTTACCCGGCCTAAATACTTGACGGCCTCGCCATATCGCATCTGTCGCAAACATTGTGTTCCCACGATGTCATATAGGTAGTCTCTATTGGTATAACCTCGGGCATTGAGATACTTGTCGAATGGTTGTGTAGAGTGCTCTACATTATCGAGATAGGCAATAGCAATATCAACGCCCAACGAATCTATTGTTTCAAAAAAATGATTAGAGTAGTCAATGAAATTAAAATCATCCTTCGAATAGCGATACTCGTCTATGGTTATATCCTTAATGACGATTGTGTCATTACCATCTTTATCTTTTTCCCTAAAAGATTCCGTTTTATAACCAACGACATCATATATATAATTGTCGGCCATATTGGCAAGTTGCAACGCTCTTACCGACTTGCCGGCTTGAATCATACGAGGACACACCTCGGCAAGTAGGATGCGACGAAGCATATCGTTCCAATAGTAGAAACTCTCGAAACTATATAATTTGTATCCCGATGCTACTTCTGTTCGTACTTCATCGGTTATGTTATTGACTATCATCTTGTCGAGCCATTGCAACTGCTTGTAAAGTTTGTTTTCATAAGCAGCATTGTAAGGCAATCGTTTGGCATCGACATACATACGCAAGACGGCAATAGACTCATCTATAAAAGGTGTAGAGCGAGCCACCTCGGCCTTGTCTAATAACTTCGATGCTTGATGAACTTCGTCTATTAAAGTGGACAAATAGGCTGCCGTATAGTACCACATTGCTTGATTCTCGGTTTTGGGGTTTTGCCCCATTGCCAAGCACAAGTCGTATAGTTCATATTCCTCATAGGAATAGTGAAAATGAGTGTAATAATTAGACTCAATTTTCATCTCTATTTGATGTACCATTTCATACAAGGCTTTAGGTATATAGTTGCTGTTGGGCGCATATTGGCACACCAATGCCAATGCCTCTACCGGATATAAGAACACATCTTCTTTTCCTGAGCAGTAAAGTACAGACTGTACATCGCCAATTTCAGCAAAATATTCAACACTTGTAGGTGAACCAACGTGATGCAATGCACCTGCAATATAGTCACGAATGTGTCTTTTCATCAGATTTCCATCGGGGAGTCCCAACACCTCGTTCTCCCATATCTCTATGCACTCTTTGTATCTCCCCAGCGTGAATAAGGCTCTGACGGCCTGCAATAGATAGCGATTACGCAGGCGCTTATCGGTTACGGCCAAGGCTTGTTCGGCCACCTCATCGAGCGTCATTCTCGCACCTATCTTCATTGATGGGTAGTACCATCGAGAGTTGATGCGAAAACGGATATACTCGTTGGTCTTGGCAAGCAAGAGGAAGTCGAGAATGGAACGGTCGTGTTTTGTTATCCATTGAGCAAACTTGTTTTCATAATCTTGCTCGGGATTATTATGCATCACTTCATACTCCTCAAGCGTCATATCATATACGACTTGATATATATCGGACAACGGAATGGTGTGCGAAGTGAGTTTTTGCCACTCGACACAATTCTGCGACTTGAGGTCAAGATTGCTACTACCACCATCCAAGGAAGCGTTTCTATCGTACACCCTATACATATAGTATTCACCGGGTGCATACCACGAACCCCAACACGCTCTCGTATGACAAGGTATGCTTAATGTCAAGAGGCTAATAAGTAAGTATTTTATCGATTTCATTGTTGGTATAGTTTTTAAGTTGAGTATTGTCTAAATGGTATAGTATATTTCCACCCTGAGGTTTACCGAGGTTGCCCTCAACAAACTCTTTTACGGCTGCTATTTCGGAGTAAGTAGCACGCTCTATGCGAATGTGCTCTTCGGGGCTATGGATGGAGTCTTGCGCCGATACAATAGCAACAAACTCCTCATACTTAAATTTCACACCCCAACCAAAGAATGGGTAAGCATAACTGAGAGGGATAGGATACTTCATAGGCTTGATGTAGGGTTTAACATCGTCTATATCGAGTATCGAATTGTGTGTTTCAAACACCTTTAAGGCTCCTGTATTATACAGCATTAGCACAGCACGATTGGCAGGAGGTGGATCTTCTTGAAGTTGATGCAGGCGTACGGTTATGCTCAGTGCAATATCCTCCTTGTGCAACGAATCTTTCACCACACTGCACAATGTTGCGTAACTCTCACGGGTGGTCTGTGTCCAGTCGCAATCGAGTTGCAGTTCCTTTATCCTACCACAGTTGTTGTAGGAACACATAGCCTTCATACGCTCCACAATGAGGTGGGCATATTGTGCCTCTTCACCTTGCATTGCTCGCAAGGCATCAATGGTAATATATGCAACCGGCACAACCTCGCAGTTGGTGGGAATCGTATCGACAAATCGGGTGGTCGCTATAGGTACAATCTCGGGCGATGCGGTTTCGTAATTTTGTTCAAGAGCCACATCAAACATTCGTATATAAATACGGTCTATGTTGTGATTCTCGATAAATGCTCGCTCGGCCGAGTCGAGAGCAAAAGTCGTGCGCCAATGGTATATGGAATTATGCCTCACCACACTATCATAGGCATAGGCATAGGCATCGCCACACCGGTCACACTCATTACCACAGCCTACCAACAGGAGTGTGGCTACGGCTGCAAAAAAAATTCTCAATACACATTTCATACGCTTTTGTTTTTTTAATTTGTTATACAAATTTCATAAAAAGAAATCGTACAGCCGAGAGATTTTTTCTCAACTGTACGAAATCATTTTTCGGGTGTATGAAATACTATTTGCTTTGTTATTTCATCGCCTTCCTTACAAAACTTGTGAACTCCATATCCTCATTGATCGATGATGTTTTCACATATATCAACTCGATAATCTTTATCAAGCGCTTACTCTCTGCGTATCTCAACCATTCAGGTACTAAGTCCCCGATGCGGCAGCGGTCCAAAGCATCTGCATCTTTCAATATCGCCATTACATGATATCCAGGATCTTTAGATTGCATCCATTCGCATCCAGAGTGTTGTGTTACAGCCTGCTTAACTTGTTCACGTTCTGCATGGGTTAATTGATACTTATCCCACAAGTTACTAAACTTATCAAAATACTTTAAGACTGCATTTGCTCCATGTTCTGGCTCTTCTCCATCAGTTTCCCTTGCGAGGTCATGGATATATGCGCCACAGAATGCCAAAAGACCTTCACGAGGTTTCTGAAGTATTTCTCCCAGCAAAGCACAGCCAATCATAGTGCGATAAATATGACCGATGCCGTGTATAGGCGCGTGCATCGGCCTTGTAAACATTGAGTTTGTCAAGGAAAAGTCTGCAGGGTTAACTCCGATATAACATAGAGCATCATTAACGCTTGCGGGACCTCTTAGTAAGTTTAGCGTAATATTACATCTGCCGCCATTGTAATACTTCTCTAATACTTGTGCGAATATATCATTAGGGCATACCGCATCGAACAAAGTCATCGATGAGCGGACTTTCATAGCATCTATTTCGCCAAAGATGTCTTGCGCACCTTTCCCATCAACATTTAGCAATGCTTGGGTTATCTCTCTTAATCTTCCTCCTAGTTTCTTGTGAGATAAATATGCTTCGGCTTCATCTTTTCCGCTAATACCATAATGTTGAGCATAGGCACTTCTACCTAGCCCCTTCAATTGAGGAAA
>JAFXIZ010000023.1 GCA_017532725.1 Bacteroidaceae bacterium
CAACAAACTGATGTGGGGTGTCGATAAGCGAGATTGATCCTTATTATTCCGACAAAGTGCGCAACTGCTCGGTTGCCAAGGCCAATGCTGTGGCCTTTTCGTACTCATCCGATGGAAATGTATATCGCGCCAGCCTGTAGAATGGCAAGCGTTTTTCCAGCATCTCTGTTACACGAGCCGGCAATTCCTCGGGCGTGCAACCCTCTACTAACGGGCGTTTTACCTTGGCTACCAACAGCCTGTGACATATCACATCGACCGAACAAGATAGAAAGACAGCCACACCACGCTCATTCATATACGACATATTGTCGAAAAAACAAGGCGTTCCTCCACCGGTTGCAATGAGCACATTGTCAAACTCGCCCACCTCGCGCAACATATTACGTTCTATTTCGCGAAATCCCTTTTCGCCTCGCGTAGCAAAAAGTTGGCTTATACTCTGTCTGAAACGCGATTCGATATAGCGATCGAGGTCGATAAACTCACGCTCCAACCTCTTGGCTGCAAAACGTCCCAACGAGGTCTTGCCGGCAGCCATATATCCCACCAAAAAAATAGGCTTTTTCATCATTCAAAAAATTTCTCTATATCGAATAGGCTGCAAATGTACGCAGATTTCCGAGAAAAAACGTATTTTTGCCGAATAGAGTTTCTTGAAAAGACAGCCAAATGAAAAAATCGAAATATTACGTTGTGTGGGAAGGGCTTGCCCCGGGTGTTTACAATTCGTGGGAAGAGTGCCGTTTGCAGGTTGAGGGCTATCGTGGAGCCAAGTACAAAGCCTTCGACTCGCAAGTAGAAGCCATCGAGGCCTTTCGTGGCGCACCCTCCGAGCATATAGGTATATTGCAGCAGATGAGCGCACATCACAACCCCCAAACAACGGTCAAAAAGTCCAAAAAAGAGCCCAAGGTGTGGTCCGATACGGTTATTCGCAACAGTCTTGCCGTAGATGCCGCTTGCAGTGGCAATCCCGGTCGGATGGAGTATCGAGGTGTCTATGTGGCTACGGGTGTAGAGGTGTTTCGCATAGGGCCAATGGAACAAGGAACTAATAATATAGGCGAATTTTTGGCACTTGTACACGGATTGGCACTGCTCAAGAAAATGGGTAATAATATGCCCTTGTACAGTGACAGTCGCAATGCAATGTTATGGGTAAGACAGAAACAGTGCAAAACAAAACTTGAGCGCACCGAGGTAAATAAACCTATCTTCGACCTTATTGAGCGTGCCGAGGCGTGGCTCAAAAACAATACCTACACAACCCGTATTATCAAATGGGAAACCGAGCAATGGGGTGAGATTCCTGCCGACTTTGGGCGAAAATAATGCATCGTTTACACCTGTATAGCATCCTTTTGTAACTATTTTTATTTATTCGGGTAAAATATTACATTTAATAACCGATTGAATATCATACCTTTGTCGTGAAAAACCATAGAAAATACACAACTGCTGTATGAAAAGATTTATACTTTCTATTGCAATATTGTGCATTGCCTTGATGTCGGCACAGGCACAACTCTCGGAATACGACCTCAATGCCCCCTTTGGATGGGCCACCTGCTCATCTATGACCTCGGGCGATGACTATGAGTTGACCGGTGGTGGCGAAGGCTCAAGCATTACACTTCAAAATAACGCCGCCGATATGCGTTCGGCCATTATGGATGCCATAAAAAAATATGATGTAATCGTATTGGATGGCTCGAAAGGCGATTTTGTTGTTTCGGCAACAATGTCATTCAGCGATATTGACAACAAAACAATAGTGGGCATAAACAATGCGCGATTGTGTACCCAATTCTATGTTACCGATGAGATTACTGCAGCACTCGACAAGGTGGGTGTGCGCGATATGAGTTCATCGGGTGGAGGTGGCACCTTGAGTAACGGATCGAGCGTGTCGGAAGAACGCGAATTTTACACCCGACAAACACTTATCGACCTGCTTGATGATAAGAAAGAGAGTTATCGCAAAGCCGGTCTTTTCTCGTTCTCGGGTTGCAAAAATATTATTCTTCGCAATCTCAACCTTGTAGGCCCCGGCCCTATCGATGTGGGTGGCGATGACCTTGTGTCGGTTATTAACAGTTCTGCTCACTTGTGGATAGACCATTGCAACTTTACCGACGGTATCGATGGCAACCTCGACATTACCGTAAAGAGCGACTTCGTTACCGTTTCGTGGTGTATCTTTGCCTACACCGAGCGTGCCTACGACCATATGAACAGCAACCTGATAGGCAGCAACGACACAGCCTCATCGCAAGGCGAAAACAACTTGAATGTGACTTGGGCAAACAACATTTGGGGTAATGGTTGCAAACAACGTATGCCTATGGCTCGTTTCGGTACTATTCACCTGATGAATAATTATTACAACTGCCCCGATAATTCGGCAGGTGTGAATGCTCGTAAAAACAGCGAATTTCTGATAGAAAACAACTATTTTGAGCAAGGCGTTAAAAAGATTTTCTCGGAGGCCGATTCCAAAGCATACAACTTCAGTGGAAACGTATTTGTCGAGAAATTCTCGGCCACCAACAAAGGCACGGTAACCGTTCCTTACGAATATACCTTGTATGCTGCTCTTGATGTTCCTTCGGTACTTACCGATGCCAATACCGGTGCCGGTGCTACATTGAGTGCACCTCTCGAAATTTCAGAGAATGGCGCTCCTACCACCGGCAGTGATACTTCGCTCGCATCGCTCACTGTCAATGGAGCCAAAGCCACCCCGTTGGCAAGTGACCTGTATTATTATCATCTGCCTGCAAGCGCAACAAGTATTGTCGTAAAGGCTACTACCAAATCGGCGGCTGCGCAGGTGAGCAATATGATTGTTCCTGCCATCGACGAACTTCCCGGTGATGCCACATTTATGATAACAACCGATGACGGTACTACAGCATATTACACATTGGAACTGTCGCAAGCAGCCAACTGCTATCCCGACGGAAAAACGTGGGACTTCACCACTTGGAGCGACGCTGCTTGTAAAACACTTGCTTACAACGGCGACGTGTGGAGCGATATGGGTGATGGCCGTTATGAAAACACCTTCTCTGAGAGTGCCGAACTCGGATTTGTCGAAACATCATCTATCGAATTTGTCAACGATGTACGCATCAATCCCTCGAAAACAGGTGCCGGTTATATACAAGGTGCATTGAGTATGAACATACCTGTATTGGAGGGACAAACACTTACATTCCACTTCTCGCACACAAGCAACACCAAAGGCTCGCGCGACTTGCTCGTCAATAACGAAACGATAGGCAACTCGAGCAGTATAACAGCCACAACAGCCACCTACACAGTGCCAAGTGGGGTAACAACCATTACCGTAAAGGGCAGTGGAGGCTTGCGCTACTACAAGATAGAGATGAGCGAGGCAACCGATTATCCCGAAGATCCCGAGAAACCCGATACGCCTGATACACCCGACACCCCCGATACACCTACAACTACACAAAGTTGGGTATTCGATGAGTGGGCTGCCAATGGTGCCATTCCCTCGACATTCACATCGACATTTACTCACGACGGGCTCACCGTTATATATGGCGCGAAAGCCAAATTTGGCGCGACCGAGAAGACATTTGAGGACGGCAACACCTATTCGACCTATTTCGACACAGGTGGTAAAGGTAGCGATGAGAGTCAGGCGTTGAGTTTCGCAGCCGACGGTAATGATGAGATAATCATATATAGCAATGCCGGCGAGAAAGTACGCGAGGTGGTTATATATGACGGTGCAAATGAATTGTTCCGACAATCATCCGACAAGATAAGTTACACATTTACCACAAGTGGTACATTCTATGTCTATTCAAGCAATAGTGCCATCCGATTTTACGCACTGCAACTTCGCAAGACAAGCAGTGTAGAACAACCTATCGACAGAGAGGATGACATCGTGTTTGCCAACAATATTGTTACAACAAGCAGCAACCAATGCATCGAAGTATATAATATGCAGGGCGTGCGTGTGGCTATAGGATATAACAATGTAGATGTATCGCAATTGCACCGTGGCATATACATCGTGCGCTGTGGCAGTGCTACATTGCGCGTAGTGTGTGGGCGTTGATAGGGTGCTAAATTAGCATCGCTACACCCACAAAAAACCTTCGCAAAGGAGTAAAAAGCAAATTGTTTTAAAAAAAATGCCCATAGGTATTGCACAGTAAATAAATTTGTCTTACCTTTGCCACGCCTTTCGGGGCAGGAATCTTCTTCAGTAGCTCAGTCGGTTAGAGCATCTGACTGTTAATCAGAGGGTCGTTGGTTCAAGTCCAACCTGAAGAGCAACCTTTTTTATTTGAACATCTATTCTTCAGTAGCTCAGTCGGTTAGAGCATCTGACTGTTAATCAGAGGGTCGTTGGTTCAAGTCCAACCTGAAGAGCAAAAGACCTGCACGAAAGAGCAGGTCTTTTTGTTTTTACGAATATGGCACAACACAAGCATACACTATACATCAGCGACTTGGACGGCACATTGCTCAATGAAAATTCGGTAGTGTCGCACACAACAGCCTCGGCACTCAACAACCTTATCGATAAAGGTATGCTGTTCTCCATCGCTACGGCTCGCACGCCGGCTACTGTCGTAAAACTGATGGAGGAGGTAAACATCAAGTTGCCGGTAATTCTTATGACCGGCGCTCTTGTCTATGACATAGCCCACAACCAATACCTATCGGTGTCATCATTCCCTCAAACAGTGGTAAGAAACATACTCGATGCCACATCCGATATGCCTGCATCGCCTATGGTATATTGCATCGAGAACTCACAATTGTGCGTACTGTATAGCCAACCCCTCACCTGCGAGCAACGCACCTTCATAGAAGAACGTAACGGCACACCCTTCAAGAGGTATATTGAGGTAGAAGGCAATATGACCGTTCCCTCGACATCGGTCTTGATATTTTTTATGGGCGACTTTGAGCAACTTGAGCAGGTATATAACACCATAAAGCCCATAGACGGACATTGCAGTTACCTCTATCGCGACAGTATGCGACCCGAGTTGGGCTATCTTGAGGTGTACCCTTGTGGAACAACCAAAGCCGCAGCCATCAAACAACTTGCACAAATAGCCTGCTCCGATGAGATTGTTGTATTTGGCGACAATGTCAACGATGTGCCTATGTTTGAGATAGCCGATAGATCGTATGCAATGGAAAATGCCGTCGATGAAGCCAAAGCCAAAGCCACTCGCACCATAGCATCGAACACCCACGACGGAGTGGCACAATTCCTACTTGAAGAATACAAGACTCTGCGATAATTTTGTGGCTTTTTATATAAAATTTTGCCGATTGTTGCTCAATTTGCTTGTATAATTGATATTGATAAATTATATTTACGGCAAATTACGGCAATTTGTGAAAAATCGATACAAAAATATTGTTGCGAGCCTTGTGGTTATGGGGCTTATAGGGTGTTCGTCGGTGGTACAACTATCGGTCGGCAATTTCCCTGTCGATGTTTTTCGCTTTCCTCTCAATCTCATCATTCTTATAGGTTGGAGTTATGTGCTGTATGAGTTGTACCGTAACCGTCAGCGCAATGTATTGGCACAATATATGCTCTCGACCGAGGCAACTGTCTTGTCGGTAATATTGTTGATAGCCGGATGTGTGATAGCCGGCCTGCAACGCAATCCTGCTACAACATCCTATCCGTTTGTTGTGGCGATGTTCTTTGTGCTGTCGCAGTTGACAATGGTTGTGCTGCGAGGTTGGCGCAATGCGCAAGGCATTCGTTGGCGTTTCCTCTGCAACCACGTAGGCTTGTGGCTGGCAGTAGGTGCCGGTTTTTGGGGCGCACCCGATACTGATGTTATGCGATTGATGGTTGTGGCCGATGCGCCTAACAGCCGTGCCTACCGTACCGATGGTAGTACAACGATGCTCGATTACGAAATGACGTTGGTCGATTTCCGAGCCGATATGTACGACAACGGTACGCCTATGGCCTACGAGGCCGATGTATTGGTGGGAGGCGAACAAGTGACACTTGCCGTCAATCATCCCTACTCGCGCACTATTGCCGAGGATATATATCTGGTAGGATATGAGCCTTATGCAGCAGGTGTGGCGTGCATCGTGCAGGTGGTGCGTCAACCTTGGAAGTGGGTGATGGCTGCCGGTATTGTTATGCTCATAGCAGGTGCTGTGATGATGTTTGTTCAAGGACCTAAACAACGTAGCGTATGATAGTAGGTTGGAACATATTTCCTTGGGTGGCTATCGTGTCGATAGCACTCTCTACAGTAGGTGCTGCGCTGGCATTGCGCAAGACAACCTACAATAGCGTGGCTATGTGGTTTACGGTAGCCGCAGTGGGTGTGCTTGCTGCATTTATTGTAGCCTTGGGTATAACCCTGCATCGCCCTCCTATGCGCACTATAGGCGAAACGCGCCTATGGTACTCCTTCTTTATGTTTGTAGCCGGAGCCATTACCTATCGCCGTTGGCACTACAGGTGGATACTGTGCTTCTCGACGCTTATGGCTGCCGTATTTATGATTATTAATATAGCACGTCCCGAGATACACGACCATACCCTTATGCCGGCATTGCAGAGCGTGTGGTTTATACCTCACGTTGCAGTATATATGTTCTCCTATGCCCTGTTGGGTTGTGCCACACTGTTGACGGTAGGTCAGTTCTTCTATCGTCAGGACCTATATCCTGCCATCGAGCAGTTGGTGTACGGTGGGTTGGCCTTCTTTACCATAGGTATGTTTACCGGTGCATTGTGGGCCAAGGAGGCTTGGGGCGAGTATTGGAGTTGGGATGCCAAGGAGGCTTGGGCAGCAGCAACTTGGATGCTCTATCTGCTGTTCCTGCATCTGCGCATTGTCGGTAAGCAGCGCAAATGGGTGCTGGCCGTGGTACTGTTGGTGGCATTCATAGCCTTGCAGATGTGCTGGTATGGTGTCAATTACCTGCCATCGGCTGCCGATAGCGTACACATCTATAATAGATAACCATTAACACAATTAAATACTCACTATTATGAAAAGAAACGTGCTTATAGGTGTATTGGTACTGATAGTGGCTCTATTTGTCATCTATCGTATCAGTGTAAAGGCTCCGTCGGGCGATGAATACTCCGATGCAGCCAAGGCAACAGCCATCTTCGTTAAAGGTGGATGCTTGAGTTGCCACAGTGCTACGCCCGAGTTGCCGTTCTACGCCAATGTGCCTCTTGTGGGCGATATGGTGAAGAAAGATGCATCCGAGGGTTACCGAATGTTCGATATGGCACCTATGATGGCTGCTATGGAGGAGGGCAAGATGCCGAGTCCGGTAGATGTGGCAAAGGTTGAGAAAGTGACCGTAGATGGTACTATGCCTCCTGTGCAATACTATTTGGTGCATTGGGGCAGTGAAATGACACAAGCCAAACGCGACATTGTGGTAGATTGGGTACAACAGTACCGCACCGAGTATTATGCCGACGGATTGGAGGGTGAGCGTGCCAACGAGCCTATTCGTCCACTTCCTCTCAGCGTAGATGTAGATGCTCGCAAGGCCGAGTTGGGTAATATTCTTTATCACGACGTGCGCCTATCGAGCGACAATACGGTGTCGTGTGCCACTTGCCACGGCCTCAATACTGCCGGCGTCGATAACAAGCAATATTCGGAGGGCGTACAAGGTCAGTTGGGTGGTGTCAATGCGCCCACTGTATATAATGCAGTGTTCAATTTTGTACAATTCTGGGACGGACGTGCTGCCACACTTGCCGAGCAGGCTGCTGGACCTCCACTAAATCCTGTTGAAATGGCATCACAATCGTTCGACGAAATCATTGCCAAACTACAAGCCGACAAGCAACTGACCGAGGCATTTACAGCCGTATATCCCGATGGTTGGAACGAAGCCAACATCACCGACGCTATCGAGGCTTTTGAGATGACGCTTATCACGCCCAATTCGCGCTTCGACCAATACCTGCGTGGCAACGATGAGGCTCTCACTGCCGAGGAACTTGAAGGTTACGCCCTCTTCAAAAAATACAATTGTGCCACTTGTCACGTGGGCGTAAACTTGGGTGGCGAGTCGTATGAGTTAATGGGATTGCGCCGTCACTACTTTGCCGACCGTAACACCGAACTTACTGCCGAGGATGATGGTCGCTACAAAGTAACACAAGATGAGCGCGACCGTCACCGTTTTAAAGTACCCGGATTGCGCAACGTGGCACTTACTTGGCCCTACTATCACGATGGTAGCCAAGCATCGCTCAAGGAGGCTGTGTGCAAGATGGGCACATACCAATCGGGCGTAGAACTCACCGACCACGAGGAAGAACTCATTGTTGCATTCCTCAACACCCTCACCGGCGAGTACAACGGACAACTCCTCACCAACGACAATGTACAAGTGCAAGAATAGTTGTAGGAGATAAATTGTTCCGACTACTGTTTTGTAGTTATAAACACACCTTACTGTACAACAGCAGGGTGTGTTATTATTATATGTTTTAATTACTATTTGGCTTCTTAATATGATTTTTACTTGATTAATGTTGCATTTTTCTTGCAAAACACGAATATTTTTCGAAAAATATTTCTTTTTATAAAAAAATGTTTTTATTTTTGCTACCGAGAGATTTTAATTTATCAGCAATAAAAGTAGAGAATAATCATAAAAACAGAGGTTATGGAGAAAATTGACGATTTGGATCGCCAGATTTTGGAGATTATTATGCACAATGCACGCATCCCATCGAAAGATGTTGCCGCCGTATGTGGTGTGTCGCGTGCCGCTGTTCACCAACGCATACAACGAATGATTGATTTAGAGGTTATTACCGGATCGGGGTACCACGTTGACACTAAAGTGCTTGGCTATCATACCTGCACTTATATAGGAGTGAAACTTGAGCGAGGATCGATGTATCGTGACGTAGTGCCCGAATTGGAGAAAATTCGCGAGGTTGTTGAGTGCCACTTTACAACAGGTCCATATACTATATTGTGTAAATTATATGCCTATAATAACGAACACTTGATGGATTTGCTCAACAATCGTATTCAGAATATTCCCGGTGTGGTTTCTACCGAAACTCTCATTTCGCTCGAGCAAAGTATGAGCCGCGAAGTTCCTGTGGTGTATAAGACCAAACCTCGCGCTCGCAAGAACAAAAATCCTGAAGCCTGATAGTATAGGACAAAAAAGCAACGAAAAATTTTCGTTGCTTTTTTTATTGAATAATATCTTCATTACGCTTCGCGCCAATCACCGTTGGCCTTTATCAAGGCTATAAGGTGTTCTACAGCCTCTTCCTCGGGGATGTTACGCTCTACGCAACTCTTTCCTTTATATAATGCTATGCGACGAGGGCCACAACCCACATAACCATAGTCGGCATCGGCCATCTCGCCCGGGCCGTTTACTATGCAACCCATAATACCTATCTTCAGTTCTTTCAGGTGCGATGTTGCGCTTTTTACTCGGGCTATGGTTTGTTGCAAATTGAAAAGGGTACGACCACAACTCGGACAAGATATATACTCGGTCTTACTTGTACGCAGACGTGCTGCTTGCAGTATGGCAAAGGCATAATCGGTGCAGTGGCCGGCTTCCACCGTTCCGTTATTTTCGAGCCATACACCCTCGGCATAACCATCAATCATCAAGGCACCCAAGTCGGCGCCCGACTTGACTTGCAAGTCCTCGGCTATATCCTCGTTGTATGTGGCGCGCACCACAACCGGTGCTGTGATGCCTGCGTTTTGCAGACGATGTACGACGGCTTGAATGTCGCCTACGGGATTGATGTGATGCGAACTGAGTATGATGACCATCTGCTGAGAGATGCTCGACAATCGATCAACGAGTGTTGCATCTACATCGGCACAATCTAACGCAATGAAGCACTTGTCGGCAGTCGATTGCTCTATCTGCTCCAATTGTGAGCCGTCGAATAAGGGATATGTATTGGGAACGGCTGTATATACAGCAGCATCGACTATAGTAGGATGCGAGGGTGCTTGTTGAGGTGCATTCGAGGCAGCATATACATAGTCGGGAGCGAGTTTGCCACAAGCAGTACCTATAACTACAGGCACCTGATTGCCTCCTATGTTGCCACAACACACCGTAGGGCGATGGGCAGGTTGCACAAAGTTATAGTCGGCAGGACAAACCCCTGTAATGGGGGCGTGGTGGTTACGAGCCGTAATATAATCGACAAGTTTGTATGCCACAGGAACTTCCTTCTCGGGGTCTTCGCTGAGCGATACTCGTATAGTGTCGCCTATGCCTTGCGCCAACAGTGCGCCTATGCCTACAGCCGATTTGATACGACCATCCTCGCTATCGCCGGCTTCGGTCACACCCAAGTGCAACGGATAGTGCATATCCTCGGCATCCATAGCAACCACAAGACGACGCACTGTTTCTACCATAACAACCGTATTGGATGCCTTGATAGAGATAACAATATCGTTAAAGTTTTCATCGCGACACACGCGCAAGAATTCAAGGCACGACTCTACCATTCCCTGTGGAGTATCGCCATAACGACTCATTATACGATCGGACAACGAGCCGTGATTGACTCCTATGCGAATGGCCGTCTTATGCTCCTTGCAAATGTTGATAAAAGGAATCAGACGCTCTCTGATGCGTTGCAACTCTATGGCATACTCCTCCTCGGTGTAGTCATATTGGGCAAAAGTTTTGATGCGATCCACAAAGTTACCCGGGTTGATGCGTACCTTCTCCACATTCTCGGCAGCCACCTCGGCAGCGTGTGGGTTGAAGTGAATATCGGCCACCAACGGCGTTTCGTAACCCTTGTCACGCAACTGCTTACGAATGTCGGCCAAGTTCTCGGCCTCGCGAACTCCCTGTGCTGTGAGGCGCACATAATGCGCTCCGGCATCTATTATTGCAATACACTGCTCCACGCTGGCAGGCGTGTCGAGTGTCGATGTATTGGTCATCGATTGTATGCGAATAGGATTATCACCTCCAAGGGGAGTATTTCCAATATTTACCTCGATGGTTTTGCGACGATTGTAATTATACATAATATTCTATAATTGAGGTATGACACAAGCACTGCCGACTGACCACATTCGACCAATCGACCCCGTCTATAACCTCACGACAAATGGTGACAGATTAATTGGTCTTAAACTCGTATTTGATTTGAGCCAACTCATCATTGGCCTTCGATATCTTGTTGGCAAGACTCTCCTTATACTCACACACACGGCGAGCAATGCGCTCATCGCTCAATGCAAGTATCTGTGTAGCCAATATTGCGGCATTAAGACCGGCATTGATGCCAACCGTAGCCACAGGTATTCCCGGAGGCATCTGCACAATAGCAAGCAAGGCATCCACACCCTCAAGTGTCGATTTGATGGGAACACCAATAACAGGCAGAGGAGTCATTGCAGCAATAACACCGGGCAAGTGCGCAGCCATACCCGCCGCAGCAATGATAACCTTGATGCCACGACCCTGCGCATTGCGAGCAAACTCCTCGACCTGTGCAGGAGTGCGATGCGCCGATAGGGCATTTATCTCAAACGGTATTTCAAATTCATTAAGCAATTGTGCTGCTTTTTCCATAATGGGCATATCCGATGTACTGCCCATAATAATACTTACGATAGGCTGCATAATATCTGATTTTTAGTGTGTATATTGCAATACGACAGCAAGAAAACAAGCCAAGAACACCCAGAAGAACCCGTTGATAAAACCACAGCACACCTGTCCTATGGTGTGACGCTTGAGAATAATGCGCGATGTACCCAACGCACCCGAGCCCAATATGGCTATCGATTGCAACAACGGAGTATATTCGGTGTACATAATATATTGCAGATAACTCATAGCAAAGATAAGGCCCGTAAAGCCACCCATTGCAGTCATATGCACACTTATTTTCCACCAACGATTTACAATAAGATCTATTATAATAGCAAGCAAGCCACCCACAAAGTAGCCCAACTGCACACCACGCAGATTGGTCCACCACAAGAATACAGCCCCCAATATATAACTGCAAAAGAATATTATATAAGGCAACGTACGCTCCTCGCGATTGACAAGACCCACACTCGTAATGCGGCGAGTCTTATACAGCATAAGAACACCCAAGCCCGGAATGGCAATAGTAAACAACACAACCATCAGCAAGATGTTGACAGTGTAGCCAATACCCAGCATACGCATATACGAAAAGTACAACGACAAGAAAATACCCGCCACCGGGATGATGAACGGATGAAATATAGTCGAACAGATGCGTGCAAATAATTTCATATCGTATATAATTTATAAACAACTACGGTCGTTCCACACAGTTTGTAGTAATAAACAAACAGACAAGAACAATCCACATTCTGCAAAAATACACAATTTATTACGAATCTATGCAAAAAAGCACGAAAATTCAATGGATATGAAAATATACATTCGCACAAGTACCCCGACAGCCATTACCACCCCTAAAAAACCAACCACAAATAAAAAAGCGAAGAGAGTTTTTCAACTTTCTTCGCTTCAGTACCCTACGACGAAATTTTCTCGAACCAATTTTTGGAAGATTTAGATAAACTATGGGAGTTACGCCATTACATCCCCGACCCTACTAAAATTGAGTTTAATTATACAAATTTGCAATAATAAAGCCACGCTACGACAAGACTTTATAGAGCAATTATAAGCCCTATATTGCCCTTTAACGTATGTATGCGCACTTTCTTTCCTGCTTACTTAATTAGTAGGTTACAGAACTGTTATATCTGTTTTTTTTGAAAAATTTTTTCA